>CAXTSB010000153.1:0-270 GCA_964246845.1 uncultured Acidobacteriaceae bacterium
CCCGCCGCCGCGCCCGGCGCGTCGCCGGCGACCGCGGACTCGCCAGCGGCCCCCTTGCATCCGCCTTCCGCGCTGCACCCGGACCACTTTTCGCCCGGAGCCGCGCCCAAGGCTGCCGACCTGATGCCCGGGGCGCGCGGCGCGCCGCTGGCTGAAGGCACGCCGGATACGGAACGGACGGTTGAGCAAGGAAGCACACCCGCTCCGCCCAGCCCGTCAATTTCGCCCGCCTTCCGCGCCGCGCAGGAAGCGGCCGCGGCAGCCCGGATT
>CAXTSB010000153.1:288-6618 GCA_964246845.1 uncultured Acidobacteriaceae bacterium
AGTCGTACCCGCTCAATCGGACGCGCCGCATACGAGTGCAACAACACCGTCCAAGCCTGCGGGAACAGCTCCGGCCCGAACTGCCGGACAGACAGCGGGCGCGCAGCACGCTGCCGGGCAGGCGGCACATCTACCGGCCGCAGCCCCGGGAGCCGCTTCGGGAGCGAAAGCGCCGGCAGCCCCGGGGACCTCGGCCGTGCGGCCGCCAAGCAGCCCGCCGAAACCGGCCGGCGTTGCGACGCGCGTCGTGGAGGACGGCCCGCTGCCTACGCCGCCTCCGAAGCCGCCTAGGAAGAAAGCGCCGGAGCTCGTCCCGGATGACGGCTCCCGTCCGCCGCAAGCGGCGGCCCCGCAGGAGCGGCGCTAGCATGGCTTTGGAAGCAGCAACCCGGAGGGAAACCGAAGCGCCGACGCTTCCATCCTGGATCGTGCTCCTCGCGCCGATTGCCGCCATCGGCCTCGACTCGTTCCTGCCCGTGCACTTGGCGCTTCTCGGCATCCTGGACCTGCCGCTGTTGCTCGTCATCTATTTCGCCACCGCGAAGCGCAGTCCGGTGGTGGGGCTCTGCTCGGGCGCGGTGATCGGCATCTTGCAAGACGGGCTCACCCGTGAGCCGCTGGGTGTGTACGGCGTCTCGAAAACGGTGGTGGGCTACATCGCGGGGCTGCTCGGCAACAGGATTGATACCGAGAACGCGCTGGCCCGCCTCCTGTTCACATTTGCACTTTCGCTGCTGCACAGCGGCCTGTACTGGGTGGTGGTGGAGCGTTTGCTGGCCCAGCCGCTGGGTTGGAGCACGACGCATGAGCTGCTCCGCGGCGGCGTGAATGCCGGGGTGGGGGTCGCTCTATTTGCGCTGTTGGACCTGGCCCGAGGCAGCCGGTAAGCCGAGTAACGTTACCGTTGATGCTTTTTCTTCGCCTTTGCGGCGGCACATGGTTATCTTTAAGGGAGACCCATGCTCAAACCCGAAGAAGAAATCCCGGCAGGGAAACTCACGGCCATCCAATACATCATCTTCGGGATCTTGCTGGTGCTGGTCGCCGGTTTGTGGCGCTTGCAGGTGGTCGGCAAAAATAACTACCGCGCGCTGGCTGAGGCGAACCGCGTCCGCAAGGTGCCGATCCTCGCCCCGCGCGGGCGTTTGCTCGACCGCCAAGGCCGGCTCGTGGTCGACAACTACCCGTCTGTTTCTTGCTTTCTGGTGCACGAGCAAGGCCGCGACTTCCGCGCCGATCTGCCGAAGATCGCGGACGGGCTGCACATGCAGGTCGAGCAGGTGGAGGCGGCGGTCCGCAAGTACGGCATCACGTCGAAGTACAAACCCATTCCGCTCAAGCAGGACATCACGCCCGATGAGCAGGAGTTTATCGCGGCGCACGCGGATGAGCTGCCGGAGTTGGAACTGATCCATGAGCAGCGCCGGCTGTATCCGCGCGACGGCTTCGCGGCGCACCTCATCGGCTACGTCGGCGAGGTGAGCGAGGATATGCTGCAGCAGGCGCAATACGCCTACTACGAGCCCGGCGACGTGGTGGGGCGATCGGGCATCGAGGAAACCTACGACCAACTGCTGCGCGGGACCGACGGTTCGCACGATGTGTTCGTTGACTCGCACGGGCGCGAGGTCGGAGTGCTGGGCAATGAACCGGCGGTGCCCGGCAAGGATGTGCGCTTAACCATCGATCTCGACATCCAGCGCGCGGCTGAAAATGCCATGGGCACTCGCAACGGGGCGATGATCGCCATGGACCCGCACACGGGCGAGGTGTTGGCGATGGTATCGCGGCCCGCGTTCGACCCGAACCGGTTCGCGGTCAAGATCGGGCGGGAAGACTGGACCAAGCTGGTGACCGACCCCGACCATCCGCTGCTCAATAAGGCGATTCAGGCACAGCTCGCGCCGGGGTCTACGTTCAAGGTCATCATGTCGGTCGCGGGCTTGGAAGAAAATGTCGCGCAAACGCTCAAGGTGAACTGCCAAGGCGGAGCGAGCTTCTACGGCCACTTTTTCTCGGACGACGCCCACCACGGCAATGTGGATATCCACAACGCCATCCCGCTCTCCTGCGACACTTACTACTACACGCTGGCGCAGCGTCTCGGGATAGAAAAGATCGCCGACTGGGCTCACAAGATGGGCATCGGCAAGCGTACCGGCATCGACCTGCCGAACGAGGCTTCAGGCGTCATGCCGAGTGAAGAGTGGAAGATGCGCAACTACCACGAGAAGTGGTACGCAGGCGAAACCATCTCGGTCGGCATCGGACAGGGCGCGGTCGCGCTGACGCCGATTCAGCTGGCACGCGCCATCGGCGGCATCACTTCCGGGGGAAGCTTCAAGCGTCCGCACTTGGTCTTCGCCGATGAGCTGCCGGCGCAGTATGAGCAGGCGGTGCTGGAGACTTTTCCGGGCTCGGGCGCGACGGAGGTTCCGATCGACTCGGCTGCTTGGGAGACGATCACCGACGGTATGGCGGCTACGACCACCACAGGCGGAACCGCCTATGCCTCGCATCTGGACGGCATCGACTTCGCGGGCAAGACCGGAACCGCGCAGGTGCTGAATCACTCCTTCGGCGCGAAAAGCGTTTCCAAGGACAAGAGCGGCCGCGCGAATGCCTGGTTTGTGGGCGTAGCGCCCCGACGCAACCCGGACATCGTGGTGGTGGTGTTGTGGGAGCATGGCGGTTGGGGCGCGGGTTCCGCGCACCTGGCGGCACAAGTGATTGAAACGTATGTGGACAAGCAGCGGCGGCTCGAGCACAACCTCCAAGCGCCCCGACCGGCGGTCGAGGTTGGCGCGGTTTATTCGGCACCGGGTGATAAGGATGGGATCGCCGCGAAAAAGCCAAGTGCGGCAACTGTGAGTGCTCCGAGTGGAAAATCAGCGCCGGGTGTACCGACGGCAAGCTTCCGCGGCGGCCACTTCTGGATTCCTGCGCGCGGGCCTGAAAGAGTAGGCGGAGAATGAAAGGCCGTCTATTCTCCTTCCGCGACTTCGATTGGACCCTGCTTGGGTTCGTGCTGCTGATGTCCGCGTTGTCGGTGCTTGAAATCTACTCGGCCACACTGCACACCAAGTTTGTCGGGTTTGAAAAATCGCAGATGGTTTGGCTCGCCGCCGGCCTTCTGGCGATGTTCATCGTGAGCCGCATCGATTACCACGCGGTCTTGGAAGCGGTGCCCTGGATTTATGGGCTCTTTCTCGCCGCGCTGCTCGCCGTTCCGATCATCGGCACCAAGGTTCTCGGCGCCCGGCGCTGGATCAAGTTCCCGGGCGGCATTCATTTTCAGCCATCCGAGTGGGTCAAGATCATCCTGATCCTCACGACTGCCCGCTACTTCGCCAAGCTGGTCGGCAAGCCCATGACCTGGAAGGATATCTTCAAGGGCATGGCGCTGGTCGGGGTGCCGATGCTGCTGGTCTTGAAGCAGCCTGACCTCGGGACGGCCCTCACCTATGCGCCCATCCTCTTGGTCGGCCTTTTCCTGGGCGGCATTCCATGGCGTAAGGCGCTCGTATTGGGTGTGGCCGGCGCGGTGCTTGTGGGCGGCATTTGGACGAGCGGCAAGGTGCTCAAGCCTTATCAAAAGGCCCGGCTCACCAGCTTTCTCGACCCGGACAACGACCCGCGCGGCTCCGGCTACCAGATTCGGCAATCCTTGATCGCGGTCGGCGATGGGGGCATCTTCGGACGGGGCGTCGCGAAAGGGACCCAAACGCAGGGAGATTTCCTGCCTATTCCGTACACCGACTTCATATTCGCCGCCTGGAGCGAGGAGCACGGCTTCGTAGGGGCGGTCGGCATGCTGCTGCTATACTTCCTCATATTGATGCGTTTGATTCAAAACGCTCAAACAGCCGCTGACGTTTCCGGAACCCTGTTGGTGATGGGCGTCGTCGCGGTGCTGATCTTTCAGATACTCGTCAATGTGGGTATGGTGGTGGGATTCATGCCGGTCACCGGCATCCCGCTTCCCCTGATGAGCTACGGAGGGTCCTCGGTTTTATTTACGTTCCTGGCGCTCGGCATGGTCATGAACGTACGGATGAATCGCTTTGTGAACTAGCAAAGCGGGTTGGACGCGGATTTCCTGCGAACAGGGCCCGCGAAACAAGTGTTTACCCGGAATCTGGAGATTGCGGGCGGTCATAAGTTGAAACACGAACCGGCTCGGCGAACCCGCTTCGAGGCCCCGGCCGGGCAGGACATTCGGGATGAGCGTACGAGGATGGGAAACGGCCCCGCCTGCACCGACGCAGGAATACGCGGCCACCATCGCCTCACGCCCCCTTTTTGGAAACCAGGCTTTTTCGCAGACCCGCCGAGCCCGCTCTAAGCGCGGACAGCGCCGGCGCGCCCTTCTGAACAGCTTTTCCCCTCCAAACCCGTTCGTCGCATCTGCCCGACTTTCCGGCTCATCGGGTCGCCCCGCCACAATGGGGTGCCATGGCAAAAGAGATTTGCATTTCCACTACGCCGCATGAAACGCGGCTTGCGATTTTGGAGGACGACCAGCTCGCGGAAGTCTATTACGAGCGGGAAAACGAGTACACCCTCGCAGGGTCCATTTACAAAGGGCGGGTGACGCGGGTTTTGCCCGGCATGCAAAGCTCCTTTGTCGACGTCGGCCTGGAGCGGGATGCTTTCCTTTACGTAACGGACTTCCTCGAAGACAGTGAGGACGCGGACGAGTATGAGACCGCAAGCCCCGGCAACGGCCGCCGGCCCGCGACCCCGGCCTCGCCGGAAGCGGAAGCTCCGGAGCCCCGGAGCAGCCGCCGTCGCGGTGAAGGACGAGGTGAAGGGCGCGGACAGGGCGGCACACGTCCGCAGCCGGTCGAGGATAAGGCCGCGGCAGCTCAAGCACTGCGCGCCGCCGAGCCGTCGGAAGAGCAGGCTGCCGAAAAAGGCGACGAGGATGCTCCGGAAGGAACGCGTCGTTGGCGGGGACGCAGGGGGCGCCGCCGGGGAGGTGTGCGAGCCGGTGCTTTAGGGGGCATATCGCCGAACAGTACGGTGGAGCAGGTCGAAGCTGAGCTTTCGCAGCCTGCGACGGCTCCGTTCGACCTGCCGGAGCGCGGCGCGCCGGGCGGCCTTGCCGCGCCTTTCGTTGTAGAGCAAGTGGAAGACGAAGCGACTGGCCAGGTCACCCTGCGGGCCGCAGCTGCACCCAGGTCCGAGCCGGCAAGCTCTGAGCCGGCCAGGTCCGAGCAGAAGCGTCCGGTGATCACGCTGCCGGGCGAGGCGCTTTCAAAATACGGAGCGGTGCCTGCTCCTGCCGCACCGGCGCAATCGCGGCCGGCAACTCCGGCGCGGCCCGTGAACTATGCTCCGCCCAAACCCGCGACCCTGGTTGAGCTGAATGCCGCGGGGTGGGACGGCGGGGCCGTGCTGCCCGGTGAAACGCTCACCCGCTATCGCAAGCCCGAGGGCCCGGGCGCGGCGGAGCAAACCATTGCTCCTGCTGAAGCGAACGACGAAAGCGCTGTCTCGGAGTCGATGGCGGTGCCTGCGGACAGTCTGGCCGCGCCCGAGATCGCGGCGGAAGCTCTGCCGGGTGCCGTGCATCCCGAGCAGATCGTGACGCGATCCGAGGAGCTCGACTTCGCGTCCCAAACTGTCCACGCTATCGAAGAGGCGGCACCGAGCCTCGGCGGGGAGGGCGCGCAGTTCACGCCGGAGCAGCCGACGGTCGGCGGCGAAGCGACAGCCGGTTTGGTTGAGACCGCGGAGCCTGAGTATGAGCCGCAAGAAGGAGAGTCCGCTTCGCAATCCGCGCCTCCGTACCGGAGCGAGCTGCGATTGTCGCAGCTGTTCGGTCTCGGCGAGCGGTCGGCGGTCGAGGCGGAAGCAGAGCCGGAAGTGCATGCGTCTGAAGGCGAAGCCACGGCCGAGCCGGAGCCGCTGCTCCCGCCCGTCCTCGTTGAAGATGTACAGGTTTCAGTTCACGAAGCTGCATACGAAGCTGTGGGAAGCGTCCCGGAGCCGGCAGAGGAGGACTCACTCGCGCGGCAATTAGAAGGCGTGGGCGAGCCTGCTCCAGGCGACACCTTTACTGAGTTGGTCGATCAACTGCACGGGTTCGCGCCCGGTGCCGGCCTGGTGGAAGAAGAGGTGATCGACGAGGAGGAATACGAGTTCGATCCCGTGTACGCCCACAGGGACGAGCATGACCTGGAAGACCTGGAGGAAGAAACCCTGAACGGGGCGGACGGGCCGGCACCGGTACCTGTCGCGGCCGCGGAAGCGCCTTTGCAGGTTTTGCCCCTCTCCTTCGTGGAGGAACTGGACGAGGCTGAAGAGGAAGCGGAACCTTCAGTC
>CAXTSB010000154.1:0-6598 GCA_964246845.1 uncultured Acidobacteriaceae bacterium
GTCCGGCGCTGGCCGCACTCGCTTCCGCAGTATGCGGTCGGCCATCCGCGGCGGATGCGCGCATTGGCGGAGCTTGTGAAGCAGCTGCCCGGGCTTGCGCTTACCGGCAATGCGTATGAAGGGGTGGGTTTGCCGGCGCTTGCGGCGCACGGGCGCGCCGCGGCCGCCCTCCTTGCAAAATCGCAGTAAGATGCGTACTTTCTCTCGGTTGCGTCGATTTATTTTGCCCGGCTTGCTTTTGCCGCGTCGCGAAAGTACAAAGCTCGACCCGGTACTTTTTGACCCTTTGAGGGCCGCATCATCTGTTTAGATGATTGGGTGGATCTACACGCAAAGGATGGACGGATGAGGAAGGTGGCGATCGTAGGGGCCGGGCCCGGCGGGCTGGCGGCGGCGATACTGCTTGCACGCTCCGGCGTGGATGTGACGGTGGTGGAAAAGCGTTCGCACGTGGGCGGGCGCACCTCGACGATTGAACGCGACGGCTTCCGCTTCGACACCGGCCCTACCTTCTTTTTGTACCCCCGTGTGCTGCGCGAGATCTTTCTAGCCGCCGGCTACGACCTTGAGGCCGAAATCCCCATGCAGCGGCTCGATCCGCAATACCGCCTGGTGTACGGTTCGGGCGGCGAGCTGCTGGCCACGCCCGATGTGGAGCGCATGGCGGCCGAGGTGGCCAAGCTGTGTCCGCGCGACGCGGAAGGCTTTCACCGCTTCATGGACGACAACCGGACCAAGCTGGAAAAGTTTGTGCCGTTCCTGGAGTCGCCGTTTGAGTCCTGGAAAGACCTGCTCCACCCGGACATGTTGAAGCTGCTGCCGATCCTGCGTCCGTGGCAGTCGCTGGACGCGAACCTGCGGGGGTACTTTTCCGACGAGCGCATCCGGCTCGGGTTTTCGTTCCAGTCCAAGTACCTGGGCATGAGCCCGTTTTCCTGCCCGTCCTTATTCTCCATCCTGTCGTTTCTTGAGTACGAGCACGGCGTTTTCCACCCCATCGGCGGCTGCGGCGCGGTGACCGACGCCATGGCACGCGTGGCGCGGTCACTCGGTGTGCGCATCCTGCTCGATGAGCCGGTCGAAAGCCTGGTGTTTGAAGGGCGCAAGGCCGTCGGGCTGACTACCGCGAAACGCAAGCTCGCCGCCGATTCGGTGGTGGTGAACGCGGACTTCGCGGACGCGATGCGGACCATGGTGCCCGACCGGCTGCGCCGCAAGTGGACCGACAAAAAAATCCAAGGGAAGCGGTTTTCCTGCTCGACCTTCATGATGTATCTGGGCGTGGAAGGCTTGTACGACGATGTGTCGCACCACACGATTTATCTCGCGAAAGACTACAAGCAGAACCTGCGCGATATTGAGAAAGACCACCGGCTGTCGGACGACCCCTCGTTTTACGTGCAGAACGCCTGCGTGACTGACCCGACGCTCGCGCCGCCCGGCATGAGCACCTTATATGTGCTGCTGCCGGTGACGCACGAAACCGGCTCCGTTGATTGGACGAAAGAAACGGACCGGTTCCGCGCCCTGGCTCTGGAGCAGATTGAGAAGATCGGCTTGCACGACGTGGAAAGCCGCATCCGCACGGAGAAAATCCTGACGCCGAGCAGTTGGCGCGAAGAGTACGGCCTCCATCGGGGGGCGACCTTCGCCATGGCGCACTCGCTCCGGCAGATGCTGCACCTGCGCCCGCACAACCGGTTTGAGGACCTGGACCAGGTATACCTGGTGGGCGGCGGCACGCACCCGGGCTCGGGGCTGCCGGTGATTTTTGAGTCGGCCCGCATTACGGCGCGGCTGCTGCTCGAAGACATGCACATGGAGCCGCAGTGGAACACCGAGCCGGTGATGCCGGGCACCCCGCCCGCGGACTCTATCTACGAGACGGTAAGCTGATCCCATGACGGCGCTTCAACAGGCTCAATCAGCGGGCGTTCCCACACGGGACGCAATGCGCGCCGCGCAAAAAGCGTGGGCGTTGACGCCCTTGCGTGCGCGTTTGCGGGTCCTGCGGCAGTTCCGCGCGGAGCTGGCGGCCGGCGCGCGCGAACTTGCGGCCACGGTCGCGGCGAGCTTCCCCGGCAGCCTCCACCGCAATGAAGCCGATACGCTGGTGGCCGAGGTGCTGCCGCTGGCCGAAGCATGCCGCTGGCTGGAGCGCGACGCCGAGTGGGTCCTGCGGACGCGGCGCGAAGGCGGCGGTCCATTCTTTACGCGCACTGTACAGGTAGAGGTCGAACGCGCGCCGCTCGGCTTGGTGCTGATCATCGGGCCTGGCAATTACCCGCTGTTTCTGCCCGGCGCGCAATGCCTGCAGGCTTTGGCTGCCGGCAATGCCGTGGTGTGGAAGCCCGCGCCCGCCGGCATGGCCTGCGCACACGCGATGCGCGTGATGCTGATCGCGAGCGGGCTCCCGCCGGATCTCCTTGCGGTGCTCGACTCCGCGCCGCAAGCTGCCGCTGAGGCGATCGAGGTCGGGGTGGACAAGGTTTTCCTGACCGGCTCGGCGGCGACGGGCGAGGCGGTACTGCACCTGCTCGCACCATCCGCGACGCCGGCGGTCATGGAGCTGTCCGGCTGCGACGCGGTGTTCGTGCTGCCTGGGGCCGATCTGGACCGCGCGGCCGACGCGCTGGCTTTCGGGCTTCGTTTGAACGGCTCGGCGACCTGCATGGCTCCGCGCCGGGTGTTCGCGGCGCAGCCGATTGCGGAGGCACTCGAAGCGAAGCTGGGCGCGGCCCTGAGCGGCCTGCCGCCGGTCCCGGTGCCGCAGGCGACGCGCGACTGCCTGCGCGACCTCGTTGCGGAAGCGCAGTTTCTGGGCGCGCGCACGGTGGTGGACGGGCTCGTTCCCCCGATCGAAAGCGCGGGCGTGGGCGCGACGCTGCTGGCGCGGGTGCGGCCGGAGATGCGTGTGGCCCGCGAGGACATCTTCGCGCCGGTGCTGTCCATGCTGACCTTCCGCGGCGCGGCGGAGGCGGCCGCCATGCACGAGGAGTGCCCGTACGCGCTGACCGCGGCGATCTTCGGGCCGGAAAAGCAGGCCAGGGCGCTTGCCGGGCAAATCACCGCCGGAACCGTGCTGCTGAACGACGTGATCGTGCCGACCGCGGACCCGCGCGTGCCATTTTCCGGCCGCAAGCGCTCCGGCTTCGGCGCGACGCGCGGGCGCGAGGGGCTGCTGGAGATGACTTACCCGCGGGCGGTCGCGAGGCAGCGGAGCCGAAGCCGGATGCCGTACCAGCCCACGGGTGCCGCGCATGCCGCTCTGTTCGCGGGGTACGTGCAGATGGCGCACGGCGGGGGTTGGCGCATGCGCCTTGAGGGCTTGCGCACGATGATGGCCGCGCTGCCGGGCGTGCGGCCGCGCTGAAGCGTGTCGGGCGGTGCGGAAGGCAATCCGCACGCGGCTTTTCCATCACGAAAAGCCGTACGCGGCAGAATCTTGTGAACCACGGTATTGCCTGCAATGCTTGAGAAAACAAAGGGAGCAGACGGATGCGTGTAGCGGTGATCGGTTCGGGCTTGGGCGGTTTGTCGGCGGCGTGTACGCTCGCGGCCCGCGGGTACGAAGTGAAGGTGTTCGAGAAGAACCCGTGGCTGGGCGGCAAGGCCGCGGTGCTCCACGAGCAGGGCTTCCGGTTCGACATGGGGCCGACCATCCTGATTCAGCCTTCCGTGCTGCGCCGCATCTTTTGCGAGGCCGGGCGCGACCTCGACGATTACGTCCAAATGGTCAAGCTCGACCCGCAGTGGCGCTGCTTTTTCGACAACGGGTCGGTCCTGGACTTGAAGGACAATGTCGGCGAGATGGCCGTCAGCCTGAACGCGCGCAAGCCGGGCATGGGCGATAAATACGTGCAGTTCATGCAGTACTCGCGCGAGCTTCACTCCATTTCCGACCGGTTTTTCTTTTGGAAGTCGGTCGGCGGCATCAGCGACACCTTTGACGTGAACGGGGCGTTCGACAAGCGGGTGCTGCGCGACCTGCTGCAGATGCGTATCGGCCATACCGTCGGCGGCACGATCCGCAAGTACATTGAGGATCCGGACGTCGCGCAGATGCTCGATCACTACGTGCAATATGTGGGCTCCTCGCCGGATGCCTCGCCGGCCATCCTGTGCTCCATCGGGAACATGCAGGCCGAGGAAGGCATCTGGTACCCGATAGGCGGCACGCGCGCGGTGCCGGAAGCACTGATCAAGCTGGGCCGCGAGCTCGGCGTCGAGTACCACACCTCCACCGAGGTGGAGCGGCTTCTATTCACCTATGAGGGCCGTCGGCAAAAGGTGGCAGGCTTCCTGACCACGGGCGGCGACAAGTACCTGTGCGACGCGGTGGTTTCGAATGAGGACTCGGTCCGCACTTACCGCGAGCTGGTGCGCGGGGCGGCGGCGGGCAGGTTCGACCGGGCACGCGGGTACGAGCCGGCCTGCTCCGGTGTGGTGCTGTACCTGGGCTTGAAGGAGCGCTACGACCACCTGGCGCATCACGATTTCGTGTTCTCGCGCGACCCGCACGAGGAGTTTCACCACATCTACGACCTGGGCGAACCCGCGCCGGACCCGACCTGCTATCTCGCGTCCACGAGCAGAACGGAGCCCGCGACGGCACCCGAGGGCGGCGACGCGCTGTACGTCCTGGTACACACGCCGTTTCTCCGGCCCGGCCATGATTGGTCGAAGATGTTCGCGCCCTACCGGCAGGTCATCCTCGACAAGCTGAAGCGCACCGCGGGGCTGACCGACATCGAGGACCGCATCGTGTTCGAGCGGCACCTTACGCCGGTCGACATCCACAACCGGTACAAGGTGCTGAACGGCGCGATTTATGGGCTCTCCAGCCACGGCAGGTTCAACGGCGCGTTCAAGCCGTCGAACACATCGAGCGAGGTGGACGGGCTGTTCCTCGCCGGCGGCGCGGCGCACCCCGGCCCTGGTATGCCGATGGTGATGATGTCCGGCTGGATCGCCGGCGACGCAGTCGATCAGCGCTTCCGCGGAGCGGGACCGGCGCTGGAAGCGCGCCGCGAGGCTGAGGCGCTGCTGAACCATGCTACGGAGGCAGCAGCACGCTGATGCCCCCCGCGCGGCGTGCGATCGTCCCCTTGTCGCGCGCCGCGCTCGGCTTCGCCGAGTGGTATGTCCGTCGGTTCGTCCGGCGGCACTTCCATGCGCTGCGCTTGGCGCACCCCGAGCGCTGGCCGCGCGAGCCCGGCCCGTTGGTCGTCTGCATGAATCATCCTTCCTGGTGGGACCCGATGACTGCCTTCGGCCTCAGCCGGTTTTTAGCGCCGGAGCGCTTCCACTACGCGCCCATGGACGCCAAGGCTGTTGAGCGGTATGGGGTGATGCGCAAGATCGGTTTATTCCCCGTGGAACAAGGAACGCCGCGCGGTGCCGCGCAGCTGCTCCGCGCCGCATCGCAGGTATTCGAGGACGCGAGCGCTGTGCTTTGGGTCACACCGCAAGGGCACTTTACGGATGTACGGACGCGCCCGCTTGTGTTTCGCGCCGGGCTGGCCGCCCTCGTGCGCCGCATGGAGCACGCGACGGTGCTCCCGCTCGCGTTTGAATACACGTTTTGGGACGAGCGGCTGCCGGAAGCGCTGGCAATGCTGGGCGAGCCGGTACGGTTCACGGGCAAGCAGCGCGACCCCGGCCCCGTGCTGGAACGGGCCTTGGAGAACACGCAAGACGAGCTGGCGGAGCTTGCCGCCGAGCGACGGCCGGACTTGTTCACGCCGGTCATCGCGGGCAGCACGGGCATATCCGGCGTATATGAGCTGTGGCAGCGCGGCCGGGCCTTGCTGGCCGGAAAGCGCTATGAGCCGGAGCATGCGAGCCTAGTGCATACCGCGGCGGGGCGGGGCGATGCGGATACCGAGCCGCTTCCATGACCGGAGCTTTCGCAAATCCATGGCTGGATGCCGCGCTGCTTTGTTCGTTGGGCTCGCTGGGCTGCTTGTGCCTGAATCTACCCTGGTACCGCGCCCCACGCCGGACGCGCGGCCCTTATCCGCCGGTGTCGGTGCTGGTGCCGGCCCGCAACGAGGAAGCATCCATCCTCGCCGCGATCGAAAGCGTGCTGGCGCAGCGGGAAGTCGAGTTTGAGTTGGTGGTGATGGACGACCAGTCGGCGGATCGGACCGCGGAGCTGGCCGAAGCCTGCGCTGCCCGCGACGGCCGGGTGCGGGTGGTCGCGGCGCCGCGCCTGCCCGAGGGCTGGAACGGCAAGCAGCACGCTTGCTTCTCGCTCGCGAAGCTGGCCCGGCACGATGTGTTTTGCTTCCTGGACGCGGATGTACGGCTGGCCCCGGACGCGCTCGGGAAGCTTCTGGGCGAACTCGACCGGCACGGGCTCGATCTGCTGAGCGGGTTTCCGCGCGAGGAAACCGCAAGCTGGCTCGAGCATCTGCTGATCCCGCTTATCCACTTCATCCTGCTGTGCTATCTGCCGCTGCCGTTTTCCCGGTGGATGCGCCGTGTGCCGTCCCTTGCCGCGGGCTGCGGGCAGGTGATGATGGTGCGGCGCCCGGCCTACGAGGCGAGCGGCGGGCACGGCGCGCTCCGCGAACGCATGCACGACGGGCTGCTG
>CAXTSB010000155.1:0-6596 GCA_964246845.1 uncultured Acidobacteriaceae bacterium
GTCTTGAAAGCCCGTGCCGGCGCGGGGGTTGTCACAGAAACACCCATGGCATTATTTGACCACACGGCCCTGCTTCCGATGTGCCTTCGAGGCAGGCCGGCTTGCTACCATGCCCCCATGCCCCCGCCCTTGCTCGCCTTGCGCGAGCTTTCCGTCCGGTTCGCCAACACGCCCCGGCCCGCGGTCGACAGCCTTTCGCTCGCGGTCGCGCCCGGCGAGTCGCTGGGGTTGGTCGGCGAGTCCGGCTCGGGCAAATCGGTGACCGCGCTGGCGGTTTTGCGGCTGCTCGGGCCCGCGGCGCAGGTCGGGGGCGTAATTGAGTGGGAAGGGCAGAACCTGCTCCAGCTTGCGCCCGAGCCGATGCGCCGCCTGCGGGGCGCAGCCATCGGGATGATCTTCCAGGAGCCCATGACGGCGCTGAATCCGGTGATGCCCGTGGGCGTGCAAATCGCGGAAGCCCTGACCGCCCACCAACCCGGCCTCGCGCGCAAGGAGGTGCGGGCGCGGGTGCACGAGGCCATGGACGCGGTCGCGCTGCCCGACCCCGCACGCCGCGCCCGCGACTACCCCCACCAGTTCTCGGGCGGGCAGCGCCAGCGTGTTTTGATCGCCATGGCGCTGATCAATCGGCCGCGCCTGCTTATCGCCGATGAGCCGACGACCGCGCTCGACGTCACGGTACAGGCGCAAATCCTGGAGCTGCTTGGGGAGCTGCGCCGCGAGTTTTCGCTCGCCATGCTGTTTATCTCGCACGATCTTGCCGTTGTGTCCGCGGTAGCCGAGCGCGTCGCCGTTATGCGCCATGGCCTGCTGTTAGAGCTCGCGCCGTCGCGGGTTCTGTTCCAAGACCCGCGCCACCCCTATACCCGCGCGCTGCTGGGCGCGGTCCCGACGATGCGGACGCCGCTCGATACACCGCTCGCGACCCTATCCGGCCACATGGCTCAATCCGGCGCACTGCGCGAGTACGCGCCCGGCCATTTCGTCCGCGACTCCGCAATGCAGGACTTCCAACCTGTTGCCGCGACGGAGTAGCCTAGCTGTTTGCGCGCGCTGATCATCTCCGACATCCACGCGAATCTCCAAGCTCTGCGCGCCGTGCTGGACCGCGCGCCCGCGCACACGGAGGTTTGGAACCTGGGCGATATCGTAGGCTACGGCGCGAACCCGGGCGAGGTGATCGAGCAGGTGCGGGGGCTGGGCTCCACGTTTGTGCGCGGCAACCACGACCGCGCCTGCTCCGGCGTGACGAGCGCGGACGGCTTCAACCCGGTGGCCGCGCGCGCCGCTCGCTGGACCGAGTGCGTGCTTTCAGCCGAGCATCTGGCATGGCTGCGCCATCTGCCCGCGGGGCCGCTCGCGCCCGCCGGGGATGCGCCCGTGCGCTGTACCCACGGCTCGCTGGTCGACGAGGACGAGTACATCCTGTCCCCGCGCGAGGCGTACATCTCGCTCGCGCAGCCGGGCCCGGCGCTCAACTTCTTCGGGCACACGCATGTGCAGGGCGGCTTCGCCACCGACGGCGAACAGTGGTACCGCTTGACGCCGGACTGGGAAACCCGCGACGAGCTCGAAAGCTGGACCCTGCGCCTGTCCTCGGGCGCGCGCTACCTGCTCAACCCCGGTTCCGTGGGCCAGCCGCGCGACGGCGACTGGCGGGCTGCCTTCGCCCTGTACGACTCCGAGGAGCGCACGATCGCGTTCTGCCGCGCGCCGTATGACCTCCATGCCGCGCAGCAAGCCATCCTGCGCGCCGGGCTGCCGGACCGCCTGGCGCTGCGGTTGCGGGATGGGCGGTAAGAGTTCGAGCCGGCGGACGGTGAAGAGTGACCGAAGCCGGCTTTCTTCAGTGAGCCAGCGACTGCGCAGCCCCTTGCACAATCGCCTGGTAGCGGCTTTCCCCGTGGAGAAAGTCAAAGGCAGGGTCGCCCTCGATCCATAAAACGTCTGTCGAGCGCTGCCGGTAGCCTTCTTCCAGCAAAGGCAAGGCATGTTCCCCATCGCCGAGCTGGGCGTAAAAAGACGCCAGCTCAACGGGAGAAACGTATTTGGACTTCGCCTGCTGGAGACGCCGCTTCAGCTCCCAACGGACAAAGCCTTGCGCCCCTTTCAGCTGGTAAGCTCGGCGAATCTCCGCGGCGGACTTGGGGTCACCCGTGACCACATGCCACTTGGCCCAGGCCTCCGCCGCTTCCTTGTAGTTGCCTTTGCACCGCCAAGTCTCCTTCGCATTGAAAAGCAAATCGGCGTCGTTCGGAGCAGCTTCCATCCGCAGCTTGATCTCCGCGAGCGCTTCGTCGAACATGCGCGCCCCGAAATACATGGAAGCGAGCGCATAGGGCCGCTCGTACGGATTAAATTCCATGAATTTTTTTACCACCTGAATGGAATCGTCGAACCGACCGAGAGCCTGCAATATATTTCCACGCAGATAATAGGATTCCGCATCGGTGGGGTCCAAGCTGATCGCGAGCAGAACTTCCTGGTCGGCACTCTTCGCGTTCCAACGACTGATCAGGTACGCCCCGGCCATCGCGCTGTGAGCCGCGCCAAGGTGCGGAGCCAAAGCCATGGCCCGCTCCGCGGCTTGGTCTTCCAAGCGCCTGTTGGTGCGAGGGTCCAGGCCTCCGCAGCAGACGCCTTCGCCGTAGTAGTTTGCCAACCATGCCCATGCTTCCGCGTAATCGGGCTGCATCTCCGTCGCCCGCTGAAAGTAGGCTCCGGATTCCGCCATCCGCTCGGTCGGCCAAAGATAACGCCCGTGCAGGAAGGCGTCGTGCGCCGCGGGAGCGATGAATCGCGCGGTTTCGGGAGATGGAGCGGCGCTGTTCAACTGTTTTGCAATCGCCCGCGCCGCCTGGTCCGGCAGCGTGGGATCGTTGGCGTCGCGGTCGTAGCTTTCCGCCCAAAGGTGAGAGTCGGTGTCGGCGCGGATCACCTGCAGCGTCAGGTGCATCCGCCTATCGGAGCGCGCCATTGAGCCCTCCACGACTGCATCGACGCCGAGGGTCCGCGCGATCTCCGGCAGGGAGCGCTGCGCCCGTTTGTACGGCATCACCGAAGTTCTCGAGACGACCCGCAGGGTGGAATCCCTGGCCAGCATCGTGGTCAACTCATCCGTCATGCCGTCGGCGAGGTACTCCTGGCCCGGGTCTCCGGAAAGATTGTCGAGCGGTAAAACAGCGATGCTCGTCACGCGCGGGGTGGGTGACGTGTGAAACATGCGTTTGCCCGGAAGCCCGAGCAGCACAGCAAGGGAAAGGCCGGCAAGCCCGCCTAGCGCCCAACGCCGCTTCCCGCCGAAGCGGGGGCTTGCTGCGCGGGGAGCCGGTTGCGCGGGTACGGCCTTTGTTCGCAGCGTTTCCAGCACGGCCGGAAGCTCATCCGCGCGGGCATCGGCGCGTCCGTCCGGGCTTGCTTTCGGGATAACTTCGGGTTGACCGATGAAACGGTAGCCTTGGCGCGGCAGCGTCTCTATGTAGCGGGGCAGCGTCGCGCTGTCTCCAAGAACCTGGCGGATCTGACGGATGCAGTAGCCGAGGCTTTGGTCGAGATCTACGTGGACCCCGGCTTCCCAGACATGTTCGCCCAGCTCTTCCTTGGTCACAACAGCCGGCGAGTTGATGATCAGGTAAGCAAGAACACGGAAGGGCTGCGGCTGCAGCTTCAATCTCCGGCCTCGGTGCAACAGGGCAGCCTCGTCGGGATGCAATTCAAAATCGCCGAAGCGAACGCGCTGCAGCGGCGCATTGTGTCCATTCTTTGGCATACGGCAAAGCCGAACCCGTAAAGAGGCGGCTCAATTTTCTCATAAGCCCTGACTCTCGGGAAAAGAGGGCTGGCCTTACAGTCTTTGCTTAAGAACATTCCGGTGAAACCCGCATCCGCGGTAGAAATTTATTCAGGCGGAAATCACGCGTCTCGGCTAAAAGCGCTGCGCAAATCCCGCCGATCTTGTTTCTAAACGGCAGCGCGGGATTCTCAATTAGCCTTCTCATGATGGGGATCCGCGGCCTCCGTTGCAGACCTACTCGTATTGCTAGCCGTCCCAGGTGAATTGTAAGCCCTGAGACAATGCCCCAATGCTCGGCTCCTCAGCTAACGCCTTTTTCGGCGTTGACTTCGGCACGACCAACAGCTCGGTCGCGATCGCGGATTCTTCGGGGGCGGTCACCCTCGCGCGGTTCCCTGCCGTGCCGTCGTTCCGCTCGCTGCTGTTTTTTGAGCGCGACGCCCGCAGGCAAGTCCGCGCGTACACCGGGCCCGAGGCGATCGAGCATTATCTGGCGGCGGAAACGCACGAGGGGCGTTTGGTGCAATCGCTCAAAAGCTACCTGCCCGGGCGCAGCCTTACCGGCACGGAGATCTTCGGCAGGCGGCACAGCTTGGAGGACCTGCTCGCCCGCATACTGCGCGACCTGCGCACCGCGGCCGAGGCGAATTTCGGCGCGAAGATCGAGCGGGCCGTGGTCGGGCGGCCGGCGCGGTTTGTGGGCGCGCAGACAGCCGAGGACGACGCGTTCGCCGAGACACGTTTGCTGGATGCCTGCCGGCGCGCTGGGTTCACGGAGGTGCGGTTCGAGTACGAACCCGTCGGGGCCGCCCTCGCGTACGCCTCGACGCTCACGCGTCCGGAAACCGTGCTGATCGGCGATTTCGGCGGCGGCACCCGCGACTTTTCTCTCCTACGCCTGGCTCCGGGCGCGAAAGCGGAGGTCCGGGGCACCACCGGCGTCGGCCTGGCTGGGGACGCCTTCGACGCCAAGCTCGTGCGCCATCTGGTCGCCCCGGCCCTGGGCAGCGAAACCCTGGAGCGCTCGGGCGCGAAGCTGCTCCCGGCCGTGCCCGCATGGATTTACGCGAACCTGGAACGCTGGCATTGCTTGTCGTTTCTTCGCACGCGCAACGTCACGGAAATCCTGAAGGGCGCGCGCGTCCGGGCCTTGGATCCCGACAAGATTGAATCCTTGATGACCTTGATCGAGGACGACCTGGGTTTTCGGCTCCACGCCGCCGTGCAGCAGCTCAAATACGCGCTTTCAGGCGCGGAAGCGGCGGAGTTCCGCTTCCGCGAACCCGTGTTGGAGCTGCGCATCCCGGTCAAGCGCGCGGAGTTCGAGGGCTGGATCGAACCGGAGCTCGCGGCGATCGCCGGCGCGGTCGACGGCCTCCTCGCCGAAACCGGAACCGCCCCGAAGCAGGTCGACCGCGTCTTCCTGACCGGCGGCACGTCGTTCGTCCCGGCGGTCGAGCGCATCTTCCACACCCGTTTCGCGCCCGAGCGCGTCCTGCGCGGCGAGGCCTTCACCGCTGTCGCCTACGGCCTCGCCCTGCGGGCGCGCGAGCTCTGGGGCCAGTCCGCCTAAGCCGTTTGCAGCTGCCCGGCCAGCGTCGGCCAGTCGGTGTAGCCGCGTTCGCTGCCGCCGTACCAGTACTCCTTCGGCGCATCGGCGAGCGGCGCGCCCACGCGAAGCCGCTCCACCAGGTCGGGGTTCGCTAGAAAGGCGCGGCCCAGCGCGAACAGGTCCGATTTCCCCTCGCGCAGTTCCTCGTCGATCAGGTCGAGCGAGTACATGTTGTTGCCGATGTAGGTCCGGCTCCACTTCGCGCGCAGCGCGCCGTAGTCGACCGCCGGAGCTTCGCGGGTTTGCTGGGTGACGCCCTCGATCACATGGAGGTACACCAGGCCGAGCCGGTCGAGCGCCTCGACATAACGGCCGTATAGCTCGTTCGGCGCGGAGTCGAGCGGCGCGCCGCCGGGCATGGTGGTTCCGGGCGAGATGCGAATGCCCACACGGTTCGCGTCGCCGAAGCCGTCGAGCACCGCCCGGACCGCCGCGAGCGGAAAGCGCAGGCGGTTCTCGACCGAGCCGCCGTACCCGTCGGTGCGCCGGTTGGTCGAGTCGCGCAGCCATTGGTCGAGGAAGTAGTTGTTGGCTGAGTGGATCTCGACCCCATCGAACCCGGCCCGGCGCGCATTGCTTGCGGCCAGCGCGTACTCATCCAGGATGGCGGGCAGCTCGTCCGCGGCAAGCCCGCGCGGGGCGACGTAGTCCACCATGCCGTCGTTGGTGAAAGCTTGGCCCTCGGGCTTTACATCCGAGGCGGAGATGGGCAGCACGCCGCCCGGCTGCAGGTTGGGGTGCGACAGGCGGCCCGTGTGCCAAAGCTGGAGAAAGAACAGCCCTCCGGCACGGTGGACGCGCTCGGTGATCGGCTTCCAGGCTTCCACTTGCGCCTCGGACCAGATGCCCGGCGTTTTCGCGTAGCCCCGGGCGCGCGGCGAGATATTGGTCGCCTCGGAGATGATCAGCCCGGCCTCGGCGCGTTGGGCGTAGTACTCGGCGGCATAGGCGGGCGGCACGCCTTCATCATTCGAGCGCGAGCGGGTCAGCGGAGCCATTACGATCCGGTTGCTGAGAGTCAGCGGGCCAAGCTGGTAAGGCTGGAAGAGTGCTTCGTGCGGCATGGTTCAGTGTCCTTTTGCGGGAGCGATAGGTTAGGGATGCCCGAAGCCGGATTGCGTTGCGGGGTGGTTTTCGCTCGGGCGGGCGGGTTTCGCGCTACACTCCCGCTACAGACGCGCCTTGCTGCGG
>CAXTSB010000156.1:0-6457 GCA_964246845.1 uncultured Acidobacteriaceae bacterium
GCGGAGGCGCGGCTACAGCGGGACGCTGCGGGATCGAGGAAGGCCGCTGCGCCGGGACCGCAGCGGCAGCCTGGCGCTCCTGGATCGCGCGGAGCACATCGCCGGGCTTGGACACCTTGGAAAGATCGATCGCGGGCCGCTGCTCCTGCTCGCGCGGGTATTCGCGGCGGCTGCCTCCGTTGCCGCGCCCGTTTCCGCGGGTCAGCGCGGTGCGCACACGTTCGGCCTCATCCGCTTCGAGAGAACTGGAATGCGTCTTCTTCTCGGTCACGCCGACCTGGTCCAACACATCCAGAATGCTTTTGCTCTTAACTTCCAGTTCCCGCGCTAAATCGTTGATCCGTACCTTGCTCATTCGCCCCTTTTGTGTTCCCAACAGCCGCTTACATGCTCATGTCAACCTCGGCACAGCGGAAGTGAACGCATCCACCATTATCACCCGAGCCGGGCCGGAATGCTCGCGAGAGCTTCCGGCTCGCGAAAGAAAGTCGAGAGCAGGCATCAGTTCCCGCCCTCGTCCACCTTTTGATCGACCCGGCGCTCGTCGCGCGCCTCGTCCAGATTGCCCTCAACCACCGTTTCGGCCCGCGCGATCTCCGTGTTCGGGTGGTGCGCACGAATCGTCTCACTCGTATCGTCCCGCCCCGGGGTCAGCGCATCCGAGCCGTCCGTATCCAGCATCGGCCCGGTTTCCGTCACCTCCGCCATCCGCTGCGTCGCGGTATCGTCCGTCACATGGCCGGAGCCGTCATCGCTCGGCAGCGGATCGTCCTGCATCAGGTTCACCCGGAGAGCGTCGATCTCCTCCTCGGTGCCCGCATCCAGCTCATCCTGTTTGCGCGCGGTCAGCCCGCCTACTTGCGATCCTTCGTCGATCAGGAACGGCTCATCGTCCAGGTCCGCGCCGCCCGTGATCGCTTCCAGGCGCTCCAGCGTTTGCGCGTCCACGGTGTCGCCGGTGTCGGGCGCGACATTTGTGTTCTCAATATGGAAGCCGCCTTCCTCGACCAGCGCCGCGGTTTCCGCGCTTTCCCGCGGCAAAGTATTTGCAAACGCGGGCATTGCCTCATCCTTGCCGTACACCGAGCTTTCGCTCAGGTCCACTTCCGGCCTTGTTTCTTCCACCTGCTTATCCGCCATGTCCTCGCCTTTCGTTTCGCCGAAGTACCGGCCCACCGCCGCTGAAATCTTTTCCAGCGTCCGCTCGCCGATCCCCGGCACCTCTTCCAGCTGCTCCGGGGTCATGTCGGCCAGCGCTTCCACCGTTGTGATGCCGGCGGCAACCAGCTTTTCGATGATCTGCTCGCCCAGTTCCGCCACCTGCTCGATCGGTGTGCCCGGGCCGCCCTGCATGGCCTGCATCTGCTGCTCGATCTCCTGCCGCTTTTCTTCCTCGCTCTTGATGTCGATCTTCCAGCCCAGCAGCTTCGCCGCCAAACGCACATTCTGGCCCTTTTTGCCGATCGCGAGCGAAAGCTGGGTGTCGTCCACAATCACTTCCAGCTGCTTGTCGCCGAGATCCGCGATCCCGACCCGGCTTACCTTCGCAGGCTGCAAGGCTTTTTCGGCAAAGGTCGTGACCTCCTCCGAAAACTCGATAATGTCGATCTTTTCCCCACGCAGCTCGCGGATGATCGACTGCACGCGCATACCCTTCATCCCCACGCACGCGCCCACCGGGTCCACGTCCTTGTCGCGCGACTGCACCGCGATCTTGGTCCGCTCGCCCGCTTCGCGCGCGATGGCCCGCACCTGCACCGTGCCGTCATAAATCTCCGGCACTTCGCTTTGAAACAGGTTCTGCACCAGCTCCGGCGCGGCGCGGCTCACAATCACCTGCGGCCCTTTGGCCGCCCGATCCACCCGCAAAAGCACCACGCGCACCCGCTCGCCTACCGCGAACTGCTCCAGGCGGCTCTGCTCCCGCCGCGGCATCCGCGCTTCCGCCTTGCCCAGGTCGAAGATCACATCCTGCGGCTCCAAGCGCTTGACGATCGCGTTCAAGACCTCGCCCATGCGGTCGCCGTACTCCAGGAACACGGTGTCCCGCTCGGCTTCGCGCACTTTTTGGAAGATCACCTGCTTGGCCATCTGCGCGGCGATGCGGCCCAGCACCTCGGTCGGCTTGTAGTAGCGGATTTCCCCGCCCACTTCGACCTCGGGCGCGAGCGCGCGCGCCTCTTCCAAGGTGATCTGGTTTACCTCGTCCTCCACCTCTTCCGGTGTTTCCACCACCGTGCGGTACGCGTAAGCGCGGATTTCACCGGTCTCCTTGTCGAGCTCGGCGCGCATGTTTTCGGCAGTCTTATAGTACTTGCGGGTTGCGAGCGCGATGGCGTCCTCGACCGCCCCCACCACCACTTCGGGCTGGATGCCCTTGTCCTTGCTCAACGTTTCAATGCTTTGATACAGCGCGCTTGCCATTTTCTCAACTCCTCTAGAACTCGGGCGCGAGCTGCGCCTTCTCAATGTTTGCGAGCGCAACCCGTACCGGCGGCGGCGCGGGCCCCTGCTTCGCGCCCTTTTTCTTGGGCTTGGGCGCGAGCGGCTCCACTGTGAGCACGTCCTCTTCCACCGGACCCAGGTGGCCGAGCCAGTGCCGGTTGCCGTCGACCGCGGCGAACAATTGCACCTTGCACAGCTGCCCCGCGAACCGCCGGAACTCATCCGCGGTCCGCAGCTTGCGGTCCAGGCCGGGCGAGCTCGCTTCCAGCAGGTACTCCGCGCCGGGCATCAGGTCTTCCACGTCCAGCACGGTGCCAAAATCGCGCGAAAACCGCTCGCAGTCCCCATGCGTCACGCCGGAAAGCTGCGCCACCGGAATGCCCGCCGGCAGGTCGCGCAGGTAGGCCAGTTCATCCTCTTCCTCGCTCAAACCGGCGGCCTCGCCCGCATCCACCATGTCGAGCACGATCGTGCCGTCCCCCTCGGCGGTCGACGGCTGCCCGCGCAGCGCGTGAAGCCGGCGCTCCAGCTCCGCCCGGCCCTCGGCGTTGCGCTCCAGGAAGATGCGCAGGGTCCGGTGCTTGCCGCCCCCGCCCTGCACTTCCAGGTCGACGACCTCCAGCCCGTGCGAGGCGGCGACCCGCTCGGCGAGCGCGCGTATTTGTTCGTTGACGGTGCTCATAGAAGATGGAAAGCTGCCCGCAAAAGAAAAGTGGGCTTTCGCCCACTGCCCAGCCGGCGCCCTGAACAGCAGACCGGGGGTGCTCTGGAAAGATTATACGCCACGGGGCGAAGGCGGGGCAAACCGGGCCGCGTTTACCAGCCTTCCGCCGACAGCATCTGCTCGTAGCGGTCCATCGGCACGCGCTTGCCCTCGAAAACAACCCCTTCCATCTCCAAGCGCAGCCTTTGCTCGCGCGCGGCATCGGCGCGCAGCTTGATGAAGCCGCCCGCGCCCACCACCCGGTGCCAGGGCAGCCGGTCGGCAAGCTCCGTGCGCAGGAGCCGCGCCACCGCGCGGTGATAAAGCGGGTAGCCCGCCGCTGCCGCGACCTTGCCGTAGGTGCTTACCCGTCCCGCAGGAATCCGCAGCACCGCGCGCCGGAACGCCTCGTCCCGCAGCTCGTTCGGCCGGAGCCCGTCGCGCAGGATCGCGCGGCGAGCCTTATGCCGCTGTGCCGCGTGCATGAAAGATCTCCGCGAGCGCGTGGATCGACTCAGCCGAACGCCGCAGCGAGAACCGCTGCTGGAAAACAGCTTCGGCCGCAGCCGCCATGCACGCGCGCTCATCGGCCGGCATCCGGAGCCAGCGGGCCAGGAGCCGATGCGTCCCGTCCAGCGTGTCCGGCTCGACCAGGCCCACATGGCTTTCCTCGATTTCACGCCAGATATTTACCTGGTTCGAGATCAGCACAGGCGTGCCGCAGGCGAGCGCCTCGGCGACCACGATGCCGAAGTTCTCCTGGTGCGACGGAAGCACAAACGCCTCGGCCGCCCGAAACGCGCCGTATTTCGCCGCGCCCTGGAGCATTCCCGGCCAGAAAACCCGGCGGGCGATGCCGGCCCGCGCCGCCTGCGCTTGGAGCTTGCCCTGCAAACCCATCTGGTCCGGCCCGGCGATGACCAGATCCACTTCCGGATACTCGCGCGCTGCCTCGGCGAAAGCCTCCAAAAGCAGATCGCAGCCTTTTTTCTCGTGAATGCGTGAAAGAAACAGCAGAAACCGTCGTCCCGCGAGCGCGGGAACAGCCTCGCGGAAAGCGTGCATCTGCGTTTGGGGGTCACCCTCGGGCCGGTTGGTTCCGTACGGAACCACGACCGAGGTCCAACGGTTCGGCCGAAAGCTTTGAAGCGCCAGGTCGCGCTCAAGCTCGCTCGTAAACAACACAGCTGAAGCCCGCCGGAGAATGCGGTACTGCACCGGCCAGTACAACATTTTCTTAAGATGCTTGAGCGGGTAGCGCCGCTTGAAAAACACGTCCAGCGCGCCATGCGTGAACACCGCGTACGGCACCCGCGCCCCGCGCGCCGCCAGGTACGCCGCCACCGCCGGAAACAGCCATACATTGTTGATCACCACCAGGTCGAACCGGCCGGCGTTGGCCCGGAGCCAGCGCAACAGCTTGCGCGACAACCCGTAAGTGGACCGGCCCGGCCCCAGCGCGTGTACCGGGAACCGGCACTCCTTGAGGTAAGGCGCGGCCGGGTCGTCCAGCGTCGCGACTTCCAACGTATCCCCGATCGCGGCGTAGTTCAGAGCCAGCTGCCGCAGCATCTCCGGCGGACCGCCGTCGGACGGCGCGAGCCGCGCGATGACATGGAGCACGTGGAGCTTGGATTGAAGTTTCGCTTCCCAGCCGGCACCCTCCGCGAGCCGCTGCCGAAGGGCGAGCTGCATAGCGGCGGGGTCGGGCAGCAGCGCGGACTTGCGGCCGGCAAAGAAGGAACGCACTGAGGGAATCTCCTGTTGCGGAAAAGAACGCAAACCGCTCACGCGGTAAAGATGGAGCCGGTACACCGGCCGGTCGCGGTTGAGCTCCGCCGGCCTGGTTTGAAACCATACATTTCAGACTTCCAACCCTATCGCGAACGCTCCGCGGCAGTGACAAAATCTTCTTTATCGCGATGCACCGACGGAAGCAGTCGACCTAACCTGCCGCGGCCATGGGCCTCCGCGGCGAAACCGCGTACTTACCGGCTCCCGCGCCACGGGTCAACCAGCTTGACGAGAAACAGTGCCGCTAAGTTGCGCCCTGAAAACGCTCCGGCTTTCGCCTGGTGCAAACCGAAGGGGATTTCTGATGCGAAGAGGCTGCCCTTTCAGCGAAAATATGGATTACCCTTTTTCGCATTAAGGAGTTACTTCCGTTGCAGAGGCATAGCTGAGCTGATGAATCGCCAGCCAGGTCGCTTGATATGCATTCAGGGCATCCGCCGTGGTCTGCCGCGAATCGCGCAAGGCGTCCAGGTAATCGATCAGCGCCAGGCCGCCGTGGTCATAAGCAAACCGCGCGATCGCGAGCACGTCGGCGGCTTCGTCTAAATAATGCGCGCCGTAGCGGGCGGAAAGCGCGCGGGATTCTGTGTAGCCGATCCAGGCCTGATCCACATCGGAGAGCACCTGGTTCTTCGCGGCCACCACGGCGAAGCGGCTGGAGGTTAGGGCAAACTCGCTGGTTTTTTTATTGCCTTGGTTGCGGTCGAAGATGCGCACCGGCACGTTGAAGTTGAAGCCGAAGGTGTTATAGATGGCGCTGCGCTCGTACTCGCCTTCGAGCGTCGGGTCGGAGGTGCCGTTGGCATAGGCCAGCTTGACCCCGGCTTGGGCGATGTCGACTCCGGCCAGGGCCGCTTGGTAATCGGGGCGCGCCGCGAGGGCGCGGCTGTCGAGCGTCGGAAGATCGAACCCGACCTCCGGCGGGACGATCTCTCCCGCAATGTCGAAACTGGGGTTCGGGGCTTCAACCCCGATCAACGTTTGCAGCTGGTCGGAGGCTTGCCGCAGGTTTACGACGGCTGCGGAACGGTCGGACTCAAACTGGGCCAGTTGGAGGTCGAGCCGCTCGAAGTCGAGCTTGCCGATGTCGCCTGCTTGAAAGCGGTCGCGGTTAATCTCCACCTCGCGCCGGAAATCGGCGAGGTTGCCGTCAGCCAGGGCGAGCGCGGCCTTGGCGGCGAGCATGGCGGTGAACTGCTGCTTTACCTGGAGCTCGGTCGCGCGGACCTGGTCGCGCAGCTGATCCCCGGTTTGCACGGTGGTCGCGCGCGCGCCGTCCAAACGCCACTCGCGTTTATGCCCGCGCTCAAAAAGCCGCGATACCTGGGCGCTGTAGGTGTACGGGCTGGCGGGGTTTCTTTGCCCGAGCGTCACCTCCTGGCCGGCGATGCCGAAGTTCGGGTTCGTGCGCACCCCGGCCTGGATCTCCTGGGCGCGCGTCGCGTCCAAGTTGGCCCGGGCAGCAAGCAGCGCCGGGTTATGGTCGCGGGCCAGCGCGAGCACCTCGGGCAGGGT
>CAXTSB010000157.1:0-6385 GCA_964246845.1 uncultured Acidobacteriaceae bacterium
GAACGCGCCGTAGTCGGTGACCGAAAGCACACGGCCGCGCACACGCGCGCCGACCGGGTAGCGCTCCACCGCATCGAGCCACGGGTCGGGCGTCAATTGCTTGAACCCAAGGGAAACGCGCTGCTTGTCCTTGTCGAACTTGAGCACCTTGACTTGGATCTCATCGCCCACGTTCACCAGATCGCGCGGATGCGTTAGGCGGCCCCAGCTCATGTCGGTGATGTGCAGCAGCCCGTCCAGCCCGCCCAAATCAACGAACGCGCCGTAGTCAGTCAGGTTTTTGACCACACCGGTAAGGATCGTGCCCTCTTCCAGCTGTTCGAGCGTGACGGACTTTTTGGCGTTCTGCTCTTCCTCAAGCAGTTCCTTGCGCGAAACCACGACATTGCCGCGCTTTTTATTCAGCTTGATGATCCGGACCTGAATCTGTGTGCCGATATAGGCGTCCAGATTGCGGACCGGCCGGATTTCCAGTTGCGACCCAGGCAGGAACGCCCGGATGCCCACATCCACCGTGACCCCGCCCTTAACGCGGCCCAGAATCGTGCCGGTGACGGGCGTTTTCTCATTCGCGGCCTTCTCGATCGTGTCCCAAACCTTGTGGCGCAGCGCCTTCTCGTAGCTGAGAAGGTAGCCGCCCTCGGCTTCCTCGCGCTCGATGACGACCTCGACTTGGTCGCCCGGCTGCAGCTTGGACAGTCCGGTGTGGTCGCGCACCTGCTCCAGCGGGATGCGGCCTTCGCTTTTGAGCCCGACATCGACAACAACATCCTTGTCGGTGAGCTTGATCACGGTGCCGGTGACGATGTTTTCATCAAATTGCTGGCCGGCGGCTTCCGCTGCCTGCTCGCGGTCAAAGTTCTCAAGCGCGGCGGCGAAGTCCGTGAAATCGTCCTCATCGGCGGCGGGTTGAGCCTCGGCCAAGGTCTGCTGCGGCACGGGCTGGTCTTCGGTTTGGTCGAAGGATTGATCGAGGGTTTCGAGTTCGGTGTTCAGAGGATTGCTCTCGGTGTATGTAGGATTGGGGGCGTCTGGCATGAGTCTCAGTATCCGGGGGTGTGCGGGTGCGGCACGGGGCGCTTCCGCCGCATGCTGCCGTCCGTTCCATTCTTTGGATGGAGATCGGGTTCTGCCGGATGCTGCTGAAACACGCTTGCTTCAGCGCCTGAATGGATCCCGCGCCGGCTCGAAGCAGGGCAAGATGCATATCGGGATATCTGATCGAACGTGCGCTCGCAGCGGCAGGAGCAGCGCGGACATGGCGGCCCACACCTGAACTATAGGTGGACGGCTACGGGGTGTCAACGCAACTTATGGGTTACACGTCAGAGAAAGCCCGCGGCTGACCGGGCGAGCTTTTCACGCCGCGCACAAGCACCGCCCCGCGCGAAGGCACCCTAAGCCGGCTCCGCGGCCTCGGCCCGACAAGCAAGCAAAATTGCTTCTCCGAACTTGGCCGCCTTGACCGGCCCCATGCCCTCGATTGCGAGCAAATCTTCCCGAGAGTTCGGCTGCGCCTCAGCGATGGCGCGCAGCGTCCGGTCCGAAAATACGCAAAACGCGGGCTGGCCCAGCTTTTGCGCTTCCGCCTTGCGCCATTCGCGCAGCTGCTGCTCCGCAGCCGCCGCGGAGCCGGTAAGCGGGCGCGCTTCGTGCCCGGGAGCGCGCCCGGGCTTTTTTGCTGCCCGCGAAGCGCTTCCAGTGCTTGCCCCCACGCTCGGAATCCGCTCCCGCAGCAGCACTGTTTCAGCATCCCGATCCGTGAAGCCGGCTCCCTCGTGGGTCAGGCTTGCCTTGCGGTACGGAATAGTTTTGCCGTCCTTCTCAAACGTAGCCTCATCGAGCCGCACAAACCCCGCCGCCGTCAAGGCCGCGAGCAGACCCTCAAACGCATCGCGGCCCATCCGGTTTTTCGCGCAAAGCTCGCTGTGGAGTTTGCCCGTCGACTTCGACCCGCCGCCATATCCCGAGCCGCCCAGCGCCGCGACGATCGCATGGCAAAGCTGCCGCTCGCCGTCCTCAAGCCCACGCGCGGTCTGCGTCCGCGCATTCGCGGGCGCGCAGATATCGCATTTGCCGCAGTCCGCCCGCGCGTCTTCTTGGTCGCCGAAGTGCCGCACCAGCTGCGCCATCCGGCACTCCGCGTTTTCCGTATAGCGGATCACCCGCTGCATCTGGCCGCCCCGGTGCTCGGACTGCGCGGCATAGGTTTTGCGCCAGCCTGGACCCCCTTGCGTGACCAAGCCCGTGTAGTCAAGCGCCGCGCCGCCATGCACCACCAGCTTCTCGAGCGCCTTTTCAAGCTCGTCGCGCTCCAGCTTCACTTTTTGCCGCTGCTTGACAAGGTCAGGCAGCTCTTCCCAGTGCACCGGCTCCTCGCCGAGGCTCCGGTAGATCGCGTCCAAGCGCTCCACGGGCGGGTAGTCGCGCTCAAAAAAGAAGTCGTGCTGCCGGCGGTCGGCGAAGCCGTGCATCAGCACCGTGCGCGATTGGAGGCCGTCGCGCCCCGCCCGGCCGATCTCCTGGTAGTAGCCCTCAAGCGTCGCCGGAAGCGCCGTGTGCAGCACCGTACGCACGTCCGGCTTGTCGATGCCCATGCCGAAGGCGATTGTTGCGACCACCACCTCCAACTGCCCCGAGAGAAACGCCCGCTGCACCCGGTCGCGGTGCTCAGCCTCCAGCCCGGCATGGTAGGGCGCGGCGCGGAACTTGCGCCCGAGCTCGCCTGCCAGCATTTCGGCCTCCTTGCGGGTCGGCGCGTACACGATCGCGGGGCGCGCGGCGGGGTCGGCCAGCAGATCCAGCGCGAGCTGCGATCGCTCGGGCTTCGACAGCTCGACGACCTCGATGGCCAGGTTTTCGCGCCGGAAGCCGTGAATGAACACGGCGGGTTCGCTCAACCCGAGCTGCGCGACAATGTCCTTTTGTACCTGCCCAGTCGCGGTCGCGGTCAGCGCGATGACCGGCGCGGGCCGGAGCCCCTCTACGTGCCGGCCGAGCATGCGGTAGTCGGGCCGGAAGTCATGCCCCCACTGCGAAATGCAGTGCGCCTCATCGATCGCGATCAGGCCCGGCTTGCGCTTGGCGAGCATCTCCGGAAACCCCGGCACCTGCAAGCGCTCCGGGGCGATGAACAGGAACTCAAGCGAGCCGTCCAGATACGCCCGGCAAGCCTCGCGCGCGGCTTCGCGGCCGAGTCCCGAATGGATGCGCGCCACCCGGCAACCCAGCGCGTCGAGTTTGGCGGCCTGGTCGTCCATCAGCGCGATCAACGGCGAAACCACCAGCGCAGTGCCGCCTCGGGCCAATGCCGGCAGCTGATAGCACAAGGACTTGCCCGCGCCGGTCGGCATCACGAGCAGCACGTCGCGGCCTTCCACCGCCGCCCTGCAAACAGGTTCCTGGTTCGCGCGGAACGCCGAAAAGCCGAAGCGGTCGGCAAGCAGGGCGCGCAGATTCGGGGGCGAAGGCATAGAGAAAGTATACGGCGCGCGGGTACTGTGGAAAGCGCTTCCCGCTCTTGCGCGGTATGGAGGTAATCGGGCGGAAACAGCCCCGTATACTCGCCGGATGGAGCACCTTTGGTCGCCGTGGCGCTATAGCTACATCACTGGGCAAAAGGAAGATGCCGACCCGCGCAAAGGTGTGCCGCCCGAGCTGCGGGCTTGGCCCGGCGACCACGGCTGCGTGTTCTGCAATCTACTCGCGGCGGCTGATTACGCTATCGAGCATGGCATGACGCGCGATGACGCCGAGCGCGCCTCCTTGCTGGTGGCCCGGGGCGAGCGCGTGTTCCTGTGCTTGAACCGCTTTCCCTACAACTCCGGCCACGTGATGGCGGTGCCTTACGCGCACATGGCATCGCTCGCGGCGCTGCCCGCCGAAACCGCCGCGGAGATGATGGCGTGGGGGCAGCGGGCGGAGCGCGCCCTGGGTTCGCTCTACCATCCGGACGGCTACAACCTGGGCCTGAACCTGGGCGCGGCTGCCGGCGCGGGCGTGGCGGAGCACCTCCACCTCCATGCGGTCCCACGCTGGGTGGGAGATACCAGTTTCTTTACGACGCTAGGCGAAACGCGCACTCTGCCCGAAGCATTGACAGTGACCTGGGAGCGGCTGCGGGAAGCACTAAAAGCGATTTAGGATACTGCTGTACAGGAGGTGCGCCATGGCTGCCGCCGTTTCAGTTACGCCTGCTTACTCCATCGAGGACTACCTGAATGGGCCTGATCTCGATCCGGATATGGAGTACATCGACGGCGAGTTGAGGGAGAAGCCGATGGTCGGACGCACACATGGACGCTTGCAGGCCATCATCAGCGCTTGGTTTGAGCAGCATGCGGATGAGTGGGGTGTTGTTCCGGTTGGTGAAGTGCGGACGAAAGTGACGAAAACGCGCGTGCGCCTGCCGGACCTGATGTTAAGCCCGATCGGCTACCCACACCAGATTCAGCTTGACCCGCCGCTGATTGTGATTGAAATTATCTCTCCCACTGAAACAGCCGCGGACCTGCTTGAAAAGCTGGACGACTACGAAACCATGGGCGTCCTCAACCTTTGGGTGATCCACCCCGCGCAGCGCCGGGGGTGGACGGTGCGGGACGCCAGCTGGCACCGGACAACACTGTTCGAGGTCAAGGATTCCGCGATCCACCTTGACCTCGATGAAACCTTCGCCCGTTACGACCGCCACCCCTGAGCATCCAACCCCGCATGAGTGAACACCGCGAACAGTCCGGCTCCACCGAATCTCTCGATCTTCACCCTGACCACGACCGGGAGCAAGCAACCGTGCAGGCGTCCCCGGGAAGCGTCGAGCCGGTCGCGCCGCAAAACACCCATGCCGCGGGCGCGGCGACCGGCCATCAACACGACGTACTTCACGACAATGTCAGCGGTTCCGAACAAGAAGGCTGGGCGGAAAAGGCAAACCGGCTCGCGAATGAGGAGCTCGGCGGCAACCCCGGCTACCACTCGACCGGCAGCCACACCGGTTCAAGCGGCGGCCAACACTAAGCTGCTGCTTACGAAACCGAGTTGTGCCGTGCGGGCGGCTCCCCCCCGTTCAGGGCAAGCAGCTCGGATTCACTCTCATCACCCGCAAGGGCGGCCGGCATCTTCTTCGCTGTCGGTACGCCTAAGCAACGCAAACGCTCGATCCTCCCCAGTACGTTTCCATTGCCTTGGCTGAGCTGATTCCAAGCGCTTCCATAGGACTCCTTCGCGGCATCCAGCTTTTGGCCGACCTTGACGAAGGTGTCCGCGAATCCGGCCACCTTGTCGTAAAGCGCGCCCGCCTGCCGCACGATCTCCTCCACATTGCGCGTTTGTTTCTCCTGATTCCACATGTGCGCGATCGTCCGGATAACCGGAAACAGAGTGCCCGGGCTGACGAGCAGCACATTGCTTTGCCACGCGTGCTGCCACAGCGCTTCGTCCTGCGCCATGGCCAGCAGATATGCCGGCTCAATCGGCACAAACATGATGACGAAATCGACCGACCGCAGCTGGTGCAGCGCCTGGTACTTCTTGACCGATAAACCCGCCACATGATCGCGGATCGACTTGGCATGCCGCTCCGCATGCCGCTTGCGTACAGGTTCGTCCTCGCAGCCGCAGTACTCCGTATAGCTGTTGAGGGACACTTTGGAATCGATCACCAAGTGCTTGTCGCCGGGCAGGTCAAGAATCACATCAGGCCGCGCCTGACGGCCTTCTTCCGTGCTGAAGCTCTCCTGGACGCGAAACTCCTTGCCCGCGCGCAGGCCCGCGGCTTCCAACATACGCGCCAGCAGGACCTCGCCCCAGTCACCCTGCGTTTTCGTCGAGCCCTTAAGGGCGCGCGCCAGATTGCCGGCCTCCGAAGTCAATTGCTCATTCAGCGCCTTCAAGGTTCCTAATTGTTCACGCAGCTCCGTGCGCCCAATCACCCCATCACGCTGCAGCGCTTCCACCCGCTGCTGGAACTCTCCCATGCGCTCGCGCAGGGGGTTGATCAGGTCGCCTAAGCTCTTCTCACTGTCCTGTTTGAAGGCTTCGGAGCGCTCCTTGAAAATCTCACCGGCCAGCACCTTGAACCGGTTTCCAAGCTTGTCCTCCGCATCGGCGAGCAACTTCAGCTTTTTCTCTGCTTCTAAAGCCTCAACCTCGATCTGCTTCCGCGCGCTTTGGAGCTCGGCCCCCTTGGTCCGGAGCTCCCCTTCCAGCTCTCCCAGCTTCCTCTCCGTCGACGCAAGCCGCTCGTCCCTTTCGCGCAAATTTTCAGCGCGTGCCCGCCCTTCAGCCTCGGCCGCCGCCAAGCCTGCCCGCACGCCGGCAAGATGCTGTTTGGCCGCCAGCAGCTCCGCGCGGGCCGCCGCGAGCTCGCCCGCGGCCCGGTCGCGGT
>CAXTSB010000158.1:0-6352 GCA_964246845.1 uncultured Acidobacteriaceae bacterium
GCCCGCGAACGCCCCCGCCCGGCTGACTGCGAGCGGCCCCGGGCGTTTGTGCCGAGCGCTTGCCGTCACCCGCGCCGGGCTGAACGGGGCCGACCTGCTCGACCCCGAAAGTCCGCTCCAGCTTTGGGAAGCCGAACCGGGCTATACGCGGGGTGAAGTCGCGGTCACACCGCGCATTGGGATCACCAAGGCCGCCGACCGCCCGCTGCGGTTTCTGCTCGCCGGGAACCGCTGCGTTTCCGGTCCGCGTGTCCGGGCACAGAAGGAAGTCACACCCGGAAAAATGAAAGGGGTGTCATCCTGAGGAGCAGCGCGACGAAGGATTTGCTTTTCGCGCGCATCCGGAAAAAAGCAGATCCGTTCGCTTCGCTCAGGATGATCCCGCTTTATTCCTGGTTTGCGCGCTTTCACAGCAGGACATTGTCGATCAGCCGCGTCGCCCCGACCCACCCGGCGACGGCCAGCAGGCCCGAAGCGGCGTTCACGGGCAGAAGTGTGTTCGGGTCGACCAGCGCTAGGTAGTCAAGCCGGAAGCCGGGTTCCCGGTCGAGCTCCGCCCTCGCCGCCGCAAGTACATCCGCCGCACCATGCTGGGCAGCGCGCAGCACCCGGGAAAGCACCAGCGCCTGCTTTCGCTCCTCCGAGGAAAGGTAGCGGTTGCGCGAGCTCATCGCCAGGCCGTCCGGCTCGCGCACGATCGGGCATATCACCAGCTCCAGCGGGAAAGCCAGGTCGCGCGCCAGCTGCCGCAGCACGGCTGCCTGAGCCGCATCCTTCTGCCCGAAGTAGGCCCGGGTCGGCGTGAAAATATTCCAAAGCTTCGCGACCACGGTGGCCACACCGACAAAGTGCCCCGGCCGCGATGCTCCGTCGAGCCGCGTCCCGACCGGGCCGGGGTCGAGCGCCGCGGCGAAGCCGTCGGGGTACATCTCCGCCGGCGCCGGGGCGAACAGCAGGTCCACGCCTTCTTTCTCGAGGAGCGCACGGTCGGCCTCGAACGTGCGCGGGTAGCGCGCGAGGTCCTCGTTCGGTCCGAATTGCAGCGGGTTGACGAAAATAGTCGCCGCGACCCGCTCATTCGCGTCCCGGGCAGCGCGCACCAGCGAAAGATGGCCCTCGTGCAAAGCGCCCATGGTGGGCACCAGACCCAGGGTCGCCTGCCCGCGCCAAGCCCGCACCTCGGCGATGGTGGTTGCGAGTTTCAAGACCGGGAACCGTTCGCGTCCGTTACAGTAGGCGCGTGATAGCTTTCCGCGTCGCTTGGGAAGCTCCCGGCGCGCACGTCCTCGGCATACCGGCCTACCGCCTCCCGCATCGCCGCGCCCAGGTCCGCGTACCGCCGCACGAATTTGGCCGCGGGCCGGAAGGTCAGCCCCAGGAGATCGTGCAGCACCAGGATTTGCCCGTCGCACTCCGGCCCCGCGCCGATGCCGATGACGGGAATCCGCAGCGCGCGCGCGACCGGGGCTGCTGCCTCGCGCGGCACGCCTTCCAATACCAGCGCCGCGCACCCGGCCGCTTCCATCGCGGCGGCATCGGCATGGAGCTGTTCCGCGGCTTCGGCGGTTTTAGCCTGCACTTTGTAGCCGCCCATCCGGTTCACCCCTTGCGGCAGCAAACCCAGGTGCGCGACGACCGGAATCTCCGCCTCGACCAGCCGGTTAGCCAATGCCGGGCGCGCCCCTTCGATCTTGACCGCCTCCGCGCCGCTCTCCTTCACCAAACGGATTGCGTTGTGCACAGCCTCAGTTTGGTCGGCGTGGTAGGTGCCGAACGGCATGTCGGCAACTACCAGCGCCCGCTTCACCCCGCGCCGAACCGCGCGCGTGTGATGGAGCATTTCGTCTAGCGTTACCGGTAACGTAGTGTCATAACCTAGCGCTACCATTCCAAGCGTATCGCCGACCAGCAGGAGATCAACCCCCGCCTCATCCGCGATGCGGGCGCTCGGGAAGTCATACGCGGTGAGCGCGACGACGGGCTCGCGCCTTTGCTTTTTCTCCCTAAGACTGGAAAACGTGATTTTCGCCCGGTCGGCGAGCGGGTCAAGACTCATGGGAGCTCCTGAAACTCTCTCCCAGAGTACCGCCCGCTACGCCGTGCGGGCCAGCGGCGCATAGTGCTCGCACCCGTGTACCGGCTGCAGCACGCGGTCCAGCAGCGCTTCGCACTCGCCCCCGCTGTGGACGAAGTCGATCGCGGTCGTGTCAACCACGAGCAGGCGGCTCGCGGTGTAGCGCGCGAAAAAATGGTCGTAGGCATCGCAAACCTGCGCCATGTACTCGCGGCTGACGCCCCGCTCCGGCTGAAATGCATTGCGGCGGAGCCGTTCCATCAGCGTGTCCGGCGCGGCCTTGAGATACACCACTAGGTCGGGCCGCCAAGCGGTGCTTTCAGCCGCGTACATTTCCTTGTAGATCGCGAGCTCGGCATCGGAAAGGTTCAAAAACGCGAAAAGCTTGTCCTTCTCGAAAAGATAGTCGGCGACAACGGGTCCGTTCAGCTCCGAGGCGGTGCGCATCTGCGCGGTGCGCTCGTGGAGAAACCAAGTCTGCGCGGCAAACGCCATGCCGGGCTCGCCCGCGTAAAAGCGCTGCAAAAACGGGTTTTGCTCGGAGTCGGCGACCAAGGCGGCCCCCATGCGCTCGGCAAGCAGGCGCGCCAAGGTGGATTTGCCGACCCGTATCGGACCTTCCACCGCGATGCGCAGCGGCGCGGCACTGAATGCAGCCGAGCCTACCGGCTTGCGTGCCGGCGCGTATTCCTGAGAACCGGACTGCGGCTCGACCGCGAAAAGGCTTCCTTGCAGCGGGTGAGTGCGGCCTGCGCTGAACAGCTTCGCCATGCGATGACTCCCTGTGTGCCCTTTGTGTACAACGTGGATGCAACTTTGGTGTAGTTGGAATCCACTGAGGCGAATACTAGGCGAAGAAAGAAAGAAATGCCAGCGAAATGTTTTTCACAGCGTGGAAATCTCCTGTCTGCAGACTGCCCGGTAGACTGTGTCCATGCAGCCGAACATGCGGGAGTTTACTGAACTGCTGGCCGGCGGCAGCGCGGCGGCGGCATGCGCCGGCGGCTGGCAGCGCGCGCAATGGTGCACCTCGCAGCTGATGGGCAAAACGCTGGTCCACGGGCCGCGGCCCCGCGAGTTGGCGCTGACCTTTGACGACGGCCCAAACGACCGCTACACCCAGGAGGTGCTCGAAAAGCTGGACGCGTCCGGTGTGAAGGCGACCTTTTTCGTGGTCGGCATGTATGCCAAGCAGCTGCCCTGGCTCGTGCGACGCGTAGTCGAGGCGGGCCATGAAATCGGCAATCATACCTTCAATCACCGCAACTTAGCATGGCTGCCCGCCGGACGCATCCGCGATGAGATTTGGCAGTGTTCGGCCTTGCTCCAGGACATCCTCGGCAAGCGGGTGCGGTGGTTCCGCCCGCCGTACGGCAAGCGCCGCCCGGCGGTCCTGCACATCGCCGAAGAGTTCGGTCTCGAAACCGTGATGTGGAACAGTATGGGTTTCGATTGGCGTCCGGGCCGCACGCCGAAGCAGATCATGAAGGGCATCGAGCGCCGCATCCGCGCGAACCGGAAAGCCGGCCGCGGCTCCACCATCCTGCTCCATGACGGAGGTCCCGGCACGATCGCGGCGGAGCGCCGCCGCACCGTGCAGGCGCTCGGCTCCCTGCTCGAACGCGGGCCGGCGGCGAACTACCGGTTTGTAACCGTGGGGGAGTGGTGGGGCTGAGGGTCGAGGGTCGAGGGTCAAGGGATTGAAACCTGCATGGAGGCCTTTTGGATGTCGCAAGACTTGGGTGGGAAGAGAATCAAGACTTTCCACGATCTATTTATATGGCAGCTTATATGGCAGCTTATATGGCAGCGTGGAATTGAGCTCACCCTTGCTGTTTATCGAGCGACGCAAGACTTTCCACGCGAGGAAATTTATGGAATGACAAGCCAGCTTCGCAGGGCAGCGCTGTCTGTTCCGAGCAATATCGCCGAAGGTTACGGACGCGGAACGCGGCGCGACTATCGACACTTCCTTTCTATTGCGAGAGGCTCAGTTTTTGAGGTGCAAACGCAATTGTTCATTGCCGACAAGCTGACTTACGGCTCGAAGCAGGAAAGGATGCAAGCGGAAGACTTATGCGACGAGTTAGCCCGTATGCTTTCAAGCTTGCTCATAAAGCTCGACAAAAAGCTCGCTCCCTAACAGCTCTTGCCCCGAGCACTGCATCCACCTTGGCCCTTGGCCCTTGGCCCTTGGCCCTTGGCCCTTGGCCCTTGGCCCTTGGCCCTGTACCCTGCTTCTATGCACCTCGTTCACTGCGCACGCTACAAGCAAGAGATGGAGGGGCTCGAGGAGCCCCCGTTCGACTCCGATTTCGGGCACAAGATTTACAACAGCGTTTCCAAGAAGGCCTGGGGCGAGTGGGTGGAGCACCAAAAAATGCTCCTGAACGAGTACCGCCTGCAGCCTTGGACGCCGCAAGCGCAGGAGTTCCTGGTCGAGCAGATGGACCACTACTTCTTCGGCGAGGGCGCGAGCCTGCCCCAGGACTACGTGCCGCCCGCCCGCTGACCTTTGCTACACTTGAGCTCGGAAGCCCCTGTCGGGACGTGGCTCAGCCTGGTAGAGCACTCGCTTGGGGTGCGAGGGGTCGGCAGTTCAAATCTGCCCGTCCCGACCATCTGACGGCGCGGCTTCCGACTTTACAAAGCTCCCCTGTCGTCCGCCGTCACCTTTTGTCCCTCTTTCGGCGAAATCTGTCCAATGCCGCGCAGGTATTTCGCATAGCCGCGGCTCGCGTACATCCGGGCGCGGCATTTGCGGCAGCGCACCGGGTAGCGCAAGAGCAGCATCTGGAAGCGGTCTTCCGGACGTGGGCGCGAAAGCTGGAACTTCGTCGACCAGCACGAAGGGCAGTGCAGAACGGGTACGGTTTCCTCGGCCAAACAGGTTCCTCTCCCGCAGATGTGACTTCGGTGCTGCGGCTCCCTTTTATTTTAGTGCGGGCGGGGCCGTGCCGCGTTTACCGTGGGTTTAATCAGCACAGGGAGCGGGTCGGGCATGGTTTGGTCTGTGGCATACAGCTGCGACATTTGCGGCAAGGGCAAGGGTGAAGCGAACCACTGGTGGATGGCGCGGCTCAGCGAGGCTCACGACCCGAGCTCCTCAGCCGCCGGATCGATCATCCTGATGCGCTGGACCTCGGGCAAGAGCCAGGACGCGGACGTTTTTCACCTGTGCGGGCAGCACTGCGCGCTTCAAGCCATGGAACGATTCATGACCGAAGGAGCGCTCGACCTCACCTGACGTACCGCTTCCGCGACTTCCTTGCTTTCCTCGGGTTCCCACCTGCGTCCAACATAAGTTCCCTTACGGAGGAGCACCCCCACCATGGCTTCAGCCGACAGCTACGCGCTTCCGCGAACAGCTTTGCCGCAAACCCGTCCGGCGGCCCGCACCCTTGCCGATGAAGCTGTCCGGGAAGCTGAAGTCCTGCTCATCCGCGAGGCTCAAGCCGGCTCGCGCGCCGCCTTTGATGCCCTGGTCCGCCAATATGACGGGGCGGTGCTCCGCTTGGCGCTCCGCCTCACCGGTTCCGAACAGGACGCACAGGATATTCACCAGGAGGCCTTCCTGAAGGCCTACCGCTACCTCCCGAACTTCCGCTTTGAGTGCTCGTTTTACACCTGGATCTACCGCATCGCGACCAACCTGTGCCTGGACCACCTGCGCCGGCGCAAGTCGCGGCGCGAAGAACAATCGGTGGTCCTGGACGGGCGAGGCGAGGAAATGGACTTGCTGAGCAACGTTTCCGACGAGCGGGCGGGCGCAAACCCGGCGCGCGAGCTGGAACGCAAGCTCCTCGGCGAGCAGATCCAAGAAGCGCTCGGCAAGCTCACCCCGCGCGAACGCATGGTGTTTGAATTGAAGCACTTCCAAGGGTTGAAGCTGCGCGCCATTGGGGAAATGCTCGAAACCACCGAGGAAACCGCGAAGAACACGCTTTTCCGCGCCACGCGCAAGCTGCGCGGCCGGTTGAGCGCGGTCCACGGCTGAGCGCCGCGCGTACAATTCGTGGGAAGATTGCGCCAGCCGCGGTACAGCGGCGGCGCGGGACAGTCAAATAAGAAGTACGTTTTTGGAGGAAGTGCGTGATGGAAGCAGCCGGCCGCTCAGGCCCGACGGCGATGTCCTGCGAGGAGGCCCAACGGGCAATCACCCTCCACGCGATGGCGCAGGCCGATGCCGCCGCCGAGCCGCTGCCTGAAAGCGAGGAACTGGCCGCGCACCTGCGCGGGTGCCGCGCCTGCCAAGCGGAAATGTCCGCGGCCGCCGCG
>CAXTSB010000159.1:0-275 GCA_964246845.1 uncultured Acidobacteriaceae bacterium
GAGCACGCGCGTGTCCGGCGCGCTGACCTTGAGCGTTTCGGCCCACACCGCGGCCGTGCCGCCTGCGCCGCCGAGCAAAACGGGCACCGGCTTGTCGAGCGCGTAGAACTGCGTGACCTTCGCGCCCAAGGCTTCCGCGAGCGGTCCAGGCTGCTGCCGCGCGTTGAGCCCGTTGTCGGCGTTTTTCATGCCCGAGCGGGGGCCGAGCAGCAGCCGTCCGCCGCCGTCGACGTAGGCCAGCAGCTTGTCCGCCGTCGCCTGCGGCAGCCCATTTT
>CAXTSB010000159.1:285-6304 GCA_964246845.1 uncultured Acidobacteriaceae bacterium
CATTTAAGGCCGGCGCGACCACGAGCTTGTAGCGGGCCAGGGACGCATCCGCGCCGACCACGTCCACCGCCTGCGCCCCGTCGCGCAAGGGCCGGTAGAACGCAACCATCTCAGCTACCGGATCGAATGCTTGATTATGGCGCTGAAAATTGACGGCCCAACGCGAGTCGAAGTCGTTGATTAAAGCGACTTCGGAAGTAGGCGCGGTGCCCGCAAGCGCCGGACCTGCTTGCTCGAACTCCCTGCCGATCTGCTCCACCTCGCCGTACACGGGCGCGGGCTCGCCGTCCGCGCCTACCAGTACGCCGTGGTACTCCTCTTGGCCGTTCGGCGCGGAACGCCACTGCCAGTACTCAACCGCGTCCGCGCCGTGGCCGACCGCCTGCCAGGCAAGCTCGCGCGTTTGGCCCTTGTCCAAGGCGTTGTTCACCTTGCGCCAGTTCACAAAGGCGGGCTCGGTTTCCATCACCCAAAAGTTCTTGCCCTTGTAGCCGCGGGTCAAGTCGTGCCGCGCCCCGTTATCGGCCCAGTCCACCGGGTCGGCGCTGATGTAGTCGTCCCACGCGGCCAGGTCGAGCCCGGCGTGCTCCTTGTAGGCGTCGAAGCCGTCATACCAGCCCATGGTGTTGGTCGTGATGAACTGCCGCGGATCGGCGTGCGGCCGAATCGCCTCGACCTGCGCCTGCGTGTAGCCCACCGCGACGTCGGTCATGAAGCGCTTCCAGTCCAGCAGCAGCGCCGGGTTTTCTTCCTCGGCATGCATGGGGATCTGCTCGAAGCTGTTGTAGCTTTGCGACCAGTACGCGGCGGCCCAGCGCCGATCCAGCGCCTCGACCGTGCCGTACTTCTGCCGGAGCCACCCGTGAAATTGCGTTTTCGTCGCCGCGTCGAACGAAGGCGCTCCCAGCTCGTTGTCGATCTGCCAGCCCACCACGTCGGGGTTGTGCCCGTAGCGCTCCGCCATCCGCTCTGCCGCGTCGCGCGCCAAGGCGCGGTATTTCTCGCTGCTCATCGAGCACTGCTGCCGATTGCCGTGCTCGGCGCGCATGCCGGTTTCAGACACGCGCAGCGTTTCCGGGTAGGCCTCGGTCAGCCAAGCCGGGGGCGCGGCGCTGGGCGTGCAGAGCACCACCACGATCCGGTGCCTTGCCGCGGCGGCGATCGCCCGGTCCAGCCACTCCCAGTGCCACTCGCCTTCGCGCGGCTCCATCGTGCTCCAGGCAAACTCGCCCACGCGCACCAGATGGATATGCGCGGCTTCCATGCGCCGGAGGTCCGGCTCCCACTGCGCCTCCGGCCACTGCTCCGGGTACCACGCCGCGCCCAGGAGCAGCGGAGCCGCCGGGGCAGCCTCGGGCGGCGTTCCGGCCCTGGCCTCGCCGTACAAGCCCAGCACCGCGGCGGCGAGTGAGAAGCGGCACAGCCATCGAGCAGCACGTCGCATCGGCAAACTCCTGATCGTGATTGCGTTCCGGTCGGTGCAAGCACCGCGGCCCTACGGAAGCACAAAGGCCGCCCCAGTGCCGCGCGAAAAGTGATCGCGGCTGCGGGGCGGCCTCTTGTCTCTGCCGTCAAGCGCACATCATCCGCCACGAAAGCCGAGAGTGTCAATGCGGTGGCGGCATGCTTGAGAGCGGACTATTTTGTAGCAGGTCGGGGAGGCCGCCTGAAAACATAGCTTTGAATGACGGATTCTTCTGAAGCGGCTTGTGTGCCGCTGCTTCAGCTCCTTAGAGAGAGTGAGCCCCCACCGCAACACTCTCATCCGCGCGGTTCAATGCTGTGCGTACAGTTTCGGAGTGCCAACGCCGTCCTTTTGGTGTAGGCACTCCAGTCGCGTACAGATGGCCCAGCAATCCGCCGCAATGTCCAACCTTCCGCGCGGTGGCGCACTATTTGGGCGATCAGTTCTAGCGGAGGGGGGAGTGAAGGCGGCTTCGGCATCTGCTCATATGCACCCGGTTTCGCACGATTGACCGCTGCGAGGATTGCGCTCGTGTCGTCCCGAAGCGTTCGCCAGCGGGTCGTGCCAAGAAACAGGACGGCTATCTTCCGCTCTGTCATGCGCTGCTGCGATGGTATGCGCTTATCGCCCGAGAGCAGGAGGTCAAACCCGGCCTCCTCCGCCCGCGCCAGCAAAATGCCGTTCTTCAGCTGCTCCCAGCCCAGCTCGGGGTAAACCCAACAATGACGCTGTTGGCGAAATCAGCCGGCGAGGGCTGCCGAAGCAGGTACGCGGGAGGACTCGGCTGATGCAGTCCGGCACCGGATCGCGCAAGATGCGGCCATGTCTCTCAAAAAGCAAGAGGAGTCCAGCGTTCCCGAGCAGACGCGGCGCGTAGCGCAGGCCGCGTTTCCGAAAGGTTGTGCCTGCCTGCGCGTCGCCGACGTGCTGGGCTGCGTGTACCAGGACCGGCAGTTCGCGGCTCTGTTCCCGCGCCGCGGCCAGTCGGCCGAAGCGCCGGGACGCCTGGCGCTCGCCACCGTGCTGCAGTTCATGGAAGGGCTGCCGGATCGGCAGGCGGCTGACGCGGTGCGCGCTCGAATCGACTGGAAATACGCGCTCGGCCTGGAGCTGACCGACGCGGGCTTCGATCACACGGTGTTGAGCGAGTTCCGCTCCCGGCTGGTTGGGGGCGGCGTGGAGCTGCTGCTGCTCGACACCTTGCTGGAGCGGGCGCAGGCGCTTGGGCTGTTGAAGCAGCGCGGCAGGCAGCGCACGGACTCCACACATGTGTTGGCCGCGGTCAGGAGCATGAACCGCTTGGAGCGGGTAGGCGAGACCCTGCGGGCGGCGCTCAACGCGCTTGCCGCGGCGGTCCCCGAGTGGCTGCGCGCTGTCGCGGAACCGGACTGGTTCGCCCGCTACGGCAGCCGAGTTGAGAACTTCACCTTGCCCAAGAACGAAGCTGGGCGTAAGCAGTTCGCTGCCGTCATCTGCCTAGACGGACGAAAACTCTTGAACGCGATCAACAGCACGGACGCGCGGCTCGGCCTGGCGAAGCTGCCGGCGGTTCTGCTGCTGGAGCGGGTCTGGGAGGAGCAGTTCACCGAAGATAGTGGCGGCCAGCCCTGCCTGCGCGACGTGAATCGGATGAAGAGCCCGGCGGAGCTGGTCAGCTCGCCCCACGACGCGGAAGCCCGGTACAGCACCAAACGCGGCAACTCATGGGTCGGCTACAAGGTCCACCTCACGGAAAGCTGCGATGAGCAAGCCCCGCGGCTGATCACCAACGTCGAGACCACGCCGGCCACGACGCCGGACGACAACATGGTCGAAGTGGTCCATCGCTCGCTCCGCCGCCGCGGTCTGCTGCCCGCCGAGCACCTGGTCGACAAGGGCTACACCGATGCCAAGGTGCTGGTCCGCAGCCAGGCCGAGCACGGCATCGCCATCATCGGACCCGTGGCCCAAAGACCCGAGCTGGCAGACACGCGAGAGCGCGGGCTTCGCGAAGAACGCCTTCGCCGTCAACTGGGAAGCGAAGGTCGTTACCTGCCCGGCGGGAAAGCAAAGTATCTCCTGGCTGCCGAATACCTACCCGGCCAGCAGCGCTGTCTTCGAGGCCCGCTTCGCCCGGGCCGACTGCACGCCCTGCGCCTCACGCCGGCAGTGTACGCGCTCGCGGGTGGAGCCGCGCATCGTCGGGCTCCAGGACCGTGAGCACCACGAAGCACTCCAAACGATGCGGGCGCGCCAGAAAACGCCCGAGTTCCAGCAGGCATATGCCCCGCGCGCCGATATCGAGAGCACCCATGCGCAGGCGATCCGGCGCAGCGGCTTGCGCCGCGCCCGCTATCGCGGGCTCCCTAAACGCATCTCCAGCACGTGCTCACGGCCGCGGCGATTAACCTGCTGCGCATCGCTTCATGGCTGGACGGCGTGCCTCTAGCACCAACCCGCTGCTCCCACTTCGCGGCCCTTCAGTTCAGGCCAAGATGATTTCGCCACCAGCGTCATTGTTGGGTTTACCCCAGGTTGAGGATGCGCACACTGCGGCCGTCGTGTGTCCGGGCGCTCACGAAGTCGTAGCTCCAGACATGGTTCGCATGCTCCGGCCTGAGCCGCACGCACGATCCATCGTTGAGCCACAGCCTGCCACGTGGCTTCTGCTTCTTGGGAACCTTCGGCCCCTCGCGACGCCAGATCCCGGGGTCCCCGGCAAGCTTGCTTGCTGGGGTGGAGAGGCGCTCTACACGATCCTTGCCCACCCGCCAGCCGGCTCGCTTGAGCAACGCCGTGATCCGGCGATACCCATAGCGGCCGTACTGGCTGGCAAGCTGGATGACCGCCTGCGTGAACGCATCTTCGTCTTCGCGCCGGATCGCGCGGTAGCACTGTATACCGCGCGGCTGGTCGGCCAGCCGGCACGCCCGCCGCTCCGTCATGCCATGCTTCTGTTGCGCATGGTTTACAGCGATCCGCCGTCGCTCAGGGCTTAGAAGTTTCCCGAGGCGATGTCCTTCAGCACCAGGTTGTCCAGGCTCAGGTTCGCTACCAGACGCTTCAGCTTCGTGTTCTCCTGCTCAAGCTCCTTCAGCCGCTTCGCCTGGTCCACCTGCAGCCCGCCGTACTCCTTGCGCCAGCGGAAGTAGGTCTGCTCCACAATCCCGGCTTCCTTCGACGCCTGCGCCGTCGTCTTCCCGTTCGCCACCGCTACTTCGATCTGCCGCAGCAGGTTCACTACTTGCTCAGGCTGGTACTTCTTGCCCCGCGCCATACGCTCTCCTTGTCCAGTTCTCTCTCACCAACTGGCACAGCTCAAGCCGGGCACTCCATCCGGGCCATGCTGGACAAAGCATCGACATCCGACTGGGCTGCTCCCAAGGAAAGCGGTACCGGGTTTTCTTTGTCGCAAGCTTCGCATAGTCCGAGGTAGTTCGTGCTGCCGGGTCAGGGTACCATCAGCATGGTGAGTGCCTGCGTCTCACTGCCAACAAGCGACTTGCAGGCATTTCGAGGAGAGGGCGTAGCCAGTTGCGGCGGATTGATCTGACATCGGCCAAAGTCGCCTCAAGCGGGACGGCCCGGGACATCAATCGTGACATTCTCCTTGAGCTGATCCGCTTTCGGCAGCCCGTTTCGCGCGTTGAGCTGGCGCGCAGCTCCGGCCTGCAGCCGAGCACCGTTTCCGACATTGTCGAGCAGCTGTTGGGTGAGGGTTGGATCCGCGAGGGCGCTTTGGTCCGGGGTCCGCGCGGACGGCCTTCAACCATGCTGACCGTCAACGATTCCCTCCTTATGTTCGCGCTCGACCTCCGGCCCAACCGCGCGATCGTAGCGGTGATGGATCTGACGGGCCGCTTTTTGTCGCGCCAAAGCGTCATGACGGTTTGCGACCCGGAGCTTTCCTTGAAGCGCATTCTGGACCAAATGCGCGCCCTGCGGACGCGCTACGCGGGGCATCGGTTTGAGGGTGTCGGGGTCAGCGTGCCGGGGCGCGTTCATCCCGTGACTCAGCGCCTTCTGCTCGCGCCCAACCTGCAGTGGGGGGCCTTCGACATCCGGGGCGCGCTGGAGCGGGGGCTCGGCCTGCAAGTGGAGATGGACAACGACGCCAACGCCTGCCTGCTTTCCGAATCCTGGTCCGGCCGGCTCGGCGGCGTGCAGCATGCCGTTCTTGTAGCTGTGTCCGAAGGCGTGGGCACCGCAATCCTTTCGGGCGGGCAGCTGCACTCGGGCAGCAATGGGCTGGCGGGCGAGTTCGGCCATATCCAAACGGACCCGGACGGGCCGGAGTGCTGCTGCGGCCAGCGCGGCTGCTGGGAGATGGCCGCCTCTTCCCGCGCCGCGATCCGGTTCTACCAGGAGCTGAGCGGTACAGCCCAGCCCGCCGACATCTACGCCCTGCTGCGGCTGACCGAAGAAGGCGATGCAGCGGCTCTTGCAGCTGTCGGGCGCCAAGCCTCGGCCCTTGGCCGCGGGTTGCGCATGATCGTAGCCGCTTTGTCTCCCGAGCTGATTTTGATCACCGGCGAAATCACCTCCGTTTGGGAGCGCTTCGGCCCGGTGATTGAG
>CAXTSB010000160.1:0-4853 GCA_964246845.1 uncultured Acidobacteriaceae bacterium
GTGCACGGGCTGGGTGCGGAAACGCCCTCGCAGCTGCTCCTGTTTCTGCTCGCGGCCAACCTGGGCGGCGCGAGCCGGGGCGTCGCGGGCCTGGGATGTTTTATCGCCGGTTTGCTTGTGATGAACACGCTGATGACCGCATCCGCGAGCGGGCTGTTCTTGAGCTCCGCCCGCCGCCGCTGGGCGCAGGGCGCGGTTACGCTGCTCACAGCGGCCTACTCGGGCGTGATCGGGACCTTGTTCGTTTTAGGCGCGTCCGACCGGCTTCCGGCGTTGGTCCGTTAGGCTGGTTGCATGGAATTGCAGGCAAAAGCGGCGCGCCTGGACGCGACCTTGCGGGAGCTCGGCAGCGTGCTGGTGGCTTACTCGGGCGGGGCCGACTCGGCGTTCCTGGCCTGGGCCGCGCACCGGGTTCTCGACGATAAGGCTTTAGCGGTCATTGCGGACTCCGCTTCCCTGCCCCGCTCCGAGCTCGCGGCGGCGCTTGCGTTCGCGCGCGAGCACGGCTTTGCCGTGCACACCCTCCAAACCGCCGAGCTCGGCAACCCCGACTACGCCCGCAACGATGCGAGCCGGTGTTTCCACTGTAAAGACGAGCTGTTCACCCGCATGGAAGCCGCCCGGGAGCGGCTCGGGTTTCAGCATCTGGCCTACGGCATGAACATGGACGACGGCGGCGAGTTCCGCCCCGGGCAGCGCGCCGCCGGGCTCCACGGGGCGCGTGCGCCCCTGGTTGAGGCGGGCCTGGGCAAGGCGGAAATCCGCGTGCTGGCGCGGGCGGCGGGTTTGCGCGTGTGGGATAAGCCCGCCTCCGCCTGCCTGGCGTCGCGCATCGAGTATGGCCGCGCTGTGACCGCCGAGAATCTGGCGCAAGTCGAGCAGGCCGAGGCCGCGCTCCACGCGCTCGGGTTCCCGCAGATCCGCGTGCGGCACCACGGCGAGCTCGCTCGCATCGAAGTGGCCCGCGAGGACCTCGCGCGCGCGCTGACGCTCGACGCTTTCAATCACATTGCAGGCGAGGTGCGCGCGGCTGGTTTCCGGTTTGTCGCACTCGATATGGAAGGCTACCGGTCGGGATCGATGAACGCTGTATTGCGCGTGGATGAGATCGCGGCGGCGCGCTGAAAGGGCTTATGAAAATAGCATATCTGGACTGTTTCGCCGGCATCTCCGGCGATATGCTTTTGGGCGCGCTCGCGGGCGCGGGGGTGCCGCTCGCGGTCATGGCGGACGCTGTGGCTTCGCTCGGGTTGGGTGCCGCCCTGACGACGGAAACGGTGGACCGAAGCGGGATCAGCTCGCTTAAGGTGCATGTGCTGGAGGCGGGCAAATCCGCCGACGGCGGCCTGCCCGAACATCATCACGCCCACACGCACAGCCATGCCGAAGCGCACAGCGGTACGCACGTGGACGCCGCACCCGACCAAATACATACCGGGCACACGCACGAAAGCCACTGGCACGGCCAAGCCGAGGCATCGCATACGCATAGCTCGTCGGCCGCCCACAGTCACGCGCATGTCCCCGGCGAGCCGCACGGCCATGCCCATGAGCATGCTCACGCACACGCGGAAAAGCACGGGCACACGCACGGGCGCTCGCTGCCGGTGATCCGCGAGCTCATCCGCAATGCCCCGATCGCGGAAGGCGTGCGGCGCCGTGCTGTGGACACCTTCGAGCTGCTCGGCGCGTCCGAGGCTAAGATTCACAATGTCCCAGTCGAGCAAATACATTTCCACGAGGTCGGTGCGGTCGACGCGATCGCGGATATCGTGGGCGCATGCGCGGGCATCGAGCACCTCAGCGCGGCGGAGTGGCACTGCTCGCCCGTGAACGTAGGCGGCGGGATGGTCGAATGCGCGCACGGGACATTTCCCGTGCCCGCTCCCGCCACGGCGGATCTGCTGCGCGGTTGCCCCACCTACTCAGCGCATGTGCAAAAAGAGCTTGTGACTCCAACAGGCGCGGCGCTCCTGCGCATGCTCGCGCCGCGCTTCGGCCCGCAGCCCGCGATGGAGGTGGCGGCCATCGGCTACGGCGCGGGCTCGCGCAATCCCCGGGGCTTCCCAAACGTGCTGCGGCTTTCGGTGGGCTTGTCGGGATCGACGGCTCGTGAAACCGTGACCGTGCTCGAAGCGGCGCTCGACGATGCTACCCCGCAGCTCATCGCCTATGCCGCCGAGCAAGCGCTCGCACGGGGCGCGCTCGATGTGATGCTGACCCCCGTGGTGATGAAAAAAGGCCGCCCCGGCACCCTGATGACGGTGCTGGCCCGCTCAGCCGACGCGGACGCGCTCGCGGCGCTGCTGCTGCGCGAAACCACGACCTTGGGCCTGCGTCGGCGCACGGAGGAGCGGCAGGTGCTCGAACGCGAGCACGTCACGGTCGAAACCGCGTACGGCCCGGTGCGCGTCAAGATCGGCTCACTCGACGGCGCGCGGGTGAATGCGGCGGCCGAGTACGAGGACTGCCGCGCCGCGGCCGAGCGCACCGGGGCGGCGCTGAAGCAAGTGCAGCAGGCGGCGCTGGCCGGGCTTAGGCGCGGTTAGCCCAGGGTTCGTCTGCTCACGCGTACGCGATCACGGGAGCAGCACTGAGAAAGACGGCGGAAGGAGGTGCAGATGGCAACCGCGGTACACATGACCGAGCTCACAGGTTGGGGTGCAAACCTCCGCATGCCTTGCGCGCTGGCTGAGCCCTCTTCGGCTTCCGAGGTAGGGCTATTGCTGGACCGCGCCGGAACCGTCGCGCGCGGGCTGGGTCGGTCCTATGGCGACTGCGCCCTCAACGCGGGCGGGCAGGTGCTCGGCACCACCCGCATGGATCACTTCCTCGCGTTCGACGAGCCGACCGGCACCCTGACCTGCGAAGCAGGCGCGAGCTTGGAAAGCATCATCGAAAGCTTCACGCCCCGGGGCTGGTTTCCCATGATCACCCCCGGCACTAAGTACGTGACAGTCGGCGGCTGCATCGCGAACGACATTCACGGTAAGGCGCATCACGCGCAGGGTTCATTCTCGAACTGTGTCGAGTCCATGACCGTTCTCCTCCCGAGCGGCGAGACGGTCACGGCAAGCCGGAGTGAGTATCCGGACCTGTTCTGGGCGACCTTCGGCGGCGTGGGCCTGGTCGGCTTCGTGCTCACGGCGACCCTTCGCCTGCGCCGCATCGAGACGGCGTACTTCCGCGAAAAATCCATCCGCGTCAACAACCTCGAAGAAATGCTCCTCGCGCTCGATGAGCAGGATCATCTCTTCCCATACTCGGTGGCGACACTCGATGTGACCGCGACCGGGGCACATCTGGGTCGGGGCGTCCTCACGGTCGGCGATCATGCCGCTCTCGCCGACCTGCCGCCGAGGCTCGCGGCGCGCCCGCTCCGCACCTCCGGCAAGCCCAGGATCATCGTGCCGTTCGACCTTCCGGAATGGACGCTGAACCCGCTGACGATTCGGCTGGTCAATGCCGCAATCCAGCAAATCCAGGCAGGCGCGCCGGCGCTCGGCCATTACGAGACCTTCTTCTACCCGCTCGACAAAATCGCGCGGTGGAACCGCGGGTACGGCCGTCGCGGCTTCACGCAGTACCAGTTTGTAATCCCTTTCGCGGGCGGGCTTCGGCAGATGCGGCGCATCCTGACCGCGATTCTTTCCTCCGGCGAAATGCCTTTTCTGAATGTCCTCAAGCGCCTCGGCCCGGCGAGCGGCGGCGTGCTTTCGTTTCCCAGGCAGGGTTATACGTTCGCCATCGACTTCCCCGTCCGCGCCGGAACGCAAGCATTGATTGCACGCCTGGACGCGATGGTGATTGAGGCGGGCGGGCGCATTTACCTCGGCAAGGATTCGTACACGAGCGCGGCGGCGTTTCGCGCGATGTACCCGGAGGTGGAAGGCTGGCTCGCGGTGAAAGCCAAGTACGATCCCGAGCGGGTGTTTACCTCGAATCTAGGCCGCAGGCTCGGTTTGTCCTGACGGAAACGCGGCCTCGGGACCAAGCCGGGCAAGCATCACATTAGGCAGTGGAGGCGCACATGGAGCGCAGAGAGTTTCTGAGAACGGCGGCGGTGGCGGGGGTCGGGGCGGTCGCGCAGGGGCAGCAGCCGCCGGCACCGATTACGGGCGCGGGCGGCGGACCCAAGGGCAAGCCCGCCAAACGCCCTGAGAGCCCGGAGATGCAGTACCGCGAGCTCGGCACCACCGGCGAACGCATATCGGCTATCGGCATGGGCGGCTTCCATATCGGCAAAACTCCCGACTCCGCCGAAAGCATCAAGCTGGTGCGCGCCGGCATCGACCGCGGCATCAGCTTCATGGATAACTGTTGGGATTACAACGAGGGCACCAGCGAGCTCCGCATGGGCGAGGCCTTGCGCGACGGCTACCGCGAAAAGGTCTTCCTGATGACCAAGATCGACGGACGGACGGCGAAGGAATACAACCGGCAGCTGGAGCAATCGCTCGCCCGCCTGCGGACCGATCAGATCGACCTGGTGCAGTTCCACGAGGTCATCCGGTTCGAGGACCCGGATCGCATCTTCGCGAAGGGCGGCGCGATGGAAGCGGCCATGGCTGCGCGCGCGGCAGGCAAGATCCGCTACATCGGCTTTACCGGTCACAAGGATCCGGCAATCCACTTACGGATGTTCGAGGTGGCGAAGGCGAACAACTTTCACTTCGACACGGTGCAGATGCCCGTCAACGTGATGGACGCGCACTTCCGCTCATTCTCGAAAGAGGTCATCCCGGTCGCGCAGCGCGAAGGCACGGGCGTGCTCGCGATGAAGACCTTCGGCGACCATTACATCTTGGACTCAGGCATTGTGCAGCCGATCGAGGCGTTGCAGTGGAGTTTGT
>CAXTSB010000160.1:4863-6257 GCA_964246845.1 uncultured Acidobacteriaceae bacterium
AGTTTGTCGCAGCCGGTTTCGGTCGTCATCACGGGCATCGATTCCATGCCGATCCTCGATCAAGCGTTTGCGGCGATCAAGAACTTTCAGCCGATGCCGGCAGCGCAGCAGGCGGCGCTGCTCGACCGGACGCGGCAGCTGGCGATGACGGGTACGACGGAGCTGTTCAAAACCTCGCAGCACTACGACGGGACGGCGGGAAACCCGAAATGGCTGGGGTAGAAGGCGAGGATGCAGGGTGCATAAAATTTAGATTTCTTACACTCGTCTTTCGCTCCCGAACTGAACAAGGGCCGCTCACACTGAGCGGCCCTTTTTGCTTGCAACAGGGTCGGCTAGGCTCGGGTTGATTCTTACAACCCCTATGTTCTACTTCGTCGCGTCCCGGAAACCGCGCACGGCGTCATGCGCCTGCATAATGTGCGCTTGCTGGCGAGTAAGCACGTCCTTGATGTCCCCGGGCAGATGCTCCTTCAGAGCTTCCTCGTAAGCCTTTTTCGCCGCATCCTCGCCCTGCTCCGCGGTGGCGAGCAGGGTGTGGTCGCCGCCGCCCAGGTTCGCCTTCAGCTCGCCCCAGGCGCGGTGGACCTTGCCCGAGATCATGCCCGACTGCTTTACATCTTTCTCGCCCAAACGGTGCAGCTCGTTTTCAAGCTCGCCCGCGAAGTTGGCGCGGGCCTGGGTTTCCTTGAGGAAAAACGTGCGCGCTTCCGGGTGCTTCAGGTGCTTTTCGAGCTCAAGGTAGCCCTGGTGGCTGTCGTTGAGAAGGTCCACGAGCTTTTCAAGTGTGGTGCGAACTTTTGCTTGATCGATGGTTTCTGCCATGTGTGTCTCCCGGAGAGCTAGGATGCATCGAGCAGGTCAGCGAGTGGCCGCGGGCAGGTACTGTGTCCAGTCCCGGGCGATGCCGCGCTGCGCCTCAGCGAGCGGCATGCGTCCCGCGCGCACCTGCTCCGCCAGGTAATTCTCCACGCGGTCCTTCCTCTTGAAGTCGCGCTCATTCAGCGGCGCGCCGTCCGGCCCGCACTCCGGCCATAGATTGCCCATGCCGTCGGCACCGCCGAGCTCGAGCGGGACCAAATGATCCAGCTCACACACTTGATTTTCACCCGAGTTCGCGTGCGGGGCCGGGATGCTGTACCAGCGGTACGCGACATGCTTTTCCGCTTCGCTCTCGGCGCAGTTGCGGTCGCAGCGGGTGGAAAAGCCGGGCTCGCGCATGGTCGAAGCTGTGACGGACGGGTTGGCTCCCCCCGGTGTGCACACGGAATCCGGAAGCAGGTGGCCGTGCTCCACGCGCGTGCGGCAGGAGCGGAGCGCGGGCGGCTGCCACTGGGCGAAGTACGAGGACGCGCAGCGGATGCCGAGCGCCTGGCAGTCGGCCGGGCGCTGCG
>CAXTSB010000161.1:0-3302 GCA_964246845.1 uncultured Acidobacteriaceae bacterium
GAGCAAGGGAAGCCTCCGGCGGCCACGCGGCAAGCGACAGGACCGGACAGCCCTGCGGCGCGGCCAGCGCGGCCGCCAAGGCGTGTTCGTCAAGGCCGCACTGCTGGCGGAGCCATGCGCCGAGGCGGCCCGCGCCCGCGCTCTCCTGCGCGCGGAGGGCGTCGGCAAGCGCGGCTTCGGTCACGCTGCCGGCACGCAGCAGCAGCTGTCCCACGGGGAGGGCGGGATGGAGCCGCAGGCGGGCTTTGGCATTGCGCGCGTGTTCGGCCGCGAACCCCGCGCGGAGCAGGAGGGTGAGGTGGCCGCGCCCGCATGCGCCTTCCCCGCTGACCCAAACCTGCACCTGCCTCATGCAGCCCGGAGCGGAGCAAAACTCCCGTCCGGACGGAAACGACGGACCCGGATCAAGGTGCGCCGCAGGTGGAAACAGCTCCAAGCCGTTCATGGCTGCTTGCATTGCTGAACTCCCTTCTGGTGTGTATCGCGTGGATCGCCCGGATTGCGGGCCTCGCGCCCGAAAGCAGCGCACAGCCCGCCTTGGAAGTTCTCAGCAGGCGCGGCGCAGGGGCGCGCGATCCGCGGCGCGCAAAGCCGCGAGCGGGCCGCGGAGCATCCGGAGAGCTCCGGTGTGGATTTGCGAAATCCGGCTTTCCACAACGCCCATCACCGCGCCGATCTCGCGCATGTTCATTTCTTCGAAGTAGTACAAGCGCACCACGGTCCGCTCGCGTTCCGGCAGGGCGTCGATCGTGCTGATCAAGCAGCCGCGCGCTTCGGCCGTCAAACATTGGAAGAGCGGGTTTTCCGATTCTTTCGCCGGCAGGAACGCCAGCTCTTCTTCCCCGGAGCTTTCGCTCCGCTCTGTGTTTAAGGTTTCGATCTCAAGGTTTCTGAGCTGGCTTTGCAGCTCCTGAAAGTGCGCGAGCGACAAACCCATCTCCGCCGCGACCTCCGCGTCCTGGGGCTGCCGCCCCAGGCGGGACTGAAGCAGCGAGGAGGTTTGTTCCAGGGCGCGGCCCTTGCGCCGGAGCTCCCGCGGGCTCCAATCGAGCGAGCGCAGGCTGTCCAGGATCGCTCCCCGCACCCGGAACTGCGCGTAGGAGCGGAATTGCACTCCCTTGCCGGCATTGAACTTGCGCGCCGCGTCCACCAGGCCGAGCATGCCGCTGCCGATCAGCTCATCCATTTCCACATGCTGCGGGAGCCGCTCCGCGAGCTGCCGCGCGATGTAGCGCACGATGGGCATGTGTTCGGTGACCATCTGCTGCTGAGCCGCGGACAGCGGAGCTTCCGCGCCCGGGGTCGGCATCTGGACCGGTGCCGGAACAGGCCGCGTCAGGATGGAAAGAGGGGCCACGGACCGCGCCGCCCCGCCGATCAACACTTTGTTTGTTTGCCGCTGCTCCGCGCTCCGCGTTTGTGTCTGCATTGCCGTTCCCCCGACCGGGCTCAGCTGCCCGTGTATGTTTTGTCAGGCGGCGCGTACCGCGCTGCCCTATGCCGGGACATAAGTGCAACTAAGAGGCCGCGTTTCGGGCAGATAAGTGAAGCGGGCTTTATGAAGATTGCTTAAGGCTGCGGGTGGACACAGAACTTACAAAAAAGCAGGCGCATCCCGTGCATTGCGGGGAAGCCCCGTCGTGCAGCCGCTGACGGAACAGCGCCGGGAACCGTTGCGCAGGCGGCGGAAACACCGCGCCTGGACGAAACTCGGAACGCCGTGAACAGCTGAGATAAGTTGGGGAACAGCCTGGTTGAGGCGAGGACCGCAGAGTGCGGGACAGCGGCTTTGAAAACGCACGCGTGGAAGTACCGGAGCAGGATATCCGGCCTTTTCGCACCGAGGATGCACTTACTCCACCCGGCGCGTGACATACAGCCCGGCTATACCAAGCAGCAAAAGCCGACCTTAACCCCCAAGTTCAGCAGAGCGCTTCCCCGAAGTCGATCGCGTCCCGCTCAATGCGCGCGGCTGCCCCCGAAAGGATGACCGCACGTTCAAGCGTGTGCTGAAGCTCGCGCACATTGCCCGGCCAGGCATGGGCGTGCAGGGCGGCTCGGGCTTCGGGGGCAAGCTCTTTGGCGGGTTCGCCCGGCGCGGCGAAGCGCTGGAGCGCGTGGGCGGCCAGCAGATCCATATCGCCCGCCCGGCCGGCCAAGGGCGGCGTTTGGATCAGGAAGACGGACAACCGGTGCAGAAGATCCAAGCGGAACTCGCCCGTTTGCGCCATGCGTCCGAGTTTGCGGTGCGTGGCGGCGATGATGCGCACATCCACGCGGATCTCCTCGTTTTCGCCCACGCGCTGGATCGCACCCGACTCCAGGAAGCGCAGCAGCTTGGCTTGGATCGCCGGCGGCAGCTCGCCCACCTCGTCCAGAAAAAGCGTGCCGCCGTCCGCCGCCTCGATCCGTCCGGTGCGGCTTGCCTGCGCTCCGGTGAACGCCCCGCGGCTGTGCCCGAACAGTTCCGCCTCAAACAACGCTTCAGGAAGAGCCGCGCAGTTGAGCGAAACCAGTTTGCCCTTGCGCCCGCTTAAGCGGTGGACGGCGCGGGCGACAAGCTCCTTGCCGGTGCCGGTTTCCCCGTGGATCAAGACCGGGGTCCGCCGGCCCGCCACCAGGCCCACCCGGCGTCCCGCTTCGAGCATGCGCGGGTCCGCGCCGAGCAGCTCCGGAACCGGACGCGGCGCCCTGGAGGCAAGCGGCGGCCTTACCGGCTCCGCGGCAGGGACGGCCGCGGGGCCGGGCGCGGGAAGCGCGACGGCGTGCAGCCGGTCCCGCATGTGCTCTCCTCCAAGCGCGGCAGGCGCTGCCGCCGGAGAACCGCCGAAAAAGCCGGCCGTCGAGCTGCTTGAGGACTCATCCAGCGACGCCTGCGCGCGCCGGAACGCGTGGAAGGCTTCCTGCCGCAGCAGCCCCAGGCCGCTTTTCGGCCCACCCGCCTCCATGCTGCCGTCGAGCAAAACAATGGCCGTTTCCGGATACATCGCGTGCAGTTCGGCCGCGCACTCGTCCGATTGGAGGTCGGGAAGCCAGGCGTCGAGCATGCACACGGACGCCGGCGCGGCTTCCAACAACTCAAAAAGCGCAGCCCCGGTTTCGGCCGTGCGCACGTTCCACCGCAGGCTGCCGAGCTCGGCGGCGAGCGCGGTACGCAGCCCTTTGTCGGCCGTGGCAAGGACAGCTTGCCGGGCGTCCGCCGGTTTACCCCGGTGGCAAGTCAAAAACGGTACAGGTTGCGCAGCCATGGACATTCTCCCGACAGGCTAGGCTTACGCGGCCGGAGCCGCGCAGCATGGAGG
>CAXTSB010000161.1:3312-6239 GCA_964246845.1 uncultured Acidobacteriaceae bacterium
CCGTAAGCCGGCTCCGCGCACCGTGCTGATCGCGGGGGCGCCCGCGCGGGCGCGCAGCTTGCGCCGCAGCGCGGCCAGGTGGACGTCCAGCGCATTGGTATCCACTCCGCCGCCTTCCCAAACCGCGCGTCCCACGGCGGAGCGGCTCACCAGAGCGCCGTCCGCGAGCGTCAGCTGCTCCAGGATCAACAGTTCACGGCTGGTCAGCGGAAGCCCGTGCCCGTCGACGGCGGCCCTGCGTCCGAGCCGGTCGATCGTCAAGGACCCAAAGGAAAGAACGGGCGACGGCGCGGTTTTCGGAGCCGCGTGGAGCCGGCGCAGGGCCAGGAGGCAGCGCGCGCGCAGCTCCACCATGGACAAGGGTTTGGACAGGCAGTCGTCGGCCCCGGCCAGGAGGCAGTCCGCGCGGGTTTGCGGCGCGGCGTCCCCGGCCAGCACGATCATCGCCCATTCGGGGCGAGTGAGGCCGCAGAGGACCGCTTCCGGCTTTGCCCCGGATGCCAGCCCGATGAGGAGCAAGGTAGGCCGGGTCCGGCGGGCGGCTTCGGGCAGATCCCGCTCCGTCAGCAGAAGCACGTCAGGCTGTTCGGCATCGGGGCCCGCTGCGAGTCCCCGGAGCGATTGAGCGAGCCGTTTGGCGAGGGCCGGGTCGGATTCAACAATAAGAATGCGCATGGCGTCTGAACCCAACGGTACCGCTCAACCGGTCCTCTTCTCACCAAAAACCGGCGCCCGTTTCACCCCCTGTCCCGCTTTGAACCGCCCGCCGTCCGAGTTTCCCGAAATGGGAAAACAAAGCGGAATCCTTGCAGAAAACAGAGGGAAAAGCTGGACAGCGGTCGGCGAAGCTGGACCGGATTTCCCGGAAAGCAGCTTGCTTATTCGCCTTCTCTTCGCTATGATGACCGGCATGGCATTGACGAAGCGGCAGAGGGAAGTACTGGACTATATCAGCGGCTTTGTTTCCAGGCACAGCTACTCCCCTTCCTACGAAGAAATTGCTTCGGGCCTCGGACTGAAGTCGCTCGCCACCGTACACAAGCATGTTTCTAATCTGGGCGCGAAAGGCGCGCTCCTGAAGGGAAACAACCGCAGCCGGTCGATCGATATTCTCCCGGACGCACCGGCCCCGCGCCTGATGCGCCAGGCTTTCTCCCCCGATATGGGGCGCCTGCCCCTGATGGGCAGGATCGTCGCCGGTTTGCCGGTGGAAGCCGTGCAAACCTCCGAGTCCATTTCGCTCGCCGACATTGTCGGCTCCAAGGATGTATTCGCCCTTGAGGTGCGGGGCGACTCCATGCGCGACGAGCACATCGTGAGCGGGGATTACGTGATTGTGGAGCGTACGCAATCGGCCCGGGACGGAGAAATTGTTGTGGCGCTGGTCAGCGGCGCGGAAACAACCTTGAAGCGCTTCTACCGCCAGGGCGGCACAGTGCGGCTCCAACCGGCGAACAACGAGATGCAGCCTATCCTGATTCCCGCGGCGCAGGTACAGGTGCAAGGGCGCGTCCTGGGAGTGCTGCGCAGATACTAGGAGGCCGGACGCGAAAAAGCGGCCCAAAGATGTTCCTTGGGCCGCTTCCTGCACGCGGGATTTCAGGACGCGGCGACGTTGGTCGCACCGATGGCCTTGGTCAGCGTTTTCGCGATGTGATCCTTCGGGACATAGCCCACGATCTGGTCGGCGAGCTTGCCATCTTTGAAGATCAACAGCGCCGGGATGCCGCGGATGCCGAAGCGGGCCGGCGTGGCGGCATTGCGGTCCACATCCATCTTCATGACCTTGAGTTGACCCTGGAAGTCGCGCGCGAGCTCATCCACGATCGGCGCGAGGGCCTTGCACGGGCCGCACCACGCGGCCCAAAAATCCACCAGGACCGGCTGTGCGGACTTCAACACTTCCTGCTCGAACGAGCTGTCGTTTACCTCTGCAACGCCTGCACCTGCCATGGCCTGTCTCCTCGGGCGAACATGATTATTTAAAGAACAGATGCGGAACAGCGTCGAATGGTCGCAGGCACAAGAGGAAGCGCCCGTGCCGAGAAAGGCCACGGGCGCAGGAGCAGCCCTCCCCCAGAGCTGCCCACGAGCACCAACATAGGATGTGCGAAGTGCGAAGTAAAGAAAACTTCGGTAATCGTAAAGACACCATTTGTCCTGCATTCAAGCAGTTTCCACCAGCTTTCAAGTGAAAAATGCACAGCCGCGCTCTCCGCGGCCGGTCCTTGCCTTTATCCGGGTTCAGGCGGCCGCAAGCACGGCGGGCGTGGAGCACAGCCCGCAAAGCACCAACTCGGCCAACCCGTTCTCGCCCGCTGCCCGGCACACCTGCTCTGAAGCGTCCGCGGCCGCCCGCTCCTCGGCCAGCAGGAGGAGCACACCCGCGCCCGCGCCGCTCAATGTCACGCTGAGGATGCCGCCGCTGCCCGCCAAGGGCAGCAAACGCGGCAGCAGCGGGCAAGCTCCGGCCCGAAACGGCTGATGCACCGCGTCGCGCGTGGCGGCCCGGAGCAGGCGGGCGTCGCCCGATGCGAACGCGGCGGTTAGCAGCGCGGCATTTTGGAGATTGGCGGCCACGTCGGCCCGCCGGTACGACGCGGGCAGCACCGCGCGCGAAGCCGTGGTCGCAAGCGAGACGGGCGGGAGCGCGAGCAGACCGCGCCAAGCCGCGGGCGGCGCGAAGGGCGCGGCGCTCACCCGCTGTTCTTCCACACCCGCGACCGTGAAGCCTCCATATACACCGGGGGCGGCGTTGTCCGGAGGGTGCTCCAAACGCGCGGCCTCGTCCAGAAGGCGCGCGCGGTCCCAGCCGAGCCCGGCATACCGCGAAGCAAGCGCGAGCCCCGCCAAGCGGGACGCCGCGGCCGCGCCGCAGCCCATGCCGAGCGGCCTGCCGTTCGCGACGCGCAGCCCCCGCGGCCGCG
>CAXTSB010000162.1:0-6167 GCA_964246845.1 uncultured Acidobacteriaceae bacterium
TCCTCTGGATTCGGCACGGGAACGCAGCCGTACGGAACGCCCGGCGGGCACGGTACGATCGCTTCCACCGGCTTCGGCACCGGACCCTCGCAGCAGGGAGCGTCGAGCGGTCACGGCTCGGTCGCCTCCACGGGATTCAATCAGAATGCTCCGGCGGCAGCGGCCCAGGTTCGCGCACAGCAGCCGACAACCACTTCGATCGTCATCCTGTCCAAGCCTTTGCCGCAGTACACAGCGGAGGCCCGCGAAGAGCACATTCAGGGTGACGTCACGCTTGAAGTCAAATTTTCAGCGGACGGACAGGTCGAGGTGGAACGTGTTGTCAGCGGGCTCGGGCATGGCTTGGACGAACAAGCAAAGCTCGCCGCGGCGCGCATCCGCTTTAAACCTGCAACCCGCGACGGCAAGGCTGTCGATCAGGTTTCGGTCATTCACGTTGCATTTCAACTCGCGTAAGACCGCGGGCAATCCATTCTCCCCCGCCGGGAGATCCCGGCATGATGAGGGCTCGACTATGCTTCGACGCAAGCTCGGCTTTTTAGCGCTGGGCGCATCTCTCGCAATTACCCCTGCGTTCGCCAAGAAAGAAAAACCGCTTCAGCTGGTTCCGCTGACCCCGGATCAAAAGGAGCTGGTGCTCAAGGCAATGATGCAGGAAAAGGACACGGTCAAGCAGATTGCCAAGCACACGCCGGTTGTTCAGACCTACATTCAAAATATGAAGCCTGATCCGGTGCAGTTTCAGGTGCCGGTTTCGGACCAGTACTTTATCGGCCGCGTCGATTTTGGGAAAGCCTTCGCGAACGACCAGTACGACACCCGCGCGACAAAGCGCGGGTTGCTGCAAGGCTCGCTGGGCTACATCAGCGGTCTTAGCCATGCATTTGAGCTGAATTATTCAGCGACCGGCTTCCAAGACATGATGTTTATCGACCCGGTCGGGTTCGACCTGCAGCACTACGATGTTTCGTTCGTGCGCAGGGAATTCATCGGCAACGTCCGGACCGCGGTGTTCGACGTAAAGCCGAAAAACAAAGCCGGCGCGGGCCGCTTCTTCGGGCGCATTTGGGTGGAGGACCGGGACGCGCACATCGTGCGCATCAACGGCACCTACACCAGCAACCCGAACGACGAGGACACGCACTACTACCATTTCGATTCCTGGCGCACGAACTTGCAGGAAGGCGTGTGGCTGCCCGCGGTGATCTACACCGAGGAAAGCGACCACTCAGCCGCGGCGCACGCGAAAGGCTTCAAGGCGCAGACCTATTTTTGGGGCTACTCGTTGAAAATCCCGCAGAGCGCCTCCGACAACGCCTCGATCGAGGTGGAGAACGCCCAGGATCAGAGCCAGAACTCCCAAGACGTGAACCCGCTGCAAGCGCAACGGCTGTTCGTCACACAAGCTGAGAACAACGTGCTGGACCGCTTGGTGCAGGCCGGTTTGCTGGCACCTTCAAGCCCCTACGACAAGATTCTTGAGCAGGTCACAAACAACATCATCATCGGCAATAATTTGCAGTTGCCGGGTGATGTTCACTGTCGAGTCATGCTGACCCAACCGCTCGAGTCCTTGGCGGTGGGCAATACAATTCTGTTGAGCAAGGGCCTTGTGGATGTCCTGCCCAGCGAGGAGTCGCTTGCGGCGGTGATCTCCTTCGAGTTGGCGCATATCGTGCTCGGGCACCGCATCGACACGCGGTATGCGTTCAATGACCGTTTGCTCTTTCCGGACGAGTCGGCATTCCAACGCATCGACATGAATCACACAGCGGTGGACAACGAATCGGCCTCCAAAAAGGCCGTTGAGTTCTTCAACGGATCGATCTACAAGGACAAAGCGCCCAGCGTCGGCCTTTTCCTCGCGCAAGTGCAGAACCGGGAAAAGGAGCTCACTTCCCTTCTGACGCCCCGCTTGGGCGACTCTTTGATCAAGCCTGACGGCACACCGTGGCTTGAGAATCTCGGAAAAGGACAGAAGCTGAATATTCCGGATGTCAAGCAGCAGGCTGCGCTTCCCATCGGAAGCCATCTCCGCATCGATGCCTGGGACGACAAGGTGCTGGCCTTGAATGCGCCGCAGCCGCTCATCCTGAATCCGAGCGACAAGCTGCCATTGGAAGTCACCCCGGTTTACCTTCGCCTACAGTATTACCAGACCCCGAGCGCGGCGCCCGCACCCGCGCCTGCCGGAACGCCCGGTGTGGGGACAAATGGCGCATCCGCACCTGCCGCGCCGAATGCTCCCGCCGCGCAAGATCCCGCAAGCGCTTCAGCACCGACGGATGCGGCTCAGCCGGCAGCCGGACCTCAATAAAGCGGCTTACGGCGCGCGGCGGATTTGAAAGCCGCGCGCCGAGTTCCCCTCCTGCTTTCAAGAAAGAAGTCCTGGCTTTTCGGAGACCCTTCATGCGCGCCACTCGTATTGCGGTTTTGCTGTGCCTTGCTTTTTTCAGTTTCAGACAAACAGCGCCCGCGCAGGTCGCGCCTGCTTCGGAAGGGTTCACGCGTCAGCTTTGGGGCGGCGTGGAAGGTTCGAACTTTCAAAATGATTACGTGAAGTACATCCGCTCCGACGGCATCGGGTTCTACGGCGATTACCGCATCACGCCGCACGTCGGCTTCGAGGGTGAGGTACGGCTCCTGGACCTGAACGATGTGCTGGGTTTGACGGAAAAAACCTACTTTCTCGGCCCGATCATCAATGCATACCAGTATCACCGCCTCAACCTATACGGGAAGTTTTTAGCAGGCTTGGCGACCGCCAACTATCCCCCAAACGAAACGACCTTCCTCACCGCTTCAGGAAGCTATTTTGCGTTCGAGTTCGGAGGCGGCGTGGAATACCGGCTGCGTCCCCGATTCAAGCTGCGCGGGGAATATGTGCAGCAAAGTTGGCCCAGCGCTCCGGGATTGCCGGGCATCCAAAGCAACGGCTTGGCCCCGAAGGGCTTCAGCGGCGGCATCTCGTACAAAATCTTCTGATCCCGCCGGACGGATCCGATGCCGAACAGCCGGTCAGCTGCTGTTCGGCATCGGGTTGAGCTTTCAGCTCTCAGCGAAAGCCGAATCACTCCGCCCTCAGCGTCACCATGGGATCGGTTTGCGCAGCGCGCCGTGCCGGACCCGCGGACGCTGCAAGCGCGACCGCGGTCAGTCCCACCGCCGCCCCGGCGAGCACGACAGGCCCGCTCAGCAGGAAAGCCGCGCCTTCCGAACTGCCCACCTGCAAGATGTTCTCGATCATCCAGCGGACCAGCAGCGGCCGCGTCAGAGCGGCAGCGGCTAAGCCGAGCGCGGTTCCAGACAGGGTCAGGAACGCGCTTCCCCACAGAACAGAGACCAGGATACGTTCGCGCGTCGCGCCGAGCGCCATGCGGATGCCGATCTCGCGTGTGCGCGCGGTCACCTCGGAGCTGAGCAGCCCCCATAAACCGATGGCGGTCAGCAGGAGCGCGAAGCCGGCGAAAGCTTCAGCCAGGTTTGTGAAGAAGCGGGGAGCAGCCAAGGAATGGTCGACCAGCGTTTGCATGGTCTGCAGGTCCGTTACGGGAACATCCGGATCGACCGAGGACACAGAACGCGCGGCGAGCTTCGCCAGATCTATGTCGGCTCCAAGCCGCACGGTAAAGCTGATCGGAAACCAGCCGTTCAGCATTTTCGTTTGTGCGTCAGTCACCTGCGCGAGCGGCGCGTATAGAAGCACTTTGGGCCGGTCGGCGGGGTTGCGGTTGGGGACATCGGCGGCGATACCGACGATGCGGTACGCCGTATCTTTACCGGTGTGGACTACCGCGCCGAGCGCGGAGCTGTGCGGCCACCAGTAGGCTGCGGTGGCGGCGCTGATGACCGTGACGGGCAGGCTTTGGGCGGCATCGGACGGCTCAAAATCGCGCCCGGCAAGCAGTGGAATGGCCATGGTCTCGAAGAATCCGGGAGTGACGGCGCGGAACTTGGTGGAATCTACGGTTCCGGAGCGCGCATCCGGCCAGCCGCTTTCGTTCAAGCCGCCGTCGAACGCGAGCCCGTTCGAAGCGGCGGCGGAGCGCACGCCCGGCGCTTGCCGCAGCTCGGTAAGCACCTGGTCTACAAAGCGCCCAGTCGCGGCGGCAGAGCTGTACCGGTCGCCGCGCAGACTGGTTTGGAACACGGCCAAGCGTTCCGGGCGAAAGCCGAGCGGCTGCGCGCGCATCTTCAAGAACGTGCCCAGAAGCAACGACGCGGCGGACAGAAGCAAAACCGCCAAAGCCATTTGCGCCCCGATCAGCCCGCGCCCGAAGCGTGCCTGCGCGCGCGTGCGTCCAGAGGTCCGAGCCGCGCCGAAGCTCTCAGGCCGCGATTGACGGAAAGCGAGGTAGGCTCCAGGCGCGGCAAAAAGAAGCGCGCTGCCCAACGCAAGCGCCCCGGCAAGCCCGGCCAAACTCCAAGCAGACGCCGTTCCGGCGAGCCTAGAAAGCGGAATGGGCGAGGTCCGGAGCAGCAAGGGCAGCAATACCCGGGCAGCGGCCATTGCGCCCGCCGCGCCCGCAAGGGTAAGCAGGAGCGGCTCGGCAAGCGCGAACTGTAGGAGAGCGCGCGGCGATGCGCCCAAGGCAGCCCGCAGGGCGAGCTCGGGAGCGCGGCGTAGGGCGCGGGCCAGGGTCAGGCCGGACAGGTTGACCGCGGCAAGCAAGAGCACGGAACCGACCGCGAACGTCAGCACCAAGAGGCTGGGCCGGGCTTGGCTCGCCAGCACGGCTTGGAGCGGAAAAACAGCGACATGCGGCAGCTCACCTCTGTCATTGTTGTAGGTTTTGTAGCGCGGGTAAGCGCGGTAGAGTGCCGCATCGAGCGCAGCGCTTTCCGCCCGGGCCTGCGCGAGCGTGATGCCTGGGCGCAACCGGCCCCACAGCTGGTAGTTGTGGCCCAGCCAGCCAGGGTCATTCGGGCCGCCTTGGAGGGGCCGCCAGGCATCCGGGACGCCGAGTGTGTTTTCGTTCGCATACGACTCCGCCCGAAACGAGGCGGGCATGACCCCGACAACCGTCACCGGCTGCCGGTCGAGCCGGATGGCCCGGCCTAGGATGCCGGGGTCGCCGTGAAACGCCCGCTGCCACAGCCCATAGCTCAGCACGACCGACTGCGGGCCGCCGGGGCGGTCCTCATCGGCGGAGAAGGTGCGGCCCAACATGGGCGCAACCCCGACCACACCGAAATAGCCGGCCGACACGCTTTGGATGCTGAGGTTTGCCACGGTTCTGCGACTGTCCGCAAACGCGGTCTGGGTTGCGGAATCGTTCATGAGCACGGTTGCTGAGAAAGAGCGATTGTGCTCCATGACAAACTGAGCCGCTTCGCCAGTCTCATCGGCGTTTACGCCTTCATCCAGCCGGTTGAACGCAATACCGACCAGCTTTTCCGGCTGCGGATACGGCAGCGGCGCGAGCAGCACCTGCACGGCGACGGCGAGCACCGCCGTCGCGGCACCGACACCGAGTGCAAGGGTGAGGACCGCGGTCAAGGTGAAGGCAGGCGCTTGGCGAAGCTGGCGCAGGGCGTAGCGAAGGTCTTGCAGAACACGCATGGGGCGGCTCACCTCTGCACTTCCTAGTGCACGTGAATGGCCGAAATTTATGCGCCTAAGTTGTTGATTCTTCGTTGAGGAAGTGTCCGGAAATGGACAGCGTGTTCGGAAATGGACGTTTCAGGGCGGTGGAGGGGTTTGGAAGGTATTCTTCAGAAGCCATACGGAGGCCCGCATCCCACACCGGTGTCATCCTGAGCGGAGCGAAGGATCTGCTTTTTAGCCCGGCCCGAGAAAAAGCAGATCCTTCGTCGCTGCGCTCCTCAGGATGACCCTTTTTGCTTTGCTGAACTTCTCGCGCGTTCCCAAAATGAACCCAGTTTAGGCAGGCGGAAAAGAAGCCTTCTCACCCCGCCTCTTACAAAGCCAAGTTTTCAGCCGAACCTCAAGTACTCACGGTTCAGCAAACCTACTGGTCCGCAGTCCGGGTTTGCAGCGAGGGCTCGGGGTTGGCGGCGTTCAGGATTTGCTCGCCGCCCTTGGTGCGCACCGTTACCTCGAGCGGCGAGGAAGTCTTAAACTGGAGCAGCTGTTCGGGCTTGACCTGGATTTCCTTGCCCTTCGTGACGCCGTTCGCGCCCGCGCCGAGCGCGCCGCCCGAAGC
>CAXTSB010000163.1:0-6068 GCA_964246845.1 uncultured Acidobacteriaceae bacterium
CGACACGGTCCTGCTCGCGCCCGCCTGCGCGTCCTTTGATCAGTTTCGCGATTACGAGGACCGGGGCGAGCAGTTCAAGGCTCTTGTGCACGCACTCAAGGGTGTCGAGAGCGCTTCCCCATCCATCGCCTAAGTGCGCGCCGAGCGTTATAACTGGCTGTAGGGAAAGCAGATGGCCAAGCGCGTCGGCGTCGACAAGTGGATTTTCTGCATCACGCTGCTGCTCGTCGTGGCGGGGCTTCTCATGGTGTTTTCAGCCTCGGCGGTGATGGCGAGCGCCCGCTACGGCTCGCCGTACAGCTTTGTCGTGCGCCAAGCGGTCTGGGCCGTCGCGGGTCTTGGTGCGATGTGGGCGCTCATGCACTTCAACTATCGCCGCTTCAACAGCCCGTCCGTTGTGTTCCCCGGTGTCGCGGTCACGGTTCTGCTGCTGCTCGCGGCTTTTTTCGGCCACGGCTCGCACGGCGCCCACCGCTGGATTTACCTCGGCCCCATGCAGTTCCAGCCCTCTGAGCTGGCCAAGCCCGCGCTGGTGCTGTTCCTGGCCTGGTGGCTGCAGGACCGCATGAGCCGCATTGAGAACCTGAAGGAAACCGTGCTGCCCGCGGCCGTCCCGAGCTTGCTGTGCATCGGCTTGATCGTAAAGGAGCCCGACCTGGGCACGGCCATGGTGCTCGCGGCGGTCACGGCGCTGCTGCTATACCTCGCCGGGATGAACTTCAAGTACCTGGGCTATGCCGCCCTTGCTTCCGTGGTGCCGCTTTACTTCCTGCTGTTCCGGGTCAAGTTCCGGCGCGACCGCATCTTCGCTTTTCTCAACCCTGATGCCGACCCGCTCGGCAAGGGCTTTCACATCATTCAGTCACTCATCGCGGTGGGTACGGGCGGGCTGCACGGCGTGGGCTATATGGAGGGCCGGCAGAAGCTCTTCTACTTGCCGGAGTCGCAAACCGATTACATCTTCGCCAACATCGCCGAGGAGCTCGGCCTGCTCGGGGCTGTGTGCGTCGTGGGGCTGTTTGTGGCATTCGGCTACCGGGGCATCCGGGCGGCGATCCTATCTACTGACCCGTTCGCGCGGTTTCTTGCGTTCGGCATCACCGCGACCGTGCTGATCCAGGCATTTTTCAACATCAGCGTCGTGATCGCACTGCTGCCGACCAAGGGCATCACGCTGCCGTTTGTGTCGTACGGCGGCACGTCGCTGTTCATCACGCTGGCCTCTGTCGGTGTGCTCCTGAATATCTCGCGGGAAACTGAGTGAAGGGCAGGGAGGAGGGCGAAAACTTCCCACTGCGGGTCCTGATCGCCGGAGGCGGCACGGGCGGGCATATCTATCCGGCGCTGGCCATCGCGGACGCGCTCGGGCCCTCCGCCGAAGTGCTGTTCCTAGGCACCCCGCGCGGGTTTGAGTCCAGGCTCGTTCCGCAAGCCGGCTACCGGTTGGAGCTGCTCCAAGTCGGGCAGCTTAAGGGCGTTTCGCTTGCGACCCGCGCGCGCACGCTGCTCGACCTGCCGAAAGCGCTCTTCCGCGCCGGCGAAATCATCCGCGGATGGAAACCCGATGTCGCGGTCGGGGTGGGCGGTTATGCTTCCGGCCCCGCCATGGCCGCGGCCATCGCGCTCAAGGTGCCGACGCTCGCCTTTGAGCCGAACGCAGCGCCGGGGCTCGCGAACAGGCTCGTCGGCAGGTATGTGTCGGCGGCGGCGGTCAACTTCGCCCCGGCGGCTAAGTGGTTCCGCCGTGCGCGGGTGACCGGGATTCCGGTGCGGGCGGGGTTCTCGGAGCTGCCGGCCCGGCCCGCGGACGCGCCGCCGCGCCTGCTCGTCTTTGGGGGAAGCCAGGGCGCACGCGTGTTCAACCGGCTGTTGCCGCGGATTGCCCCGCAACTGCTTGCCGCCGTGCCGGAGCTGGAGTTGCTGCACCAAACCGGCGCGCGTGCGTTTGAGGAGACGCGCGACGCGTTCGCAGCGTCTGGAACGGACTTTTCGCGCTGCGAAGTCAGGGCGTTTCTTGACGATATGCCCGCCCGGTTCGGGGCCGCGGACTTGGTTCTGTCGCGTTCCGGGGCGAGCACGGTTGCGGAACTGTGCGCCGCTGGGAAGGCCTCGATCCTGGTGCCGTTTCCGCGGGCCGCGGATGACCACCAGCGCCGCAACGCGGAGGTTCTCGCCGAAAGCGGAGCAGCCGTGGTTCTGCTCGAAAAAGACCTAACCGCGGAAAAGCTGACCGCGGTGCTCACGGGCCTACTGGCCGACCGGGCAAAGCTGCAAGCGATGGGCGGGCGCGCCCGCACCCTGGCCTACCCGGGAGCGGGTGAGGCGATTGCCGGAATGGTGCGGGCGCTTGCCGGCAAACAAAAAAGCCGCGCCCCGGCTTGAACCGGAATGACGCTAGGTATGCTCGGACGTGCGAGGCTGGGCTGGGCCGTTCCCGCACGAACGGCCCATGCGGTTTGTCTCCGCTGGAGACAGAGTCGCGATTCTGGTTTGAGCGCGGCTTTATCTGCTCGGGGCGGAAATCAGCGGTGACCACCCCCGCCGTGAAATCCACCACCGCCGCCGTGGAACCCGCCTCCGCCGAAGCTCCCGCCATGAAAGCTTCCGGCGGTCGATCCGCCATGGAAACCTCCAAAACTCCCGCCGCGGTTCCCGGCTGAGCTGAAACCGCCCGCGCCGTGGAAGTTGTTCACGGTACCGCCGTGGAAGTTGTTGACCGTGCCGCCGCGAAAGCTGTTATAGCTTCCGCGATAGTTGTTATAGCCGCCGTAGCCGCCCCGGTAGCCGTTGTACCCGCCGTAGCCCGCGCGGTTAAAGCCGTAGCCGTCGTAGCCGCCCCGGTACCCGCCGTAGCCATAGCCCCCGCGATAGCCGTAGCCTCCGTAAAAGCCGCGGCCGAAGCCGCCGTAGTAGCCGTAGCCGATATGGCTGAAGCCGAAGCCCCAGGGGTAGCCGTAGAAGCCGTGATAAAACGGGCCGGCACCGATAAACGCACCGCCCAGGAACCAGTCAGGGCCGTAAAAGCCCTCGGGAGCGCAGTCGTACGGGTAATAGCCGTAGTAGCCGTAAGCGCAGACCGGGGCGGCTTCGACAGGTTCATAGGCCGGGTACACCACCTCGGGCCCGATGCCGATGCCGACCGCGACCTGAGCCTTGGCGGCGAGTGGAGCTGCGAACAGCGCGGCGATGCCGGCTGCGTAAAGGAGCGGTTTCACGGGAGTGCCTCCTCATCGTGATCCGCAAACTCTCATGCGGATGAGGCCGGTTGCGTTCCGGTCCGGCCATCACTTGTTGGAACACGCGTCCTTGCGGGAAGTTGCGTGTGCCGGTTCAGGGCAGGGGGACGGCTCTGCCTCCCTATCGACGCGGCATCCGCCCTGGGGTAAGCTCTGGGGAATCCTCCATGTTCGCCAAGGCACAGCGTGTTCACTTCATCGGCATCGGCGGCATCGGCATGAGCGGCATCGCCGAAATCCTGCTGACGCTGGGGTACTCGGTTTCCGGCTCCGACCTGAAGCGGGGCCCGGCCACTGAACGGCTTGAGAAGCTGGGCGCAAGCGTCTTCACCGGGCATGATGCGGCAAACGTCGTGGGCGCGGGCGTTGTGGTCGCGTCTTCCGCCGTGGACGCGCGCAACCCTGAAATTCTCGAAGCACTTCGGCGCAAGATTCCCGTGATCCCTCGCGCCGAAATGCTTGCCGAGCTCATGCGGCTCAAGTACGGCATTGCTGTGGCGGGCATGCACGGCAAAACCACGACCACGTCCATGATCGCGAGTGTGCTGGGCGCGGGCGGGCTCGACCCTACGCTAGTGGTGGGCGGCCGCATCGACGCCCTCGGCTCGAATGCCCGTCTCGGCAAGTCGCAGTACCTGGTCGCGGAGGCGGATGAGAGCGACCGCTCGTTTTTGAAGCTGTCGCCCATCCTGGCCGTAGTCACGAACCTCGACCGCGAGCATATGGACTGCTACCGCGACATGGCCGATATCGAGGACGCGTTTGTCAGCTTCATGGACCGCGTCCCGTTTTACGGGGCGGTGGTGGCCTGCTGCGACGATGCGCGCCTCGCTCCCTTGCTGCGCCGTGTGCGGCGGCGCGTATTCACCTACGGCCACAGCCCGCGCCCCGGCGATGTGGTGGGCGCGCGGGCCCCCCCCCGCGGGGGGGGGGGGGCGGCGCCCCCCCCCCCCCCCCCCCCCCCGGCCCGCGCCCCCCCGCGCCCCCCCCCCCTGCCCGCACCCGGCTGCGTCGGTTCCGCTGATCCGGTACGGTCGCGGTTCGAGGTCGCGGTCGACGGGTCGGTGCTGGGACCGTTCAACCTCACAGTCGCCGGAATGCACAATGTGCTGAACGCGGCGGCGGCGGCGGCGGTGGGACATCAACTGGAAATCCCAGGCAGCCGCATCGTTGAGGGATTGGAGCAGTTCCGCGGCGTGGACCGGCGCTTCCAAACCAAGGGCGAAGCCCGCGGCGTCACCGTGGTGGACGACTATGGGCACCATCCGACAGAAATCCGCGCGACGCTTCAAGCCGCGCACGCGTGCGGCTTCGAGCGCGTCCATGTGATCTTCCAGCCGCACCGGTTCACGCGCACCCGCGACCTGCTGCCCGAGTTCGCAGAAGCCTTTCAAGGTGCGTCCACGGTTGAAGTGCTAGACATTTACCCGGCCAGCGAGCCGCCCATCCCCGGCGTGGACGCGCCCGCCTTAGTCGCGGCCGCGGGGCAAACCGGCATGGAGCATGCCCGGAGCTTCGAGGAGGCCGTGCGGCGCGCCGCGTCGCACGCAGTGCGCGGCGACCTGATCCTCACCCTCGGCGCGGGCAGCATCGCGCAGGTGCCCACGCTGGTGCTGGCGGAGCTTGGGAAAACGGCGGTTACCAATGTGGACCCGATCGAAAGCTTTTCTTCCGCAAGCGCTTAGCCGGCAGCTATAGTCAGGGTGGCGATTCTTCGCGGCCTGGCTCGGGTTTGGCGAAGCAAATCCATGACACGCGGAACGAACGCTCGTCTTCTCTTGCCTTGGCTGAGGAGGACGAACCGTTTCTCCGCCCCGCCGCTCCCCAAGCCCCCGGCCGGAAGCGCGAGGCGGAGCTCGTTCCGAAGTACGACGAGGCGGACCGGTTCCTCCGGGCGCGGCGCAGGATCGCGCCCCGTAGAAGCTGGGCGCGCCGGCTCCTCGCGACGCGCTTCGGGCGCGTGCTGTTGATCACGGCGGTGTGCGCCGCACTGGCCGCTCTGGGCTTTTCCGCTTGGGCTGTCGGAGCATTTCTCCGCAGCGACCCCCATTTCCGCATCGACTCTTCCGCTTCCATTCAAGCGCTGGGCAATACGGAGCTGCGCCGGGCCGACCTGCTCGATGTTTTCGGCGCGGACATCGGGCGCAATGTGTTTTTCGTCCCGCTCGGCAAGCGCGAGGCGGCGCTCGAAGCCGAGCCTTGGGTCAAGCACGCGACCGTGATGCGCCTGCTGCCGCACACCCTGCGCGTGACGATCGTCGAACGCGTTCCCATGGCGTTTGTACGTTTGGGGCGGCAGATCGGCTTAGTTGATGCCGAAGGGGTTCTGCTGCCGATGTCGCCGGCGACGCTCGCTTCCCGGCACTACTCGTTTCCGGTGGTGGTCGGCTTAGACCCCAACGCGCCCCCGCAGGCCAGGGCGGAGCGGATGCACCTTTACCAAGGGTTTACGGCGGCGCTTGGACCCGAGATCACCGCCGAGCTCAGCGAGGTGGACGTCGGCGACCTGGAAGATGTGCGGGCCGTGGTGCCCGAAGGCGGCTCGGACCTCCTGCTGCACTTTGGTGACAGCGACTTTTTGGACCGTTGGCGGTCGTACCGGGAGCACCTGGCCGAATGGCGGCAGCAGTACCCCGGCCTGAGCGCGGTGGACCTGCGCTATGACCGCCAGGTCGTGCTCAAAATGGCCGATGCGGCGCAGGCGGACGAAGCGCGCTCGGATATCGCGGTAAAGCCGGCCGCGAAACCCGTCGCGAGGCCGGCTGTCCACCATACCGCCGCCGCGCACCCGAAAGCGCCCGCGGCGAAGCCCGCCGGCAAGACTTGGTACAC
>CAXTSB010000164.1:0-5773 GCA_964246845.1 uncultured Acidobacteriaceae bacterium
CGGGAGGACGCGGCCACGTCCGCCCCGGCCTCAGCGAGGCCCAAGGTGATTTGCAGACCCAGCCCCGAGGTGCCCCCGAGCACAACTGCGGTGCGGCCTTCCAAGCTCAAACTGTTCACGCGAGGAACTCCTTTTGTGCCGCCATTTGAGGCCGCGGAGATAAATATAATTTATATCCGCGATTCGGTGTAAGTCGCACCGATAAACAGCGACTTATCGCGTCCATCATGAAAATGCCTGCGGATAACTTTATGCTTGCCTCCGCGTTCAACTCGGCCCTAACTTCAGGCATGGAAGCCAGACAGATTACTTTCCATCGCCTCCCGCTTTTCGCGGCAGCCTTGCTCCTTCCGGGGTTGAGCGCGCACGCGCAGATCTTTCGCGGCAGCATTGCCGGCAGCGTCACTGACAGCTCGGGCGCGGCCATTCCGGACGCGGCCGTAACCGCGACTGAAATCGCAACCGGCACGGAGCACAAATCCCCATCCAGCGGTGCGGGCGAGTACAGCTTTACCGACCTGCCGCTCGGCGCTTACACCGTCACGGTGACGGCTTCCGGCTTCGGCACGGAGAAGGTCGACAAGGTGCCCGTGTCCGCCGGCGTGGTGTACTCGCTTCCGCTTAAATTGAGCGTCGCGCAAGCCGCGGAAACGGTCGAGGTATCGGCGGCCAGCCTGTCGCTCGATACGGAATCCACAACGCAGACCACGGTCCTGCCCACCAAAACGGTGCAGGACACGCCGCTGAACGGGCGGGATTTTACGCAGCTGATTTCCGTTTCACCCGGCTACGGCGGCTACTCCGGGAACGGCTTCGGCTCGGTCAACGGCTCGCGCGCCAACCAAGTCAATTGGCAGATCGACGGTTCGGACAACAACGACCTATGGCATAACATCCCGGCGGTGAACCAGAGCGGCGTTTCCGGGATTGCGGGGGTTACCCTGCCGATCGATTCCATCGAGCAGTTTTCCCAGCAGACTGAGTCGAACGCCGAAGCGGGCCGCAATGTCGGCGGCACCGTGAACGTGGTGACTAAGTCAGGAACTAATCAGATCCACGGCACGGCGTATTACTTTAACCGCAATGAATCTTTCGCGGCGAACAACCCCTTTGCCACACCGAATGCCGACGGGAAGGTGGTAAAGAACAAGCTGCGCAATCAGCAGTACGGCGGCTCCATCGGAGGCCCCATCCTGCGCGACAAGTTATTTTATTTCGCGAACTTTGAAAAGCAGCAGTTCATCATCCAAAGTCCGGCTTCGATTACGGAGCCCTCGCTCGCCTACCAGGCACGGGCCGAGCAGGTGCTGAATCAATTCGGCATCCCGGTCAATCCGGTGCAGCTGGGAGTTTTGAATACGGTGTTCCCGTCGTTCGCGACCGGCGGCGCGGCGGCGACTAATAACTACACAAATGCTTCGCCGATCACCGGATACAGTTACAACGGCGTTGCCAAGGTTGACTGGAACATCAACAGCAAGAACTCGCTCGCGGGCCGTGTGTACGGCGGTCAAGGCAACCAGACCGCGCCGGTCGGCTCGCTGATCCCGTACTACTTCGAGACGGCGCCGATCCACGTGTTCAACTACTCGGCGGTGCTGAATACGACGGTCAGCAGCCGCATCACCAATCAATTGGTCGCCAGCGTCAACTACTTCAATCAGCTATTTTATGACCAAGACCACAGCTTCAACGCGGCAGCGCTGGGTCTGAATACCGGAGTCGGCGCGGGTCTGAGCGGCACGCCGGGCATCACCATCAGCGGCTTCGACAACCTGAACAACGCCACCCCACCCTCCGGCCGCAACGACATCACGGGCGTGCTCGACGACAGCGTGTCCATGGTGCTGGGCAAGCACAGCCTGCGCTTCGGCGGCGAATACCGCAATGCACAGCTGGATGAGTTTTACCAGCGCCGCCAGCGCGGGGCGTTCACCTACCAAGGTTCGCAAGGCCCGTGGGCCGCACCTGAGAGTGTCGCGGGCAATACGGCCCATACGCCGACGGCGTGCGAAACCAACTTCGGCGTGTTCAATCCGGGCACCACGACTCCGCTTTACACGGATACTCAAACTCTGGCGCTTGCCGACTATCTGGCCGGCTGCACCTACTCGGACGGCATCGTACGCGGCAACACAAAGCGTCAGGTATTTGTGAACACCTATGCCTTTTACGCGCAGGATGCATGGCAGTTCACACCCGCGCTGAACATCAACGCGGGTGTGCGCTACGACTATCTCGGGCCTTTGCACAACGACACGCAGGACCTTTCCGTTTTCCGCCCCGACATACCCAACCTCGCTGTCCCCGGCATTGCTTTCCAAGGGGCGCAGATCAGCAGCCTGTATAACCCGGCGCACAATAATGTAAGTCCGCGCGTGGGTTTGTCTTACCGGGCGAGTTCCGGGACGGTGGCGCGCGCCGGCTTCGGCGTGTACTTCGACGAGCCGAATCTCAACCCGTTCCTCGATAACCGGCCGCCGAACGGCGGGGCGTCGGGCGCGGAAAGCAATCCGGCCGGACCGAACCCTGCCGCGAATATCGGGCAGAACTTCCAGATCATTCCGACAAACGGCTCGCCGCTATTCCCGGCCACCGCTCAGTTCAACCCAACCCAAAGCTACAACCTGTTCTCGGTCGACCCGAACTTCCGCAGCGCTTACTCGTACAGTTATAACTTCAACATCGAGCAGAAGCTCACCCCCAGCCTCATGGCCACCTTCGGGTATGTCGGCGCCCAGGGCCGCAAGCAGCTTTACATCCGCGACCTGAACCAAGCCGCGATCGGCTCCACTTCGTTGGGAACCGCCGCGCAGAATGCGACCCGGCCCTACGGGGCGCAGTTTCCGTACTACGGCGTGATCAATCAGGTCACCTCCGGCGGTACGTCGAATTACAACTCGCTCCAGCTCACGCTTAAGTCGAGCAACTACCACGGGCTTACCTCGCAGTTCGCTTACACCTGGGCGCATAACTTGGATGTGATCACGCAGTACCGCAACGCGTCGCCCGAAAACTCCTTCAACTTGAAAGGCGATTACGGCAACTCCGATTATGACGTCCGCGACACCTTTGTCGCTTACCTGAATTATTCCGTGCCGCGCCTGCCCGGCCCGCACTGGCTGGGTGCGGGTTGGCAGCTCAACAGCCTGCTGACCTTCCGTACCGGCACGCCGTACAGCATCTTTACCGGCGTCGACTCAAGCGGCACCGGCGAGGGCGAGGACCGCGCCGACCAAGCCGGTCCGCAGATTGCCGGCGCGCGGACCATCACAAACAGCAGCGGCGTGCTCCAGTACTTCACTAATGGTTCGGATGCGGCCCCGATCTTCACGACCCCGACCAATGCGTATGGAAGCTCCCGCCGCAACCAATTTTACGGGCCTGGCTACAACGATGTGGATTTCTCGGTCTTCAAGGACGGCCACTTCACGGAGCGGATCAGCGCGCAGTTCCGGGTGGAAATGTTCAACCTGCTCAATAACATCAACCTTGCCCCTCCCGACAACACCCTGAGCGACGGCTCGGCATTCGGCACCGTGACGCAGACCATCGGCTACTACAACGGCGCACCCGGCATCGGCCCCGGCGAGCCCTTCAATACGCAGCTTGCGCTTAAGATCATTTTCTAAGTGGAGACCACGATGCCCGTAACACGCCGCGATTTTCTTTACCGCGTCGGCGCGGCAGGCGGCTTCAATGCCGCCTTCCTCGCCATCAACGGCCTTGGCCTCACGCCTCCGCCCGTGGCTTCAAAAGCTGAACCGCTGCCCGCCGCCTCGGGGCACGGCGCGAAGGTAATCATCCTCGGCGGCGGCATCGCGGGTCTCGTGGCCGCATACGAGGCCCGCGCGGCAGGCTTCGCGCCCACGGTGCTGGAAGCCCGTCCGCGCCCCGGCGGCCGCAACTGGACCGTGCGCGGCGGCGACTCCATCATGCTGGAAGGGCTGCCCGCACAGACCTGCGCGTTTGAGCCCGGACACTACCAGAACGTCGGCCCGGCGCGCTTGCCGTCGATCCATCGCACCATGCTCGGCTACTGCCGCGCGCTGGGGGTGCCGCTGGAGGTGGAGATCAACACCAGCCGCTCCTCGCACCTCCAAAACGACAAGGTGAACGGCGGCGCGCCGTTTGTGCAGCGCGAGGTGGTGAACGACACGCGCGGCCATGTGTCCGAGCTCCTGATGAAGTGCATGAGCGCGGGCGGGCTCGACGCCGAGTTCTCAAAGGAAGACCGCGAGCGGATGCTTGCCTTCCTGCGCGTGTATGGTCCGCTCGACAAAGCAGGCAAATACACGGGCAGCGACCGCGCCGGCTACAGCCGACCCGCCGGGGCGGGTGACGACTCCGGCGTCCTCGCCAAGCCGATCGATATGGACACCCTGCTCGCGGCGGATTTTTGGCAGGGCATCCTGTTTGAGGAAGCGTTCGACATGCAGGCCACCATGTTTCAGCCGGTGGGCGGCATGGACCGTATTCCGTACGCGTTCGCCAAGGCTTTGGGCCCCGTTGTGCAATACAACTGCCCGGTTACGGAGATCCGCCGCAGCCCGAACGGGGTCCGCATCGGCTACACCGAGAACGGCGCTCCCAAGCAGATGGAAGCACCCTACTGCATCTGCGCCCTGCCGCTCACCATGCTGCGGGCCATCCCCAACGATTTTTCCGCGCCGTACAAGAAGGTGATCGACGAAGCCGCTTACGCCCACGCGTACAAGATTGCCTGGGAGGCGCGCCGGTTTTGGGAGGAGGACGACAACATTTACGGGGGGTTGGAGTTTCTGGCACAGGGCCCGAGCCCGATCTGGTTCCCCTCGGGCGGGCTGTTCTCGCCGCGCGGCGTGCTGGTGAGCGGCTACACCGACGAGCGGCTGGGCGGGTTTGACAAGCTGTCGCTTGAAGACAAACTCGCGGCGAGCCGGGGCTCCATCGAGCGCCTGCACCCCGGCAAGGGCAAGGAGCTGGAGAAGCCTGTGTATGTGGGCTGGGGCCAGGTCGCGCATAATGAGGGCTCATGGATCATGAGCTACGGCCCCGGGCAGGGACGCGACCAGGACCGCATTCCCGGTACCGCCGCGGCCATCACCGGCGGGAAAACGACGCAGCCGCCCGGCGCTGCCCTGTCCAAGCAAGGCACCGTCGCCGGTGAGGCCGATTCGCAGACGAAAACCAATCCAGGCTACGAAACGCTGATCGCCGCCGACGGGCCATTTTATTTTGCCGGCGACCATTGCAGCCACATCGTCGGCTGGCAGGAGGGCGCGGCTTTGAGCGCGCATCGCGCCCTGGGCATGATCGCCGACCACGCGCAGGCGGCACGTCTTACTGGACGCTCGTCGCTGAACAAAAAAGGAGATGCATGAAGCAGTTGGTACTGTTTATCTTATTGGGCGCGTCCGCGCTCCACGCCCAGGTCGCGGTCAAGCACTTGCAGCCCAACGAGAAATCGCCGATCGCCAACGGCGTATGGGCCGGCGACACGCTTTACCTGAGCGGCCAGCTTGCCTCGCCCGTGACCCCGGCCGATCCCGCCAAGGGCACGGAAGCCATGTACGGCGACACGCAAACCCAAGCGCTTTCGGCGCTCAAAAAGATCCAAGCGCTCCTGAAGGAGCAAGGGCTCAACATGAAGGACGTCGTCAAGATGACGGTGTTTCTCGCGGGCGACCCAGCCAAGGGCGGCAAGCTCGACTTCCCCGGACTCCAAGCAAGCTACACGCAGTTTTTCGGCACAGCCGACCAGCCGAACAAACCCGCGCGCTCCGCATTCCAG
>CAXTSB010000165.1:0-5737 GCA_964246845.1 uncultured Acidobacteriaceae bacterium
CTGATACCCGAATCGGAACGGCTCGGGCCGGGCGGCCAGGGGGTCGCGCAGGCGGCGGGCGCGCCAGCCCACCCACTGCGCTCCCTGGGCGAGCAGAGCAATGCGCGAGACAGGGTGCGCGTGGCCCCGCGCGTGGAAGAAGGCCCACAAAATGTATGCGGTCAAAATGAGCAGCGTCGCCCCGACCAGCCGCTCGCCGACCGCGTCGAGGTGCCCCGGCAGGCTCACGCGGAAGATCACGACCGCGAGCCCCAGCGCCGCCACGGTGGCCGCGTGGCCCAGCGCGTACAGGAGGCCCAAACTCATCCCCTGCCGCCATCCGCGCTGCACGCTTGTAATGTCCGTGATGGCGGCCAGGTGGTCGTAGTCGAAGCCGTGGCGCAGCCCGAGCGCGGCGCAGGAAGCCAGAGCCAAGGTGAGCGGAGAGGCCATCGTGTGTGTCAGATGCTTACTTCACGCCCGCGACCGAGCCCGGGTCCGAGACTGAGCCGGAGGCTGAACCCGAAACCAAATTGGCCAGCAGCCGGTATGCACCGGGCACGCCCTCCGGCAGCTGCCGGTACAACGCAAGTGCCAGGTACACATAGCGGCCCTTGCCCGCGGGCGCGACCAGGAGGCCGCCTTCCTGCGCGGGCTGCCCCGCATCGGCCATTTGGAGCAGCGGCGTCCACTCCCGGCCCCAGGACGCCGCGAAGCCGTGGCCGCGCTCTTCGACCCACCCGGCGAAGTCGGCTTCGGTGATGCGGTTGGGGCTTGTCAGCAGCGCGGCCGTGGGCGCAAGAATGCTGACGGGCCGGCGCTCCTCAACCACCTTGGCCGGGCTCGCGCCGAGATGGAGCGCGAACGGGGCGGGGAAGTCGCCGCTTTGATATTCAAAGATCACCGTGCCGCCCGCATCGGCGTACCGGCGCAGCGGCGCACCCGCGTTTTCAAGGCCGGGGCTCGCGGTAAAGGTGCGCACCCCCAGCAGCACCGCCGAGTACGGGCGCAGGTCGGCCGTCAGGAAGTCGGACGGCGTAAGTACATCCACCGGGACGCCGAGCGCGCGCAAGGCCAAAGGTGTTTGCGGGTCCCCAGTGCCGGGTACGTATGCGACGCGTGCGCCAGGCGCGACCCGGACGTCGACCGGCCTGACCTCGACCGCGGCCGCGCGGTACAAGGCCGCCGGGCGCAAGCCGGGGTAGCCCACGCGCTCAAAACCCGAGGTGTACTCGGACCCACCTGCGCGGGCGACGGCCTTGATCATCGCGGGGGCGCTCAAACCGGCGGGCGCGGTCAGGGTGAAGTGCTGCACCATGCGAGCCCCCGCCGCGAGCGGTACGACGGCTTGCGGCGGCCGCACCGCCCAGCCGGGCGGAACATCGAGCCGGACAGCAGCCTCGGTCGGCTCGGGATTTTCGTTCTCGACCGCGACTTGGACGTCCAAGGTGCGCTTGCCCGTGGGCAGCGCGGCCGCCTGCTCCGGCAAGGTGACGGAAAGCCCTGGAACCACGGTGAGGGGCGTTTGGAACGTGCCCGGGCCGCGCTCGCGCACCGTCGCTTGCACCACCTCATCGAGCCGGATGGTGACGCCGTCGTACTCCCACTCGGCGTGCGCGCTCACCGGGTAAGGCGTCAGGCTGCGCCCGGCAAGCCGGGTGTCCGCAACGTCATAGAAGGCCTGTTCGATCGAGGGCCGCGAAAAGTAGGGAGCGGTGGGTGCTTCGCCGCGCGGCGCTGTGAGCTGGAAGAGCAGGTCGCCCACATCGCTTTGCTGCTTGCCCAGCCCCGCCGAGCCTACCCGCGCTGTCTGCCAGTTCTCGCCGGGGGGCGTGTTGATTGCCGTACGGACCAAGCGTAGGGGAGCGCCTTCACCCCAAGGCTCGGCCGCCGTGAGGTGGAGGCGTACGCTGAAAGCTTCGCCGGGCACCACGGCGGGCCGGGTGAGCTGGGGCTGGATGTCGAAGCCGCGCCCCGAGGCTGGCGTCACGAGCGCATCCATGCGGAGCCCGAGCGCTTCCGCCAACGCTGTGTTCCACTGCACCTGCTTGACGGTGAGCTCGTGGCCGAGGGCGGTTTTCGCCGCCGCGTCCAGCTTGCTTCCTTGCACTGCTTGCAGCAGGTCGGCCGTCGCGCGTGCGCCGGCAACCAGCGCGGGCAGGACTTTTTCAGGCGCGTCCGGCGCATAGCGTGCCAGGGCGTCAGCCGAGGCGCGGTCCATGGCTTTCAAGCCTGTGTCAAGCAAAGCCCCCGCACCGGGCGCGAGCGCGGCCATGCCGGGCAGCGTGATATCCAGTCCGGCGAAGAAGCTGTCGGTTCCCGCCGGGGCAGGCGCGCGCGATGCCCAGCGGTGATAGCCGACCGCATCCGGCCCGGCGAGCGGCGGATTGCCCCCGCCGTTTTGCGACTTCTGCAAGCCCCAGCCCTCGCGGGCCATCTGAAGATACGACCGACCTAGGACCGAGTCCCTTTGTCCCTCGGGAATCGTGATATCGGCCCGGGGAACGCCGTCCGTTTTCGCGCCGGTCACATAGTTGGTAAACACGGCCGGACCCCAGGAGTCGGTGGCGTAGTCATACACGCCTTTCGCGGTGACCGCGGCGAACGGCTCGCGCGAGAATACGGCATAGGGCTTCCAGGGCGGCCCGAGCTCGGGATACAGCTTCGGGTCGCCGGCGGCATCATAGGCTTCCTGCGCCAGCTCGCCCGAAACCTGATGGTGCCCGTGGCCGTCGGTGATGCCGCCCACGAACACCGAGCACAGCACCAGCGGCCGCTCCTGCCGCACGGCGCGGACTACATCGCGGAGCACCCGGTCGTGCCCCCACTGCGTGAACGCTTCTTCCTTGGTCTTGGAAAAGCCGTAGTCGGCCTCGGTACCCCACAGCTGCTCGGTGCCGGAGTAGCGGTCGGCCAGCAGCAGCTCGTTGGTGCGGATCAGGCCGAGGGCGTCGTAGGCTTCCGGACCCAGGGCATTCTGGCCGCCCTCGCCGCGGGTCAGGGTCAGCAGGCTGGTGCGGATGCCCTGCCCGCGCGACTCATACGTCATCATGCCGCCGTCCTCGTCGTCCGGATGGGCCACGATCATCATCAGCGAGCCCCAGGTGCGGAGTTTGCGCAGGGGTCTGCGCCAGGCCGTCCGCGCCGCGGTCCTCGGGCAGCGGCGCGGCGTCGACTGCCGGGGCCGCGGTGGTTTGCCAGGGCACCACTTGCGCTCCCATGCCGCCCGCGCCCATAGCCGCCAACCCTAAACACAGCCGCAATCCCGCCCGCATATCCACCTGAAAAGTGTACCCGCCGCCCGCGGCATGAAAGGCTCCGCGCGAAACTGCTTCCGCCGCGCAAAGCCCTGTGCTATACCTTCTCCCACAACGACGGAGCCGCTTTCATAAGACTTCCGCGCTGCGCCCCGGCCTGCCACCGCGCTCTCTTTTCCCCGCGCCTGCCTTTCGACAATTTCCTTGGAGACCCGTACGTATGCCCACCGCCCCCGCTCTTCTGCGCGCCGGACTTCTGTCCGCCGCGGCGCTCACCTTCCATCCCGCCTCGCCCGCCCAAGCAGCGCCTAAGCCCCTGCACGCCGAGGCCGCGCTCGGGCCCGTGTCGCCCGGCACTCCGGTCCACGCCAATGTGTACCTCAAGCTCCACAACAAGGCCGACCTGGACGCCTCGGTACAAGAGATGTACAGCCCCGGCGCGGCGCGGTTCCACCGCTTCGGCGCGGTCGGCGACATCCGGCGGTACGCGCCTACCGACGCCGAGGTTGCCGCGGTGAAGAAGGAACTCACCGCGCACAATCTCAAAATCGTTGCGACCGACCCGATGAACCTGTCCGTCCGGATCGCCGGCACCAGCGCCGACATCGAAAGCGCCTTTCACACCACCATTGCGCAATTCAAGGCGCAGTCCGGGACGGTCCTCACGGCGATGTCCGGCGCTCCCGCGCTCGGCGGCGCGGCTTCAGGCCTGGTGGCCGCGGTCACAGGGGTGGGCGCGCACAAGATGCAATTGCATGCGGTGCGCCCGATCGACCCGCAAACCGGCAAGGCGCGGGCGGCGGTGCCGCTTTCGGCCGTGGCGCCGGACGGGGCCTTCGCCTCGGCGCAGTGTTTTTACCCGGCATCGATTCACACGTTTATCTCCAACGGGGTCACGGCTGCCTACGGCGGGTTGAACTTCGGCGCGAACCCGGCCAATACACTGCCGGGTACCCTGCCGCCCTGCGGCTACTCCCCGCAGGATGTGTACCGTTTGTTCGGCTTGAACTCGGTCTATGGGCGCGGCTACACCGGCCGGGGGCAGACCATTGCGATCGTGGACGCCTACACCGCTCCCACCATTCAGCAGGATCTGGCCACCTTCGACAGCATCTACGGGCTGCCGGACCCGAACTTCCAGGTTCTGACGCCGACCCCGGTGACGGAAGCCGATGCCGGCGCGGTCGGTGAAACGACGCTGGACGTGGAATGGGCGCACGCGATCGCGCCGGAGGCCGCCATCGCGCTTGTGCTCGCGCCCAGCCTGCTCGACACGGACCTCGAAAACGCGCTCTTGTACATCATCGAGAACGGCACGGCCGACATTATCTCCAACTCCTACGGCAGCCCGGAGCTTGCAACCGACCCCCAAGGCGTGACGACGTTCGACGAAATCGCCGAGCTGGCCGCGTTTGTCGGCATCGACGTGAACTTTTCAAGCGGCGACTCCGGCGATTTCGCCGCTCAGGAAAACGGCCAAACCGACGTCAGCACGCCCGCCGACTCGCCGTACGTCACCGCGGTCGGCGGGGTGAGCGCTGCTTCCACGCCCAGCGGCAACGGCGTGATCCAAACCGGCTGGGGCAACAACATCACGCGCGTCAACTCGCGCGCGGGCGGGGTCGACAACCCACCGCAGCTGCGGGGCTTCGTGTTCGGCGCGGGCGGCGGCACGAGCCAGTACTTTGCCAAGCCGGCGTTTCAAAGCGCCTTGCAGGGCACGGGGCGGCTCGTGCCCGATGTGGCGCAGATCGCCGACCCGTTTACCGGTGTCGAGATCATCCTCACGGTCGACGGGCAGCCATCGTATGAAGTGATCGGGGGAACCTCGGTCGCCTCGCCTGTGTTCTCCGCGGAGTGGGCGCTGCTCCAACAGGGGCTCGGCGTCGGCCTGGGCCAGGCCGCGCCGCTGATCAGCCAGTACGGCACCAACCCGTCCTTTGTGACGGACGTGCTGCCGGTCAGCGCCGCCACTGCCGCCGCGGACGATGTGACCGGGCGCATCCGCGACAACACGACCCGGGTGCTGACAACCTTTTCCGCTTCGGATCTGATTCAGCCCGGCAACGGCAACAGGTTCCTCAGCGCGGTCTATACATCCACGGCCGGGTCGACCTTTGATTTGTCCTTCGGCACGGACTCGTCGCTCGCCGTCACGCGCGGGTACGACTTCGTCACCGGCTGGGGCGTTTTAAACCTGCCGGGCATCTTCAACCTGCTCGCGAAGTAGCCGGTGCGGTGCAGCAAGGACAGGCTTGCGGGCCTGTCCTTTTTCTTGGCCGAAGCCGCGGCCGAGTCCACGTCCGCGCACCTGCTACGCTCCCGTCAGAGTGCCTGAACCCGCCAACCTGTTCTGCGATGTCGCGCTGCCGGTCCCGCTTGACCGCTTGTGGACCTATGCTTGCCGCGAGCCCGCGCCCGAGCCGGGTGCGCGGGTGTTGGTCCCGTTCCGGAACGAAAAGCTGACGGGCATCGCCGTGCGTGTGCACGGCGCGCCGCCG
>CAXTSB010000166.1:0-5716 GCA_964246845.1 uncultured Acidobacteriaceae bacterium
ACGTCGCCCCGCTCGCGCTCGACCAGGCGCGCGTGCTGCTGGGCGCGGGCGCGCTCGGGGCCACGCGGACGCATTTCCTTACTGCGTTCACCCTGGCGCGCGGGCTTCGGTACGGCTTTGTAGCCTGGCTCGGCGCGACTTACGGGCGGCACGTCCTGCACTGGTGGAACGAGTACCTGGCGAAGTACTCGACCCCGGTTTTGGTTGCCTTCCTGATCCTGGTGGTCGGGGCCATCATTGTCGGATTCGTTCTGTACCGCAAGCAGGTGCGCAGCTGGCAGGCGGAACGGGCGGCCGTGCCCGCGAAACAAGCGGCATGAAGGGCCTGCTTCAGATCTCCCAGCGCAGCAAGGTCGCCCCGGCTGTAAAGCCGGCGCCCACGCTGGCGAGAAGCACCAAGCTGCCTTTTTCGAGCCTGCCGTCCTCGCGGGCAGTAGCCATGGCCAACGGCACTGTAGCGGCGGTGGTGTTGCCGTAGCGGTCGATGTTGATGGTCACCCGGTCGAGCGGAAGCGCGAGCCGCTCGGCGGTGGAAAGAATGATGCGGCGGTTCGCCTGGTGCGGGATAAAAGCGGCGATGTCAGCCCCGGTCAGCCCGTTGCGTTCCAGGAGACACTCGGAAATGTCCGCCATTTTCTTTACCGCGAACTTGTAAACCGTTTGCCCTTCTTGATGGACAAAATGCTGCTTGCGCGCAACTGTCTCGGCGCTGGCCGGCAAACGGCTGCCCCCGGCGGGCATGTGCAGGGCGGCCGCACCCGCGCCGTCAATCTCGTGCACGTAGTCGACTAGGCCTTCCTCACCGTCCTCCGCCGGTTCCAGCAGCACGGCACCCGCGCCGTCTCCGAACAGAATGCAGGTGCTGCGGTCGGTGTAATCGATGATGGAGCTCATCGTGTCCGCGCCGATGACCAGGATGCGGTCGTGCGCGCCGGACTCGACCAGCTTGGCCCCGACCTGGAGCGCGTACAGGAACCCGGAGCAGGCCGCGCCCAGGTCGAAACCCCAGGCATGATGCGCGCCGAGCTTGTCCTGCACCAGGCAGGCGGTCGCCGGGAACGGCATGTCCGGGCTGACGGTGGCGACGATGATGACCTCCACCGCATCGGGTGCCATGCCGCGCTCGGCCAGGCAGCGGCGCGCGGCTTCGACCGCGAGATCGCTCGTCGCCGTGCCCGCCTCGACCAGGTGGCGCTCGCGGATGCCGGTGCGCTCCAGGATCCACCGGTCGCTGGTGTCGACCATTTTTTCGAGATCGGCGTTGGTCAGCACGCGGGGCGGCACATAGGTACCGAGCGCGCTGATCTTCGCGCGGCGCAGCGTACGGAGCTTGTTTCTCGAAGGTGCGGGCAAGGTCGACTCAGGTGGGTTTACTGCGGGTGAGGCAAGGCTCAAAGCCACTCTCCGGGCCGGGCAACGTGCGGCAAAGCTCGATTGTCGCCGAGCAGCCTTTCCCTGTCGAATGTGTGCCGGAAAGCGAAATCTTTTGTACCGGGGTACCTGCTGCGCACGCACTGGCCCACTACCGTTGCTTCCTTCCGGACCTGGCGGGGTTCGCGGGATTGCGCCGCGCAGGGCCCGGCACAGATCAAGATTACCACTTTAAGAAAGTTTGCTTGCGGGCTGTGCGGGCTTGGCTTATGAATAAAAGCAGATGGGTTCGCGAACCTTCAACGGTATACGCTTCAACGCTTACCCTGACGATCACCCTCCGCGTCACGTCCATGGTATGTATGCCGGTATCGAGGTGATTATTGATCTTCGCGAGGATGGAGCCACTCTTTCGAACCGGGCTGTCAATGTGAAGCCAACAAATGCGAAACGGTCTGATGTGAAGCACGTTATCTCGGTCGCGGCGGAAAATCTGGACGCACTTATCGCACTTTGGGAGGAGCATCATGCGCCAGTCAAAAGGAAAAGTTCTTATAAGCGATGAGGAGATCGACGCCGCTCTTGAAAGAGGGCGCCGCTACGAGGAGAAGCATGGACCCGATCCACACGTGATAAGCATCGACTACTCCGAAGATCTCGACCTCCTCATCATCCACATGAGCAACGGCCTGCGTTTGCCGGTGCCGGTTGAAAATCTTCAAGGCCTCGAAAACGCGACGCCTGCCCAGATCCGCAACTACGAGCTTCATGGACCCGGGTACGGCTTCGGCTTCCCGGACCTGGACGCGGATTTTTATCTCCCGGCCCTGCTGAAGGGCATCACCGGTTTTCCAAACTGGATGAGCACGCTCGGCAAGGGTGACGCGGAAAACCGGTCGGAGCGCAAGCGCGCCGCTTACCGTGTCGGCGCGGGTGCCGCGAAGAAAGATGCCGCGGCCTGAAGCAGCTTTTCGAGCTTGCGGCCGGATGAGCCTGCTTCCGGCTGCTCGGCTAAGATGAAAGAGATGCCCACCCTTGTCGAACCCATACCTCCGCAGGCGCCGGTAGATGCCGCGCCGGTGAAGGTCGGGTTCGTGTCGCTCGGCTGCCCCAAGAACCTGGTCGACAGCGAAGTGATGATGGGCATGCTCCAAGCGGGCGGTGCGGAGCTGACCCGCGATACCGCCGAAGCCGACGTGCTGGTGGTGAACACCTGCTCATTTATCGACGCGGCGAAGCAGGAGTCGGTCGATGCCATCCTGGAGATGGCGGCGCTGAAAACCGAAGGCCGGGCCCAACGGTTGGTGGTCGCCGGATGCTTGGTTGAGCGCTACCGCGAGGAAATCAGGCGCAATATCCCGGAGGTGGACGCGGTCGTCGGGACTGGGGAGCTTGACTCCATCCTCACCGCCGCCGGGCTCCGCCCCAAGCCGCAAGCGCCCTCGCCGTTCACGATCCTTTCCGGTGAAGCGGTTGTGAAAGCCGCTGCTGAAAGCGTCCTGAGCAGCCGCGCCGAAGGCGACCTGCGCGAACAGCAAGGCCGATTCACCCGCGCCGCGTGGGACGGCGCGTCCGCCGCCTTGCCCACGTACCTGTATTCGGACCAAACACCGCGCCTGCTCGCGACGGGCCGCGTTTCGGCCTACATCAAGATCGCCGAAGGCTGCGATCACCCTTGCACGTTCTGCGTCATTCCAAATCTCCGGGGTAAATTCCGTTCGCGGCCGCTCGCTTCCATTGCCGCTGAAGCTGAACGCCTGGTCGCGAACGGTATACGGGAGATCACGCTCATCGGCCAGGACACCACCTGCTACGGCGAGGATTTCGGCCTGCGGGACGGGCTTGCGACGCTGCTGGAGCGGCTTGCCGGCATTGAGGGCCTGCACTGGCTGCGCTTCCTGTACACCTATCCGAACCGCATCACGGGCCGCCTGCTCGCGGTCATGGCGGCCAACCCGAAGATCTGCCCGTACCTCGACATCCCCTTGCAGCATGCTTCGCCCACGGTGTTGAAGCGCATGCGCCGGGGCGGCGGGGCTTCCATTTTTCTGAAAACACTGGAAAAAGCACGCGCCGCGGTGCCCGGCTTGGTGGTCCGGACCGGGTTCATCGTCGGCTTCCCCGGCGAGACCGACGCGGAGTTCGCGGAGCTGAAGCAGTTTGTGCGGGAAGCGAAGTTCGACTGGATGGGCGTGTTCACATATTCCAATGAGGAAGGCGCGCAGGCGTTCTCGCATGAAAATCAGGTCTCGCGCAAAACGTCCGAGGCACGCCGGCGCTCGCTGATGAAGCTGCAAGCTGGCATCTCGCGCGAGGCGAAGCAGGCGTGGGTCGGCCGCACCCTTGAAGTTCTGGTTGAAGGGCCGAGCGAGGAAACACCGCTTTTGTGGGAAGGCCGTTCCACCCTCCACGCTCCGGAGATAGACGGCAAGCTGTACCTGAACGACTTCGGCCCGCATGAGGCGCTCGCGCCGGGCAGCTTCTACACCTGCGAGATCACGGAAGCCCACGAATATGACGTCGTGGCCAAGGTGCTGTGATGCCGGCAAATAAAGCAAAAGCGCTGCGCTGCCCCACCTGCGGCACGCTTGTCACGGCGAAGGAGCCGGAGTTCCCGTTCTGCTCGGACCGCTGCCGAATCATCGACCTGGGCAAGTGGGCGAGCGAGGGCTACCGCATCTCCTCGCCCGTACATGATCCGGACTTGCTGGACGAGCTGGAAGGCCTGCGCGAGCGTAAGACGAGCGGCAATGGCTGACGCGCGCTTGGGACTGGACGCCGCCCCGCAGCCGCCCCGCACGCCCTGGGCGTGGGCGGTCGCGACTTTTTTCGGGGCGGGTTTCCTCAAGCCCGGCCCTGGTACCTGGGGTTCGCTGGCCGCCGTGCTGCTGTGGCTGCTGTTCACCTCCGCGGCAAGCCCGACCCCGCCGGCCTTGCGCGCCGTCACCCTGCTGGCCGCCCTGATTGCCATCGTCGCGGGCATCCCCGCGGCTTCGGTCGTGGAAGCCGAGTCGGGCCGTCAGGATCCCGGCCATATCGTCATCGACGAGGCGGCCGGGCAGTGGATCGCCCTGCTGCCGTTTTGCGGCTACGGCCGCGCGGACTGGGCACACGGCCTTGCGGCGTTTGCGCTGTTCCGGGTTTTCGACATCCTGAAACCGCCGCCGGTGCGCCGTTTAGAGCGGCTGCACGGCGGCACGGGCATTGTGATGGACGATGCCATGGCCGGGCTGTACGCCTTGCTCGTCGGCGCGGCGCTCAGTCATTGGTGGTAGGCAGTCGCTCTCCATGCGGGGGCGGCAGGCGGTTGCGGCCTTTCGAGCCATTTAAATTAGAAGGTGCATGCCTGAAACCGCCGCAGCTCCGTCCTCGACGCCCCGCATCACCAGCGTCCACCCCATCGCTTCGCTGCCCGGCGGCGAGCTGCACGCGCACGGTTCCGGTCTGGCTCCGGTCGCGGGCCGCCTGCCCGTGGCCATGCTGGGCAAGCTCGCGGCCGGCGTTTTGCTGAGCCGCGAAGAGCGCTTGGTGCTGCGCGTGCCGGATGAAAGCGAGCCGGGTTTGCTGCGCATCCTCCGCAACGGCGAGGAAAGCAACAGCATTCCCATCGACATCGGCGACCTTCTTGCCACCGGCATCCACCAAGTGGCCAACCCGGCCGTGGACTCGCTCGGCAATATCTATGCCACGCTGTCCGGCCCGCGCGGGCAGGAAACGCCCGTTTCGGTGTTCCGCATCACGCCGTCGGGCGAGGCCAAGCCGTTCGTGACCGGCATCATCAATGCGACCGGGCTGGCCGTGGGCCCGGACGGCTACCTGTACGTGTCCTCGCGCAACGACGGTACGGTACACCGGGTTTCCCCGGCCGGCGCGGTGTCGTTGTTCATTGAAGGCATGGGCATCGCGACCGGGCTTACCTTCGACAGCGCTGGAAACCTGTACGTCGGCGACCGCTCGGGCACCATCTTTAAGATCGCGCCGGACCGGCAGACCTTTGTGTACGCGACACTCGAGCCCTCCATCGCCGCCTACCACCTGGCGTTCGGGCAGGATGAGCGGCTGTTTGTGGCCGGGCCCACTACATCGAGCTACGACGCCGTGTATGCGATCGGCACCGACGGCACGCCGACCGTGCACTACCGCGGGCTGGGCCGGCCGCAAGGCATGGCGCTCGACATCGCCGGAAACGTGTATACCGCGGCTTCGTTCCACGGCCGCCGCGGCATCGTGCAAATCTCGCCGGACGGCACGGCGGACCTGGTAGCCGCCGGCTCGGGCATCGCGGGGCTCGCCTTCCTGCACGGCGGGGATGCGGTGGTGGCGACCTCGGGGGCACTGTTTACGC
>CAXTSB010000167.1:0-5700 GCA_964246845.1 uncultured Acidobacteriaceae bacterium
GGGTATACTTAGGGGATGGCCGCCACCGTCCAGATCACGCCCGCTCCGTTCCGCGCTCCGGGGGAAAAGCGCGTCCTCCTGCTCAAGCCGCGCGGGTTTTGCGCCGGGGTCGTCCGCGCCATCGATATCGTCAACATCGCGCTTGAAACGTTCGGAGCACCCATCTATGTCCGCAAGGAGATCGTGCATAACAGCTTTGTGGTCAACGAACTCGCGGCCAAGGGCGCGATTTTTGTCGACGAGATCGCGGAAGTGCCCGAGGGCGCGCGCGTCATCTACTCAGCCCATGGCGTGTCACCGGCGGTGCGCGAAAGCTCCAAGGCGCGCAAGCTCAAGGTGATTGACGCGACCTGCCCGCTGGTGACCAAGGTCCATGTCGAGGCGATTAAATTCGCCAAGCAGGGTTATTCACTCGTGCTGATCGGCCACCGCGACCACGATGAGATCGAGGGCACGCTCGGTGAAGCGCCGGACGTCACGCAGGTCGTATCCACGGTGGAAGAAGTGCAGGCATTGCAGGTGCCCGACCCGAACCGGGTCGCGTACCTGACCCAGACCACGCTTTCGCTCGACGAGGCGCGCGACATCATCCAGGCGCTCAAAGAAAAGTATCCCGCGATTGCCGGGCCGCACTCGCAGGACATCTGCTACGCGACCGAGAACCGCCAGGTGGCGGTCAAGAACGTCGCGCACCAGGCGGATCTGGTGCTGGTGGTCGGGTCCACCAACTCTTCCAACTCCAATCGCTTGGTCGAGGTGAGCCGCAACCTGAGTACGCAAAGCTACCTGATCGACAAGGCCGAGGACATCCGTCCGGAGTGGCTGGAAGGCGTCGGTTCGGTCGCGGTGACAGCCGGGGCGTCCGCGCCGGAGGTGCTGGTGAAGGGCGTGGTGGATTTCCTGTCGAGCCGGGGATACGGCGATGCCGACGAGGTGGAAGTCATGCCGGAGAATGTCCGCTTCGGGCTGCCGCCGGAGATCGCGCAGGCCGCGGCCGCCGCGCACTGAAGCCGGACGAGGGAAACCGCGCGCCCCGGCGCGGACTCCAATAGGAACCGATGAGCATAACCACCGAGCGGCCACAACCCGGCGAGGAAGCCTCGAAGCTCAAGTTCGGACGCTTGGACGCCGGGCTGGGCCGGGTCGCGGACGCGATCGCGCGCGCGTGCGCGAACACCTTCTCCAAGCAGGCTCCGGAGGGCTGGTGGTGCGGCGAGCTCGAAGCAGACGCCATGCTCGAGGCCGACTACATTTTTGGGCACATCCTGTTGGGCACGGGCGATCCCGGGCGTTTACAGCGCGCGCTCACGGAGATGCTCCGCTACCAGAACGAGGACGGCGGCTGGTCCATTTACCCCGGCGGCCCGTCGAACATCTCGCTTTCGGTCAAGTGCTACTTCGCCTGCAAACTGATGGGCTGGAGCGCGGAGCACCCGCGGCTTGCGAAGGCGCGCGCATGGATCCTCGCGAACGGCGGCGTGGTTGAGTGCAACACCTTCACCAAGATCTATCTGTGCTTCATGGGTCAGTACGACTATGACGCGGTGCCCGCGGTGCCGCCCGAGATCGTGCTGTTTCCGAACTGGGCGTACTTCAACATCTATGAGATCAGCGCGTGGTCGCGGGCGATCCTGGTCCCGCTTTCAATCGCTTACGCAAAAAAGCCTTTTAAGAAAATCGCGCCGGAGCAGGGTATTGAAGAGCTCTTTGTCGGCGGGCGAGCCAATGCCGATCTCCACCTGCGTTGGGACAAGAAGATATTTTCCTGGCGCAATTTCTTTCTCTTTACTGATCGCATGATTCACTGGTTTGAGCGCGTGCACATCCGCCCGCTGCGCAAGGTCGCGCTGAAAAAAGCCGAAGAGTGGATGCTTCAGCGTCTTGAGATGTCGGACGGGCTGGGCGCGATTTACCCCGCCATGCTGAACGCGATGATCGCGCTGCGCTGGCTCGGCTATTCGCTCGACGACCCGCAGATGATCCGTGCGCTGGACGAGTTTGAGCGGCTGGGGATAGAGGAGCCGGGCGTTCCGGATCAGATGGAGCCGACCTTCCGTATGCAGCCCTGCATGTCGCCCGTGTGGGACACCGCGCAGGCCGTGTTCGCGTTGGGTGAAGCGGGGGTCGATTGCTCGGACCTGCGGCTGCTCAAGGCCGCCGACTGGATGCTTTCCAAGGAAGTCCGGCATAAGGGCGACTGGGCTGAGAAGGTCCATAAAACCGAGCCCGGCGGCTGGTACTTCGAGTTCAACAACGAGTGGTATCCGGACGTGGACGACACGGCGCAGGTGCTGCTCGCGCTCAACAAGGTCGACAACCCGCGCGAGCGCTACCAATACGACGTGAGCCGGCGCGCGCTGGACTGGATCTTCGCCATGCAATGCCGAAACGGGGGCTGGGCGTCGTTCGACAAGGACAACGACAAGATGATCTTCCAGCACATCCCGTTCGCCGACCACAACGCGATGCTGGACCCGCCGACGGTCGACATCACGGGGCGTGTGCTCGAAACCTTGTCGATCTACGGCTACACCCGCGCCGATAAGCGCGTGGAACGCGCGATCAAATTTATCCTGAGCGAGCAGGAGCCGGACGGGTCTTGGTTCGGGCGCTGGGGTGTGAACTATCTGTACGGAACATTTCTCGTCCTGCGCGGGCTGGAGTCGATGGGCATGTGGAATCACGAGCCTGAAATCCAGCAGGCGGCCGAGTGGATCCGCTCCGTGCAGAACGCGGACGGCGGCTGGGGCGAAAGCTGCCGCTCCTACGACGAGCCGGATACGCGCGGCGTGGGCCCAAGTACGCCGTCCCAAACCGCTTGGGGTGTGTTGGGGCTGCTGGCCGCGGGCGACAAACGGTCGGACTCGGTCGCGAAAGGCGTGCGCTGGCTTTTGGAGCGGCAGACCGACGGGGGAAGCTGGGACGAGTCGACCGGCGAGGGCGCTCGCAAACAGGCGATTTATACCGGCACGGGCTTTCCGCGTGTGTTCTACCTGGCGTACCACCAATATCGGGAGTACTTTCCTCTGCTCGCGTTGTGCACGTATAAGAAGGCCATGGAGCGGGAGGACGCGGAGCCGTGAACTACGAACGGGCAGGATCAATCGTCAAGGATCTGCGGGAAGCGCTGCAGGATGTGGTCGCGCCGGATCTGAAGTCGATGGTGCGCGGGCTTGCGGATTTGAAAGAAAGCGTCGCCCAGCTGCGCGAGGAGATGAAGGCCGGCAACGCCCAGCTGCGCGAGGAGATGAAGGCCGGCAACGCCCAGCTGCGTGAGGAAATCGCCGCGGTCGAGCGCAGGTCCATGGAGCGCCTGGAAATAGCGGATCGCCGTTCCGCGGAGCGCTTGGAAGCTTCCGAGCTCCGAACGGCGGAGCGCATCGCCCAGGTTTACGTCAAGATTGAGAACGTTGATTTGGCGCGGCGCAACGAACAACTCCTGCGTGAAAATGAGCAGTTAAGAACACGATCGCAGCAGACACATCAGTAGAGGTTCCCTACATGGCAGTTCCCATATCCCAGGCCTGGACCGTGGCCACCTACATCCTGAAGCAGCGCATGAGCGGCCGCAAGCGCTTTCCGCTCGTCACCATGCTGGAGCCTCTGTTCCGCTGCAACCTGGCTTGCGCCGGCTGCGGCAAGATCCAATATCCGGCCCATATCCTCAAGCAGGAGCTTACGCCGGAAGAGTGCTTCCGCGCGGTCGAGGAATCGGGCACGCCGATGGTGTCGATTCCCGGCGGAGAGCCGCTGCTGCACCCGCGAATGCCTGAGATCGTCGCGGGGCTGGTCGCGCGCAAGAAGTACGTCTACATGTGCACGAACGCGCTGCTGCTCAAGGAAAAGCTGCACCTCTTCACCCCGTCGAAATACCTGAGTTTTTCCGTCCATCTCGACGGGCAGCGCGAGCACCACGATTTTTCCGTGTGCCGCGAAGGCGGGTACGACATCGCGGTCGAAGGCATCAAGGCGGCGGTGGCGGCGGGCTTCCGCGTCACCACCAACACGACCCTGTTCGACGGCGCCGACCCGAACTCCGTCCGCGCGTTCTTCGACGAGCTGATGGCGCTCGGGGTCGAGGGCATGATGGTCGCGCCGGGGTACACCTACGAGAAAGCTCCCGACCAGAAGCACTTCCTGGGCCGGGCGCGCTCGCGACGTCTGTTCCGCGCCATCCTGTCGAACCGCAAGCAAACCTGGAAGTTCAATGCTTCGCCCATGTACATGGAGTTCCTGATGGGCAAGCGCGAGTTCACCTGCACGCCGTGGGGCATGCCGGCCTACTCGGTCTTCGGCTGGCAAAAACCCTGCTACCTGCTGCAGGACGGCTATGCGGACACTTTTCAGGAACTGATCGACGAAACGGACTGGTCCAAGTACGGGACCGAGTCCGGCAATCCGAAGTGCGCCAATTGCATGGTGCACTCCGGCTACGAAGCTTCCGGCGCGTACTACACGTTTTCCTCCTGGCGCGGCTTCGCGGAAACGGCCTTGGCGACCCTGTTCAGCAAGTACGAGGACCAGGGCGCGGTCGATCTTTTGAATGAGCCTCGGAAACCGTCCCTTGGGCCGTTGGTACAGGTCCAAACCACGGTCAAAGTAACAGAGGAGACCCCTGTTGGAACCCGATGAGCAGGAGCTTGCGGCCGGGCGCGAGCGCGAAGAACTGCAAGGTTGGGTGCCCGTGCTCGCGACGGACGAGGAACGTTGTGCCGCGTTTGAAAAGGCATTCGACTACCGAGGCGACGTGACGCTCACGCTGCGCGACGGCTCGGTGGTGAACGGCTACGTTTTCGACCGGCGCACGGGCGCAACGCTTGAGGCATCCGCTGTGCGGGTCATCCCCGCCAACCAGCGGACGAAGCTGGCGATCCCGTACAGCGACATCGCCGCGCTCCAGTTCAGCGGACGCGACACGGCCGCCGGCAAGAGCTTTGAAGCCTGGGTGAAGAAATATCACGAGAAGAAAGCGGCGGGCGAGCAAAACATCGCGATCGAGCCGGAGAAGCTGGACTAGGTTTTCGCCTGAGAGGGTCATCCTGAGCGGAAGCAAGAACCTTCTTTCATTCAGGCGCGCTGAAAGCAGGTCCTTCCTTCGCCGCGCTCTTCAGGATGACCCCTCCGAACTTTCTGAGCGGGTCCCTTGGCACGCGCCTTTTTCAAGGGATGTCGTCAGTCCCGCGAAGAAGAGTGCCTACGCCCCCGGCGCTTTCGCGGCCAGGATGCTGATCTGATCGATCTCCGGCGGCTTCGCGAGCAGCTCGCCCGCTTTCTCCATCAGGGCTTTCGCGATCGGCCCGTTCAGGTGCGCTTGCCGCCCCTCGTCTCCGGCAAAAGTGTCGAAGATGCCGAACTGCGACGGCCCGATCTTGAGCGCGTACCAGGTGGTGGTGCCGGCCTCGGCCTGCGCCAGCGGCAGTGCCGACTTCAGGAACTCTTCCACTTCTTGTTCCTTGCCCGGCTTGGCTTCAAGATAGGCCCAAATTGCCAGCTTATCCATATGTGTATTTCCTCCCCGGACGGTCAGATGCCGTCCGTACAATGGTGAGAGCCGTCATGCGGGTCTTTGTTACAGGGGCGACAGGGTTTGTTGGGGCGCATGTGGCGCGGGCGCTCGCGGCGGAGGGTGCCGAGCTGCGGCTGCTGGTGCGGCCCGCGAGCAATGTGCGCAACCTGGACGGGCTCGCGCAAGTCGCCGGT
>CAXTSB010000168.1:0-5580 GCA_964246845.1 uncultured Acidobacteriaceae bacterium
GTAGCTCACCGTCCATGCTGCGTTCTTCGTCAGCAGCTTGCCCATCAGGTCCCAAGGCTTTTTGGTGATCACCACGCGCGCGCCCCGCGCTTCCGCGCGCGCCTGCGCCGTGTAGCGCCCGTCGGTTATCAGGACGGCGCGGCCGCGCATCAGCAGCAGGAGCGCGCTCGAACCGGTGAACGCGCAGAGCCAGCGGACATCGGGCAGGTGGGTGACAAAAAGTGCTTCCACCCCCGCCTTCGCCATCGCAGCGAACAAACCCTCCATGCGGGACTCACGTTTCATCGCAGTTCTGACGATAACTGAAATATGCGGGGCGGGAGCGGAACTCCCTACCGGAGATGGGGTTCTATCGGTTGGCGCTGTCGGCATGGAGCGCGCAAGCGGAAGGAGAACGGCGATGCAAAGTAAAGTCACGGTTTTCAAAAGCGGCATACTTCGGCAGGCAACCGCGGCCGCCCTGGCTGCGGTCATGCTGCCCATCAGCACGGGCTTGGCCTTGGCGCAGCAGGAGCCTTTGCCGGCACAGGGCTCGTACCAGCAGCTCCCGCCGGATCAGATTGATCAGCTTGTCGCCCCGATCGCGTTGTACCCGGATTCCTTGGTCGCGCAAGTTTTGGCCGCGGCCACCTATCCGCAGCAAGTGGTCAGCCTCGGGCAGTTTCTCCAGCAAAACAGCGGCCAGCCGCCGTCTGAGCTCGCGGCGCTTGCCGACCAGCAGCCCTGGGATCCTAGCGTCAAGTCGCTCGTCGCTTTTCCGCAGGTCGTGCAGGACTTGAACCAAAACCTGGACTGGACCACGCAGCTCGGCAATGCATACTTCAACCAGCCGCAGGACGTGCTCGGTGCCGTGCAGGTAATGCGCGAGCGCGCCCACGCGGCCGGGAACCTGCGCACCACTCCGCAAGAAACGGTGAACTACGCTCCGGGCAATATCGTGATCGTGCCGGTCAGCCCGGAGGTGGTGTATGTGCCCTACTACAATCCGGGAATCATCTACGGTCCCGGCTTCCCCGTGTACCCGCACTACCACTATTTCGGGCCGCCCCCGGGCGTGGTGTTCGCGTCGGGCCTCGCGCTCGGCTTCGGCGTGGGACTTGCCATCGGCGCGTTCTCGCACTTCGGCTGGGGTTTCCACAGCTGGGCCCCGAGCTGGGGTTCGCACACCGTCGTTTACAACCACAACACCTATATTTCCAACTCGACCACGGTCATCAACCACGGACACTACGGCGGGTTCGACCGCAGCCCGCAAGCCCGGGCCTTCAACACTACGCAAAACGTCCGCTACGGCGGGGTGAACCGCACCACGATCAACAATGTCACCATCAATCGCGGCGGCAATACCACGATCAACCGCGGCGGCAATACCTTCAACAACGGCGGCAACACAATCAACCGCGGCGGCCAAACTTTTAACCGGGGCGGGCAAACCTTCCAAAACGGAAACCAGACCCTCAACCGCGGTGGGCAGACGTTCAACCGCGGCAACAACCCGGTTCCGAACAGCGGGCAGACTTTTAACCGCGGCAGCAATCCGAGCCCAAGCGCCGGCCAAACCTTCAATCGCGGCACTAACCCGACCCCGAACGGCGGGCAGACCTTCAACCGCGGCGCGCAAACGCCTTCCGGCACGCAGCAGTTCAACCGCGCACCGGCGGCTCCGGCAAGGCCGCAGGGAGATTTCAACCGCAGCCAGTACGCGCAGCAGCGTCCGGCTGCTCCGGCTCCGCAGCAGCACAGCGCTCCACAGGGAGGCGAGTTCCACGGAGGCGGGGGCGGCCATGAGGACCACGGCGGCGGTCACGTAGACCACGGCGGTGGAGGCGGCCACGAAGAACACGGTCACCGCTGAAGAAACTAAGGCGAGTTCCTGCACCGGAACTCGCCTTAGTTATGCACGCCATTTAAGAAAACCGGTTTCATTCCGAGTACAGGTAGGGTCTCAGGGATGCCATTTGCTCGCGCGCTTCGGTGCGTTCCTCCCAGCTTTCACCGAAACAGCCCGGCGATCTCCGCGCTGTAGCGTTCCGCCAGGACGCGCCGCTTCAGCTTCATCGACGGGGTAAGCTCGCCGGATTCCACCGCCCATTCATCGGGCACCAGGGCGAACTGCTTCAGGAGCTCGTGGTCGGCCAGGGTGCGGTTGACGGCTTGAATGGTTTGCTTATAGCGGGCCGCGACCTCGGGCTTGGCGACCAGCGCCCGCCTGTCCTCGAACGCGATGCCGCGCTCACGCGCCCAGGGTTCCAGGAGCTCGAAGTTTGGGGCGAGCAGGACGGCGGCATACTTTTCCCGGTCGCCGACAACCGCCGCCTGCGCGATGAATGCGTCGGCCTTGAGCTTGCCTTCAATCCCCTGCGGCGCGATGAACTTGCCGGCGGAGGTCTTGATGAGCTCTTTTTTACGATCGGTGATGGACAAGAAACCATCCTCGTCGATGGCCGCGATGTCGCCGGTCCGGAACCATCCCTCGGCATCGAATGCTTGCCCGGTCAGCTCCGGCGCATTCCAGTACCTGCTGAACACGCTGGGACCCTTGACCAAAAGCTCGCCGTCCGGCGCCAGCTTCACCTCGATGTTCGGAAGCGCCTTACCGATGGAGCCGAACCGGTATGCCATGGGCGTGTTGACGCCGATCACCGGCGATGTTTCCGTCAGACCGTAACCTTCGAGGATGCGGATGCCGGCCTGCGCGAACCAGTGTCCGGTATCGGGCCCGAGCGGTGCGCCGCCCGTGATCAGGTACTGCACGTTGCCGCCGAAGACGGCCCGCACCTTCTCGTAAAAGAGCTTGTCGGCGAGCTTCCACATGAACGACGCAGGGGTATGTCCGGCGAGGATCGCCGCCTCATGGCGCTTGCCCACCCCGAGCGCCCAGCGCACGACGGCGGAGGAAACCTTCGACCCTCGCGCGCGACGTTCCACCTCGCTCCGCACTTTCTCAAGCACGCGCGGCACGGCGACCAGCAGCGTGGGCTGCACCGTCTTGAGCGCAGGCATGAGCCGGTCGAGCGTGGGCACGTAGGCAACTGAAAAGCCGAGCGAGTACAGGGCATAGTCGGCATGGCGAGCGGTGACGTGCGAAAGCGGCAAGAAAGAAACCGTGCGCTGCGGGCCGGCGAAGCTGAACTCGCGCAAGGAATAGCTGACGTTTTGCGCCATGTTGCCGTGCGTGAGCACAACGCCCTTGGGCTCGCCCGTGGTGCCGGAGGTGTAGATGATGGAGGCCGGATCGTCCGGCGCGACGGCGCGGGCCTGCGCGTCGAACTTAGGATCGCGCCCGGGACGCCGGTCCGCGATCAGGCTGGAAAGCCGGAGCACCTCGGGCGCTTCGATTTCGTCCATGACGATGACCGTTTCGAGCGCCGTTTGCGCACGGATGCCTTGCACTTTCCTGAGCTGGGCGGCGGTGGACACCAGGACGGCCCGCGCGCCGGAATGCTGCAGCAGTTTAGCAAGTTCCGGAGCCTGCAGCGTGGGAAAGATGGGGACGTTGATGAGGCCGGAAGCAAGCGTGGCGAAGTCGGCCGCCGCCCACTCCCAGCGGTTTTCGCTGACCAGGGCAACGCGGTCGCCCTTCGCGAGCCCGAGTTGTTCCAAAGCAAGCGCAAATGCGCGGACCCGGCTGTACAGTTCCAGAGCGCTCAGGCTCGACCAAGCACCGTCCTTGCCTTGCACCCGGATGGTGTCGTCAGCGCCGGAAGCGGCCACCGCGAGAAAAATGTCGTTCAGGGTGCGGTAGTCGGGAGCGTTCGCGGGAGGCATACGGGAGCGATTCTATCGCCTCGGCAGGGCTGCTCCCAAGCGCCCTCACGCCTGCGGCAAAGGCGTGAGGCGTATGAATTTGGGCGCGAGCACTTCCCACTCGGCCAGCAGCCAAGCCGCACGGCTGCTCCCGGTTTTCTCATGGTGCAGCGCGACCAGCGAACGGATTTGCTCCCGCGCTTCCGCTCCAAGCTCCCCGTACGGCTCGGGTTTCAGGAAAGCAGCGTGCAAACACCCGTCCGCGACGAACCGGCCGTCCTCGTCGTATACCCAGGCGAGCCCGCCGGTCATGCCCGCGCCGAAGTTGATGCCCGTGCGCCCGAGCACCACCGCCGTGCCGCCGGTCATGTACTCGCAGCCGTGGTCGCCCACGCCCTCCACCACCGCCAGCGCGCCCGAGTTGCGGACCGCAAATCGCTCGCCCGCGCGGCCGGCCGCAAACAAGCTGCCCGAGGTCGCCCCGTAAAGCGCGACGTTGCCCAAGATGACATGCTGCCCGCTTTCACGCGCGGCCCGGCCCTGTCCGCGCAGGATCACCTCGCCGCCTGAAAGCCCCTTGGCCACGAAGTCGTTCGCCAGCCCTTCCAGCGCCAGCGACATGCCGTGCGCCGCGAACGCGCCGAAGCTTTGGCCGGCCGTGCCCGTCATCTCGAAGCGCAGCGGGGGATGGGCCGCGTCCCCGGCGTGACCCCGCCGGGCCTGGCGCAGCGCCAGCTCGCCGGCTAAACGCGCGCCCAGGGTGCGGTCCTTGTTGCTCACCTCGCCGCGCCAACTGAAGGGCTGATTCGCGTCATAGGCCGCGAGCGCCGGCGCGACCCAGGCGTCGTCGATCGGCTGCTCGGAAGGCGGCTCCGGACGGTCGTTCCGCGCGCCCAGCCAGTGCCGGTCGCCCCCGCCGGAGACGAGCATGCGGCTCAGGTCGATTCCGGCGGCTTGCTTGGTTTGTGCAAGTAAGTCTGTCCGTCCGATCGCGGCTTCGATGGAGGGAAGCCCCAGCTGCGAAAGCAACGCCCGCACGTCGCCCGCAAGCTGCTCGAAGAAAGTGACGATGTGCTCAGGCTTGCCCCGAAACTTCTTCCGGAGATCCTCGCGCTGCGTCGCGATGCCGACCGGGCAGGTGTTGAGGTGGCACTGCCGGGCCATATCGCAGCCGATCGCGACCAGCACCGCCGTCCCGAAGGCGAACTCGTCCGCGCCCAGCATGGCCGCGATCACGAGGTCGCGCGCGGTACGCAGGCCGCCGTCCACCCGCAGGCGCACACGGCCGCGCAATCCGTTCCGCACCAAGGTTTGCTGCGCCTCGGCCAGGCCCAGCTCCCACGGCGAGCCTGTGTACTTAATGCTGGAGAGCGGCGAGGCACCGGTGCCGCCGGAATGCCCGGCAATCACCACGTAATCCGCGTATGCCTTTGCGACGCCCGCGGCGACCGTGCCCACGCCGAACTCCGACACGAGCTTGACCCCGACCGTCGCCTCCGGGTTGACACGCTTCAGATCGTGGATCAACTGCGCCAAGTCTTCGATGGAGTAGATGTCGTGGTGCGGCGGCGGCGAAATCAGCGTGACGCCGGGCTGCGCGTGACGGAGGCGCGCGATCAAACCCGTCACCTTGTGCCCGGGCAGCTGCCCGCCCTCGCCGGGCTTCGCGCCCTGGGCGATTTTGATTTCAATCTCTTCAGCATTGCGGAGGTATTCGGCCGTGACGCCGAAGCGTCCCGAAGCGATCTGCTTGGTTTTGTTGTTGAGCAGAAGCGCGGGCACTTTGCGGCCCAGGAGGTCGAGCTCGGCGTCGGCTTGGTAGACTGCCGGGTC
>CAXTSB010000169.1:0-5446 GCA_964246845.1 uncultured Acidobacteriaceae bacterium
GTCGATGTGCGCATCGCCGTCGAGCGTGCCGCCGGTCGCGAGCCGGGCTTGAAGCTTGTCGAGCGCGAGAATGTCCTGGGTTAAGTGGACATCCGTCGATGCGTTCAGGCCATTCAGGAAGATGCCCGAGCCCTTATAGCTCGCGCCAGCGACTTTGACGCCGCCGTCGACATTGAACGCCGCGGTAGTGCCCTGCCCTTTCAGGTCGAGCCGCACGACCCCGCGATCCAGCCCCGGGATGCCGGCCAGCGCTTCCGCCTCGCGCAGGTCCACTGTACCGTCGGCCGCTGCCTGCCAGTGCGGGTCGGTGTAGCTGCTTACATGCGCATGCGCGGCCAGTGTGGACGAACCCGAGGAGAAGTGCAGGTCGGTAAGGCTGGCTTCCTTGCGCCCGAGCAGGGCTTCCAACGCCAGCTTGGAATGCACGACGGGCATTGCGCCGCGCTTCGCGGTCAGGTCCGCGATGGAGATGCTTGCCTTATATTGATCCGTGGTGACGAGATAGTTGACACCGACTTGTAAGTCATTCCCGGCGAGCGCGAACGGAATCGCCGCATCCTGGTCGAATAGGGCGCGCCCGTCATTGATCTCAGCCCGGTCCACGGCAAGGTCGAAAACGGTGTTGATCGTCTGGTCGAGCGGCGTGGACGCGGACTTCTTCTTGGGAACGGGCTGGTTTGTCGTGCCGTCTTTGAATACCATGAGGTGGACGGTCGGGCGGTCGATGCCGAGATAGTTGAGCCCCACCTTGGCCCGGAACAGCGAGATGATCTTGACCCGCACCAGCAGACGATCCAGGTGCGCATAGGGAACTTCGCCCGCGGGCTCCAAGCCGTGGATGGTGAGGTTGTCGGCCTCGACCTCAAGGTGCAGCAGCCGCCAGCGGAATGCCCCCAGCTCCACCCGTCCGCCGGTTGCATTCTCAATCTGCGTGACGAGCTCGCGCCGCACCAGGCTCGCGAACTGCGCGGTTGAGGTGTACCAAAGCCCGCCCGCGATCAGAAGGGCCGCCAAGAGAAGCAACCCGAGTAGGATTTTCAGAACAAGGTAGCGCCGGGGCGCGGGACCGCCCGCGCCGCCGACAGCCCGCGCGGTTCCCAATGGGCTCGGTCGGGTGCTCACAATAAGCCTCCTGGGATATCATTCGCCTGCTCGGCGTTCTCGTTGCTTTGCCCATAAGCAGGCACCAGGATTTCCACGCTGCCCTCCTGCCGCAAGGTCGCCTCCCAGGTATCGATCTGCTTGGTAACCTGCTCCTGTAAAAGTATCTCTTCAATGCGCGGGCGTAGGGTCTTCAAGGAAGGCGGGCGCTCGTGCTTGGCGGCGAACTGCGGGGCAAGCTCCTTGTCGTAGTAGGCCTGGATTTGGTCGTTCGGCACCCGCACCCCCGCGCGGAACCGCTCGTTCAAGAAGCTGAATACCTGGATGCGCTGGCGCCAGCGTGCGTTCACCGCCTGCGGCGTCAGCCCCCGTTCCGCGAGATACGCGGCCCAGCCTGCCTCGGTGCCGCAGCGGCCTTGGCAGCCGGGCAGCTGCTTTTTCAGCTCCGCGAGCGAGCGCTGGAGATCCGCGTCCGGAACCGGGGCCGCGGCAAGGTCCTGCTCGCGCATCTGCTCGAGGATCAGCGTGCGCGTGATCAGGTGTTCGGCCGCGCGCCGGTCGTTGTTGTCGCTCGCGGGCAGCAGCTGCAGCGACTCAAACCGGCGCTCCTGCTCCACGTCGCTTTGGAGCAGCACTTCGCCGTTGATGATGGCGACCACGCTGTCGAGCACTACGGGCTTGCCCGCCGGCGCGGGCGCGTTGTTTTGGGCGGCATCGGCTTTGCCTGCCTGCGCGGCCGCCTTGCCCTGCTGGGCCGGGGTGACGTGCGTTTTTGGGTCGGCCGCGACCGGCGCGGCATTCTGCGCAAGCGCCGGAACGGCAAGGAGCGTGAGAAGAAGGAAGGCGCGCATCAGAAAGCCTGCCCGATCGAGAAAAAGAAGTTGAAGTGGCTCGCCTGGCCGACATTCGGTGCGGCGTTCACGTTGTTCAGGTCGAAGCCTTGGATTTGCGGATAAATGGGCGGGTTCAGGTTGTAGGCGGCATCCACGCGAATGGGACCGATCGGGGTGGCGTAACGCGCCCCGACGCCGACGGCATGCGAAAAGTAGTTGTACGAGCACAAGCCGTTAAAAGCGAGGCTGTTGTGCTCGGAGGAAGGCGCGGCTTGGTCGTTCCCGTTCAAGTCGCGGCAGCCGGCGCGGTTCGGCTGGCGGAACCGCACGGCGCTGGCCCAGATATCACGCCCGCGCACAAAGACGTTGCCGGAGTCGATAAAGCCGACCAGGGAAACGCTTGAGCCCACCACGGGCAGCGTGGGGGGCGGCAGGCGGAGCTCCAGGCTGTTGATGAAAGCAGCCGCGCCGCCGATCGGGTAGCCGGTAATGGAGTCGCGCGGCCCGGCCGAGTTGATGCCGAACCCGCGGTGAGACTGCGCTCCGCCGGCGTACAACCGCTCCGGCAAGGGAATCAACTCCTGCGCTCCATCGCCGTACGAACGTATCTGCGCGATGCGGGTTTGGCGGGCAAATGTATACGTGTGTACCTTGCCGAATACATAGTAAGTCGAATTGGTGGCGTCGAGGCGATTGAAGTTGGCCTGCGAGCCGAGGCGGTTGTCCGAGAAAAACTCAAGCACCGTGTTGTACGTGCCGCCCGAGGCATCGAGCGATGAGGGCCGGCGCGTGTCGCGCAGATAGGTCACACCCGGGCCGCTGACCCGCACAGGCTGCGACAGGAGCGGAATCTCGCTCGGCGGCAGCTGAAGAGTTTGCGAATTTACTTCGACCCGCCGGAACTCATACTGATAAATCCATGTGGTCGGGAGACCGACGCGCTGGGTAAGACGGGCGTTCGCGATCGTGCGCGCCGCCGAGTAGGTGCTGATGGAGCGCTCGTTGTCAAAGCCGCCGTCAAGCGAAAAGGTCAGGTTGCGCTTGCCGAAAGGGTGCGGATCGCTGAAAGTCGCCAGGGCGACCTGCTCCAGCGAGCCGTAGGTGCCCTTGAAGGAAAGGCTGTTGTCGCTGCCGCGCAGATTGATGCGCGAAAGATTCAATGTCACCAACGCGCTCACCCCTGTAATGCCGTTCGCCGTCGCGTAAGGAGCCAAGCCGTTCTGTATGTTTTGGATAACATTATTCGCTGTCGGCGTACCCGTCTGCGCCTGGATGCCGAAGCCGTAGCTTACATCCCAGCGCTTCGCCTCGGTGAACTGGAGCAGCACGTCCTTGCGCAATTGCTGGCCGTTGGGGTTCTGCACCGCCGTGTTCACGCCGTTGAACAAGGTGAGGTCATACAGCTGCCGCTGCGTGTCGATCAACGCTGTCTGGTTGAGCACGTCCCCGGGATGGACAAGGATGTGCGGGGCAACCGTGTCGTTGCGCGTGTAATGCAGTCCGCTGATCAGGACATTGTCGACGTGGATTTGATCGCCCTCCGTCACCTCCAGCGTTGCATCGATCAAGTTCGGGTCTTGCGGGTTCGGGGCTTGTTTGATGTTGACCTGGGCTTGATCGTAGCCATGCGCCAGGTAATAAGTCAGGACCGCGTCCCGGTCGCCGGTGAGGTTTGTGGAGTTATACGGCTGGCCTACTTGCGTGTTCAGGAGCGGCAGCAATGTGTCGTTCGGTACCTTGACATTGCCGACCAGCTTATAAGCGCCCACCTTGGCTTGCGCGCCTTCGGTAATCTGGTATGTCACCGCGATGTGGGCGATTTTGGAAGGACGGCCTTTCTTGTCTGTATCCGCATCCTTTACCACCGACTTCACATCCACCTTTTCAAAGCCGTTGCCTTGATAGATTGCCTTGATCGTATCCACATCACTCGCGACCAACGCCGCCGAGTACGTGCCGCGCGGGTCGAAGAAGCCGTTTGGATGAACGTTCAACCGCGGCGTGATCAGGTTCGTCTCGATATAGCGGTTCCCGGTGACCGCGACCGAATCCACGTCGTGTACCTTGCCCAGGTTGACGTTGTAGGTGATCAACGCCCCGCCGTTCGGCTGCTCCTGGAGCAGGTGGCTTACTTCGATGTCGAAGTAGCCCTTGCGCTGGTATAGGTCGCGCAGCCGGCGGTTGCCCTCATTCAGCAGATCCTCATCCACCGTGCCTTCCTGGTAAATCGGGATCAGGTTCCGGATGCTCCCTTGGCTGATCTTGACCCCGTTGACCACCACGACCACCTTGTTGCTCTGCATGACGTTGAAGGTGTAATCGAGATGGTTTGTCGGCCGGATATAAGTCTTGTCGGCAAGCGCTACCTTGGACTCCAGGAGCTGCTGCTTTTGGTAGTGCGCGCGGAGCTTGTCGAGCGCCGTGTTCACCGTATCGCGGGTCACGCGCTGATTGCGCTTCAGCTTCGCCGTTTTGCGGAACTTGTCGGGCGACAGGCCCGAGCTGCCGTTTACTTTCACCTCGCCGATGCGCGCCTGCTGCCCCGGGGTGACCACGTAGGTGACGTTCACCTGCTGGTTCTTCGGGTCGATCGAGTGCCCTTCAATCGCGGTGGACTGGTAGTAGCCGTTCGAAACGAGCAGGTTCTGCATCAGCTTCAGGCCGCGGTCCAGCTTTGCCTGGGTATAAGGGGTGCCCGGGCTCAGCTTGGTCGCGCCCACCAGCAGCGAGGTCAGGTTTTCGCTGCTCACCCCGTCCACGTTCACCCTGCCGATGAACATCTGCGGCGTTCCGTCAAAGATGATCGACACCTCATCGTTGGTGCGGATGCCGTCCACCTCGATGTTGGCGTACAAGCCGGTTGCATACAGGCGGCGCAAGCTTGAGCGGATCGCCTCCGGCTGGAGCGCCTGCCCCACCTGGAGCGCCAGTTCCCCCTGTAAAGGCTGGAGGCGCTCCGGCGCGACCCCCCGAAAACTGATGCTGCTGACCCGGAGGCCGCGCCAGGCAAGCAGGCTGGCCGCTCCCGCGCCGACCGAGAACACGGGCGGCTTGGTTGTCAACGGATGGGCTTCGTCGTAAGCGGGCAGCTTCGCCGCGTCCGGCACGGTTTGCCCGCCGGGCGGCGGTGTGCTGCCGGGCTGGGATTGCTGCGCGGGCGTGGCACCCTCCTGCGCATGGAGCAGCGGTGCCGAGGCGGCCAATAGAAGAACGGCGGACGCGCGAAAGATCCGAATTGTAGAGGAGTGGGGGAGCGGCAGCCCGCTTCTGGTTCGCAGCATTGTGGTGGTTGTGTTGACTCCAAGCATGAAGCCTTCCGGTCCGCTCACGCCAGAAGACTTTTCGCTTTCCCGGTTACCAATGGTGTGCCGTTCCGCCCGCGGCAACTTTCTTATACTACCGGGGAGGGGATTTGCTTGCCCATTCAGACGACGACCGGCGCGGAAAGGTACTCACGCCAAATTCTGTTCGCCCCCATCGGCGCGCGGGGTCAGCAGCGCCTGGCCTCCGCC
>CAXTSB010000170.1:0-5140 GCA_964246845.1 uncultured Acidobacteriaceae bacterium
GATCAAGGCCGAGTCGCCCGAAACGCCGGCCCTGCTGGTAAGCGCGACCGTACGGGAGTTCGAGCGGGCGGCCGCGGCGGATGCGTTCCTGCCGAAGGGGGCGGCCACGCCGAATGAGCTGATGGACCGGGTCAGGACACTGCTGGTGCGCAAGCGCGGACCCAAGCGGACCCAAGGAAACGTCGCGGCATAGAATCGGAATCGTGAGTTCCCCATCGCCGTACATGATTGACGCCGAACACCTCGGCAAAACCTACCGGGCCGGCAAACTTGAGGTTCCCGTACTTCGCGACATTTCGTTTACCGTTGCGCCCGGCGAGTTTGTCTCGATCGTGGGTCCTTCCGGCAGCGGCAAGTCGACGCTGTTTTACATCCTGGGCGGACTCACTCAGGCGAGCTCAGGGTCCGTGCGGATCGATGGGGTTGAGTTCGCCAAGCTTTCCGACAGCGGGCGGACGCGCATGCGCCAATCTAAGATCGGATTTGTGTTCCAGAAATACAACCTACTGCCGACGCTCACGGCGCGTGGCAATGTGGAGATCGCGCATGAGATCGCGCAGACCGGCAAACCGCTGAACCGGACGCGCATGGATGAGCTGTCAGGGCTGCTGGGGATTGCGGACAGGCTGGAACACCGCCCCGCTGAGCTTTCTGGCGGTGAGCAGCAGCGGGTGGCCATCCTTCGCTCGCTCGTAACGGAGCCCGCGATCCTGCTGGCGGATGAGCCCACGGGCAACCTCGATACAGCAAACTCCGAGGCAGTGCTGGACCTGCTGCGGCACACCAACAAGACCTGGGGCCAAACGGTGCTGATGATCACGCACAACCCGGAGGCCGCCGCGTTCGCCGACCGCACCTTATATATGAGGGATGGGCTGCTGCACACAACCGAGCCCGCCCCGGCGCGGGCGATCCCGTTTGTGTAGAAACCCCGGTCGAGGCCGGGGTTTCTACCTGCGGAGCTGGTGGTTATGCCGTGCGGCCGCGTGTGACCAAGCGGAGCAGGAAGGTGAGCAGGATCGCTCCGAGCGTCGCGACGAGAACGGAATAAATCAGCCCGCCTGATGCAGCCGCGCCGAACACACTTGACATAATAAAGCCGCCGATGAGCGCGCCGATGATGCCGACGATAATGTCCATGATCGCGCCGTAGCCGGCGCCGCCCATGATCTTGCCCGTCAGCCAGCCCGCGATCAGACCAACGATAATCCAAAAGATGATGCCGTGACCCACCATAATGTTTTCCTCTTTCCCAGAGCGGTTCCAACGCAAAGGTGAGAGGCAGCCGTGCGCGGTTCAGTTGCTCTCACGCAATCTATCTTGCAGTAACTTGGGGCGGGATTACTAGGCTACCGCGGTCTGCTCGACAACCAGTTCATCGAGCAAGAGTCGGATTTCCAAGATCATCTCGACCGGCTCGTGCGAGGTAAGCGGGAACCGCAGGACACCCTGCGGGGTGAACTGCGCGCCGCGCTTCTGGTTGCGGGCGACCAGCTTCATCAGCCGGTTCGGGTCCACAAGCGCATGCGGGGCGAAGCGCATCTGCACCTCGCCTTTTTTGCGGTCCACCTGCGACACGCCCATGCGCTCGCACTCTGCGCGCAGGGCTGCTGCTTCGAGCAAATGTTTGACCGTTTCCGGGACAGGGCCGTAGCGGTCCTCCAGCTCTTTTTGCACGTCGGTCACCCCGGCCTCGCTCGCCGCCCCGGCGATGCGCTTGTACACGCGCAGGCGCTGGTTTTCCTCCGGAACATAGCTTTCGTCGATGCGCAGCGCGATGCCGAGGTTGAGCTGCGTGGTGACCTGGGCTTCCTGGTGCTCGCCCTTGATCTTCGCCACCGCTTCCTCAAGCATGCCCGTGTACATCTCGAAGCCGACCGCCTCGATATGGCCGCTCTGCTCGCCGCCGAGCATATTGCCCGCCCCGCGCAGCTCAAGGTCCAACGCGGCGATCTTGAAACCCGCGCCGAGGTCCGAAAACTCCTTGAGCGCGGCCAAACGACGGCGGGCGATGTCGGTGAGTTCCTGCTCGGGGGGGATGAGCAGGTACGCATACGACCGGCGATTCGACCGGCCGACGCGCCCGCGCAGCTGGTAGAGCTCGGACAAGCCGTGCCGGTCGGCGCGGTTGATGATGATCGTGTTCGCGAGCGGGATATCGATGCCGTTCTCGATGATGGTCGTCGCGACCAATACGTCATACTCGTGGTTCATGAAGGCCAGGATGACTTTTTCAAGCTCCGCCTCGCCCATCTGCCCGTGGCCGACGACCACGCGCGCCGCGGGGACCAGCTCGCGGATTTTGGACGCTATCTCGTAGATCGACTCGACCCGGTTGTAGACGAAGTAGGTTTGGCCGCCGCGCTCCATTTCGAGCTCAATAGCCGAGCGCAACAGTTTTTCGTCGAACTTCGCGACCACGGTTTGGATCGCCATGCGGTCCTTGGGCGGGGTCTCGATGACGCTCATGTCGCGAAGGCCGATGAGCGACATATGTAAGGTGCGCGGGATCGGCGTCGCGGACATCGTCAGCACGTCGATTTGCGCGCGGATTTGCTTGAGCCGTTCCTTGTGCTTGACACCGAAACGTTGTTCTTCGTCGACAACCAGTAGCCCAATATCTTGGAACTTGATGTCTTGCGCCAGCACGCGGTGGGTGCCGATGAGGATGTCCACCCGCCCGGCCTCGACCTCCTCCAGGATTTTTTTCTGCTCCTTGGGCGTGCGGAAGCGGGAGATCATCTCGATGTGGATCGGGAACTGCCGGAAGCGCTTTTTGAAGCTCTCAAAGTGCTGGAAGCAGAGCACCGTCGTGGGGGTGAGCACCGCGACCTGCTTGCCGTCCTGCACGGCCTTGAACGCGGCGCGCATGGCGACTTCCGTTTTGCCGTAGCCCACGTCGCCGCACAGCAGGCGGTCCATGGGCAGCTCGGACTCCATGTCACCCTTGATGTCGCGGATGGCGTTGAGCTGGTCGTCGGTTTCGGTGAAGTCGAAGGCGTCCTCGAACTCGCGCTGAAACTCGTTGTCCGGAGCAAACTGGTGACCGCGCGCCGCTTTGCGCTGCGCGTAAAGCTTGAGCAGCTCATCGGTCATGTCCTCCATGGCCTTCTTGACGCGGGCCTTGGTTTTGGCCCACTGCTGCGAGCCGAGCCGGTTGAGCACCGGAGCGGGGCCGCCCTCGCTTGAACGGTACTTCTGGATCAGATCGAGCCGGGTAAGCGGAACGTACAGGCGCGCCGCGTCGTGGAACTCGAGGATCATGAACTCGACGTTGACGCCGTCCTGCACGATCTCGCGCAACCCCATGTAGCGGGCGATGCCGTGCTCGACGTGAACCACGTAGTCGTTGACGGTGAGGTCGCGGAAGTCGGAAACGAACGCCGAGGTCTTGGACTTTTTGACTGCGGGCCGGGCTTGGACGTCGGCGTCGTCGGAAACGTCGTTGACGCCGATGATGATCAGGTTTGCATCGGTGAGCGCGACGCCGTTCGCGAGCGGGGCGCGGACCAGGATGGGCGGCACACGCTCGCCCGCGCGCTGCTTTGCCTCATTGAGGGCGAGTTCGGAGGAGGCCTGCTCGGTGCGCCAGCCGATGCGGTAGGGGATCTCGTACTCGCGCAGGAGGTCGGCCATGCGCTCCATTTCGCCCTGGTTGGCCGCAGCGACGAGGACGCGCTGCTTCGAGTCGAGCAGCTCGCGCAGCCGCTCGGTGAGCGCGACCGTGTTGCCGTGGAAGCGCGTCGTCGGACGGGTTTCGAATGGAATCTCGCCTAGGGCCGCGTCGTCTTCGAGCACATCAACGATCCCGAGCTGGTCGAGGTCGAGGCCCGGCTGGTTCGAGATGAGGGCGAGCAGCAGTTCAGGCTCGCGGTACAGGTCCTCGGGCCGCATCAGCTGGCCGATATTTGAACGCTCGTGCCGCTGCGCGAGCTTGTCCCACCAGCGTTCCAGATGGTTGCGGAGCATCCCGGGCTCCTCGACAAAAACCACCGCGCGCTTCCACAAGGCAAGCAGTGAGGAGTCCGCGCCGGCGACGCCCGCGAAAAACTCCCACCCCGGAAATACCGTGACCCCCGCGACAGCCGAGCGATCCACTGCGTCCTCATCGTCGAGGCCGGAACCGGTGAGGCGGGCGTGGACGGCAGCGAGGAGGCGCTCGGAAACCGGCGTTTCCGTGAGCGGAAGCAGAGTGGCCTGGTCCAAAGGCTGCAGCGAGCGCTGGGTTTCGGGGTCGAACCGGCGCATGGACTCGATCTCGTCGCCGAAGAACTCGATGCGGACGGGGCGCTCGGCTTCGGGCGAGTACACGTCGAGGATGCCGCCGCGCCGGGTGAACTGCCCCGGCATTTCGACCAGGTCGACCGCATCGTAGCCGACGCTCGCCAGGTGCGTGGTGAGCTCGGCGAGGTCATACTCCTGCCCGCGGCGGATGGTGCGGGCCAAGTCGGCGTAATACTCCGGGCGGAACAGCTTTTGCGCGGCTGCTTCCACCGGCGCGATCACGATGGACGCCGCGTCGGTCGCAATCTTCCAGAGCGCGGCGGCGCGGGTTTCCTGCACTTCAGCGTGGGGCGACAGGTGCTCGAACGCAAGCACATCGGGCGCGGGCAGCTTGACGACGCGCTTCGGGGCGAGCGCGCCGGTGAGCTCGCAGGCGGCGCGGACGGCGGTGTGGAGGGCGTCCGCGGCTTTGTTGTCGGCCACCAGCACGATGGCGGGCAGCTTGGCCGCACGGGCGAACAGGGGCAGGTACAGAGCGCGGGCGGTGGCGGTGAGCCCGGAGACACGCCTGCGCCCGCGCCCCAGCGACAAGTGCCGGGCCGCCTGCTCAAAGGCTGTGGACCGTTCCAGGTCCGCCAGGAGCTCGCGGACAAAAGGGAGAATCATTGCTGATAGGAGTTTAGCAAGGGAGCCATCTGGTGGATCAGGAGCAGCATTCTTGCTTGGTCGGCCCATCGCGTTCGTTGTAGCCTTGGAGGGTGAGGTGATCTTAAATATGAACCACAACCCAGAGCAGTCCAGAGCAACCGACGCTAAACCGGAAGCAAACAAGCAGAGCACCTTTAAACCGACAAAGCCGGCCGGCATCTCCCGCCCAGAGAACTTCCCTGTCCCCCCCCCGGCTCCACGAGGTAAG
>CAXTSB010000171.1:0-5084 GCA_964246845.1 uncultured Acidobacteriaceae bacterium
TGCGGGCTTCGCTCCAAAAGCACCCGCATGTGGCGGGGGTGACGGAGGCTGATTCGTATGAGGGCTGGCAAGGGGCTACGATTGTGTAGTTGCGGCAGTAGGTGCGGAGCTACTGAAGCAGCGATGCCGCTTACTTACAATTGTCAGGAGCTGTGTTGTGTGCTGAAATACGCCGTCACCTTAAGCGAAGGATTTGCTTGCTTTGCAGTGCGTGCAAACGAGCGGACTTAGGCTATTCACACCTCCGCCCATTGCCTCAGCAGGTTATGGTAAATCCCGGTTAGCTGCACCGCGGCAGGGCTTTGCGGGGTGTCGCGATTGACGCGCTGGGCGGCTTGGTCGAGGTCGTAGAGGAGGGTGCGTTGGGCGTCGGCGCGGACCATGGATTGAATCCAAGTGAACGAGCTCACCCGGCGGCCTCGGGTAACGGGTTCGACGCGGTGCAGGCTTGAGGATGGGTACAGCACCATGTGACCGAGCGGCAGCTTAACCGAGTGGACGCCGTAGGTGTCCTCGATAAGGAGCTCGCCACCGTCGTAGTCCTCGGGCGGGGTCAGGAAGAGGGTCGCCGAAATGTCGGAGCGCACGCGGTGCGAGGAGCCCTTGACGTGGCGGATGGCGTTGTCGATGTGCGTGCCGAAGCTTTGGCCGCCCGCGTAGCTGTTGAACAGCGGCGGGAAAACCTTGGCGGGCAGCGCGGCGGAGATGAAAAGCGGGTTGCGCCCGAGCGCGGCCAGGATCATGCCGCCGAGTTCCTCGGAGGCGGGTGAGCCTTCCGGGATTTGCAGGTTGTCCTTGGCGAGCGCGGATTGGTGGCCGGCGGTGACGCGGCCGTCCACCCACTCCGCCTGCGAGAGGACAGAGCGGGCGCGGGTTACTTGGTCAGGGGTGAGGACGTCAGGGATGGTGATGAGCATTAGATTTTAGAGTTTTGCAGTGGGTGCAGCAGGTTTATCACGGAGGATCATCCTGAGCTAAGCGAAGGATCTGCTTTCTTCATGCCGCAGTTCCCACGAGAAGAAAAGCAGATCCTTCGTCGCTATGCTCTTCAGGATGACACCTCTCTAACCTTGCAGTTTCAGAACTTGTAGTTGAGCCCGAACAGGGCGGAAGCGCCCGCGCCTGGAATTAAGTGACCTGGGTGAATTTGATCGATGTAATCGGCATTCGTCAGATTGAAGATATTCGCTTGGAGGTTTGCATGTTCGTTCAAGGAGTAGCTCGCCAAACCATTGAATACGACATAGCCGGGCACTTGCCTGACTAAACCGGTAACAGGATCAAGCGGTACGGTGGAGCTTGCCGTGCGGCTGCCGACATAGTTGCCGCCCCCTCCGAACACCCAGCGCGTGGTCGGCTGATACGTCGACCATAGATTGAATAGGTTGTCGGGAACATTCGCCAGCTTGTAACCTACCGACTGCGGATAGAATTGCGAGCTCACAACACGGCTGTGAAGAAAGGTATAGCTGGACAAAACTTGCCAACGTTCGGTAAGTCGCCCGGTGATCGCGGCTTCCGCGCCTTCCACGCGCTGCGCTCCGGCAAGCACGTACAGGAGCGAGTTTGCCGGGGAGGACTCGCGGGCATTGTCCTTGGTGGTGCGGAACAGGTCGGCGCGCAAAGACAAGCGGCTGTTGCGCAAGTCCCATTTTGTCCCGGCCTCGTAGGAGCGGTTGATCTCGGGAGCAAGATTCGCGGTTCCCGAACCGTTCGGGCCGACCGTGAGAGCCAGGGTTTCCGCTGAGGGATTCCAGGAGGTGCCGTAGCCGAAGTAAACGCTGCCGTTCGGCACCGGCTTGTATGTCAGGGCGCCGCGCCAGGACGGGCGACGGTCGAGCCGAGACGGGTAGGTGATCGTGGGCGCGCCTTGCTGGACGGCACCCGCCACGATGGCCGGAGTGTAATTGATATTTCTTACGTCGGTGCCGAAGGAGTCATACCGCCCGCCGCCGGTGAGCTCCCATTTTTGCCCAAGCTGGATGGTGTCGAGCAGGTATACGCCCCAGCTGAGCGATGTGGCGTGGACATTGGAAGAAAGAAGCGGCGTGCCAGCGAAGCCTTGGTCCTCGTCCGGATGGAGAAGACTGGTCAGCGGAACGCTGTTGACCAGCGTCGGTTTGCCGGCGACGGTAGCAACGGCGGAGTTGAAGGTGGGCCGGCGAGGGTCGGAGGTTTCGCGGCCGCCCTCCGCTCCGATCACGGCGGCATGGCGCAAACCGAAGGTGTTGACCCGGACAGTGGCGTCGAGCTGGTCCCAGAACAGGGTTTCGTTGGAGTAGACGGCGATCTGATTGCGGCTGACCAGGATCTGGTCGAGCGGGGTGGAGCGGGTGATCAGGCCGGCGCTTGCGTTGTTGAGCTGCGGCTCGGTGATGCGGGCGTTGCGCTCATCCCGGCTGTAGCGGAGCTTCTCGCGCAGCACGGCCCAGCCGGACAGGTCGCGTTCCAGGCGCAGGGTGCCTTGGTCGACGGCGGTTCGGAGATAATTGCCTTCGCGGAAGCCGTAGTAGTTGTGCCGAGCCACGGGTGCGGGGCCGTTGAGGTACCAGGGGATGCCGTAGTCGGGAATGTCGTTCTCATTGAAGTGGAAGTAGTCCAGCTTCAAGCGTGTGGGCGTTCCCAAACCGAAGGCGAGCCCAGGGGCAATGCCGAAGCGGCGGTTCTCGGTGACGTCGCGGGCTGCGACATCGGACTCGTGCCCGACGGCATTGAGGCGGAACGCGGCGGTCGGCGAGAACGGTTGGCTGTAGTCGACGGCGAGGCGTCGGGTCAGGTCCGTGCCGCCTTGCGCGTCGACGTGCACAAACGGGCGCAGGGTGGCGGGTTTTGATTCCTGGTTGATGACGCCGCCGGTGGAGCCGCGGCCGAAGGCGACCGAGGACGGTCCCTCGAGCACCTCGACCTGTTCGTAGTCGAACGGGTCGCGGTAGTAGGAGCCGAAGTCGCGGAAGCCGTCGAGGAAGATGTCATTGCGGGCGGTGAAGCCGCGCAGGGTCAGGTTGTCGCCTTGGGAGCCGCCCTCGCCGGCGGCGAGCGAGATGCCGGGGGCGTTGCGGAGGGTGTCGCGCAGGGTGGTCGCGCCCTGGTCATGAATGGTTTGGGCGGAGACGACGGTGATGGACTGCGGCGTGTCGAGCAGCGGCGCGGGAAAGCGGTCGAGCGCGATCTGCGGGAGGGTATCGTCGGCGTGGACGGTGACGTTCTCGCTCGCCGCAAGCCCGACGGTGAAACCGCCTGCCGCGGGCTGCGCGCTCAGGCCGGTCCCGGTGAGCAGCTGCGTGAGCGCGTCCGCGTCGGAAAAGCTGCCCTGGACGCCGGGGGATTTTAAGTCTGTAACCGGAACATTGACGTGGACCGCAAGGCCGGTGGCCTGGCCATAGCTTGCCAGCGCCGCCTCAAGCGTGCCCGCGGCGATGGTGAACGAGCGCTGCTGGGCATAGACAGGGGACGCCGCGGCGCATAAGGCGATGCTGAGGACAAATGGTTCGGAGTGAAAGCGCATGGCTCGGCCGTTCTAGCCGCAGCGGTCGTGGTCGGACGCCGGGCTGGTTTTTGGAAACGGACCGCGACGCGCCTAGAATGAAGCCACGCGGCAGGACCGTTTACGGGTCTGTTGTGTACGCGTCCGGAAGCCTGCTTGCTCCGCCAAAGAGTTTGGGCGGGCTCCGGCGCTGTTCTTGCTTAGGGTCAATATACGAGTCTTTCGGTCGGGGATCAATCTGAGACTGAATGAGTCGTGCTTCATGCAAGCAAAAAGCCCGGCTTGGGAGCCGGGCCTGGAACAGCGGTGATCAGACCCTAGCGGCGCGAGGACGTACGGCGCGGCTGGCGGGTGTCCTTCGCGACCCGGCCGCCGGTATCGGGCAAGGAGCGGTCGACGGTACGCGTCACGATACCTACGGCTACTGCTTCAGCGACAATCACGAAGGCCATGATGACCCAGTTGCTTGCCGGCCAGGAACTGGTGTCAAATCCACGAAGAAACTCGAACCACTCGGCAAAGAGGACGACAGCAAAGATCAAGAAAAAGATACCGACGGCTCTCGGTGTCAAAACAAACAGCTCCTTGAAACGGGGGAAGCGCGGGCCAAGGTTCAGATGCGCATTGGCATGATGATATACCGATAGCGTGTTTCATTCTCCGTATCTTCGGGCCGCATTTGACCGGCTGACTGCGCGTCCTTGAACTCGAGCCGGACTTCGCCCGAGCTCCCGACCGCTTTCAGGAAGTCGATCAGGTACTGCGAGTTGAAGCCGACGACAATGGGCTCGAAGCCGTAGGGCGTTTCGATGACGTCTTCGCTTTCGCCGGCCTCGTTGGAAGAGGAGGAGATGCGGAGCTCGTTCGACTCGAGCCGCATCTTGATCGCGCCGGAGCGTTCGTCGGCGAACTGGGCAACGCGTTGGATGGACTGCTGGAGCTCTTCGGCGCGGACGACCAGAAAGCGGGAGTTGTCGCGCGGGAGAACGGCCTCGTACGCGGGGAAGTTGCCGGAAAGCTTGCGGCTGGTGAGCACGCGCTGCCCGATGCGGAAGTAAAGCTGGTGCTCGTCGTCGGCGAACTCGACCTCGGTCGCTTCCGTGTTGGCGAGCAAGCCTTGGAGCTCGTGGAGGGCTTTGCGGGGGATCAGCACCTTGCGCTCGCCGGTGACGTTTTCGAGGTTTTCTCCGGTTTTCTCGATGAAGGCGAGCCGGTGGCCGTCGGTGGCGACCATGGCGAGCGACTCGGACTTGAGGATGAGCAGCGCGCCGTTGAGGGTGTAGCGGGACTCCTCGTTGGAGATCGCGAAGACGGTTTTCGCTATCATGTCGCGCAGGGAAACCGCGGGGATGCGGGTGCCGCTGCCCAAGGGAAAGTCAGGCACCTGCGGGAAGTTCGCGCGGGCCATGCCGACCATTTTGGTGTTGGAACGACCGGCGCGGATCTGGACCCAATGGTTGTCCATGGTCTTGATCGAGACTTCGCCGTCGGGCAGCAGCTTGATGTAGTCGTACAGCTTGCGCGCGGGCATGGTGCATGCGCCGGATTTTTTGACCTTGGCGTTGGAAGCGGTGCGGAGGCTTTGGTCCAGGTCGGTCGC
>CAXTSB010000172.1:0-5072 GCA_964246845.1 uncultured Acidobacteriaceae bacterium
GGGTGGATTTTAGCTGAGGGCTCTTGACGGGCGTGAGATTCTGAAGCCGCGGGGGCGGGGAAACATGGAAACCTTCGAGCAGGGCATTGCGGACGAGCTGATCGGGCTCGAAGACCGCTATGGAGCGCAGAACTATCATCCGCTGGACGTGGTGATTGAGCGTGCGCGCGGGGCTTGGATGTGGGATGTGGAGGGGCGGCGCTACTTGGACTTCCTGGCCGGATACTCGGCGCTGAACCAGGGTCACTGCCATCCCGCGATCCTGGCGGCGATGACGGAGCAGGCCGGGCGCGTGTGCCTGACCTCGCGGGCGTTCCGGAACGACCAGCTGCCGCGGTTGCTTGAGGAACTGCACGCGCTGACCGGCTACGAGCGCGCGCTGCCCTGCAACGGCGGCGTGGAAGCGGTGGAAACGGCCCTGAAGGTCGCGCGCAAATGGGGCGCGGTAGTAAAGGGCATTCCCGATGGGCAGGCCGAGATCATTGTGTGCGGCGGCAACTTCCATGGGCGGACGATCGCGGTAGTCGGCTTCTCCTGCGAGGCGCAGTATCGGGCGGGGTTCGGTCCGTTCCCCGGCGGTTTCCGGACGGTGCCGTACGGCGATGCCGCGGCAGTGGAAGCGGCCATCACCCCGAACACTTGTGCGGTGCTGGTCGAGCCGATTCAGGGCGAGGCGGGTATTATCGTCCCGCCCGAGGGTTACCTTCGTGCGATTTCCAAGGCCTGCACCCTGAACAATGTGCTCCTGATTGCCGATGAGATCCAAGCAGGGCTGGGGCGCGCGGGCAGTTTGTTCGCCTACCAGCACGAGGAGGTGCAACCGGATGCGGTGATCATCGGCAAGGCGCTTTCGGGTGGGTTCTATCCGGTTTCGGCGGTGTTGGCGCGCGAGGAGGTGCTGGGCGTGCTGAACCCGGGCGACCATGGGAGCACGTTCGGCGGCAACCCGCTGGCATGCGCGGTGGCGCGGGCGGCCTTGCGCGTGCTTGTCGAGGAAAAGCTGCCGGAGCGCTCGGCTGAGCTGGGGGCGTATGCGCTTGCCCGCCTTTCCGCGATGCGGAGCGACAAGGTTGTGGACGTGCGGGGTCGCGGTCTTTGGATCGGCGTGGAGCTGAACGTACCGGCGCGGCCCTACTGTGAGGCGCTGCGCGCGCGGGGGGTGCTGTGCAAGGAAACGCACGAGCGGGTGATCCGGGTGTCGCCGCCGCTGGTGATTGAACGCGAAGATCTGGAGTGGGGCCTGGAGCAGGTCGAAGCCGTGCTTTGCTAGCATCGGGGCTGGAGAACTGAACACGATGGATCCGATTACCCAGCCCGCTGCACCGACCGCCCCGGCCTCGAACGGGCCTTCCCGGCGCGACGAGGACATCGCGCTCGACCTGCTGAAGTTTGTCGCGGGTAGCACCAATATCCTGCGCACCACTTCACCCTCGACCGGCTTTACCGCGGCAAGCTCCGCCAAACCGGAAGACCAGGTAACGCTGCTGCTCGAAATGTACACGCGCTGCCTGTCGACCATTCAGGGCAAGGCGGGGCGCTGAGCGCGGCTTCCGATCTGCAAGTCGCCGTTGTTGGAGCCGGAGCTTTCGGGCGCAATCACATCCGGGTGTATCGCGAGCTGCCGGGTGTGCGGCTCGCGGCGGTCGTGGACCCGCGCGGCTTTGATGGCCCTGAACCCGTGTTCGCGTCGGTGGAGGATCTGCTTCGATCCGGTGTGCGGGTGGATGCGGCAAGCGTGTGCACGCCCACCTCGCTGCACTATGCCGCGGCGTCTGCCCTGCTGTGGGCCGGGGTGCATGTGCTGGTGGAAAAGCCGATCGCCCCGACGCTGGCCGAAGCGGACGAGCTGATCGCGCTCGCTTCTGAGAAGGAGTGCGTACTGGCGGTAGGGCATTTGGAGCGGTTCAACCCGGCGGTGGCGGCGCTCGGGCCCTTGCTGCGCGGTCCCATGTTTTTCGAGGCGCACCGGCTTTCGGTGTTTTCGCCGCGCTCGCTCGACACGGACGTGGTGCTCGACCTGATGATCCACGACCTCGACATCGTGCTCCAGCTCGCGCGCTCGGAGGTGCGGGAGGTCCGCGCTGTCGGCCTGCCGATTCTTTCCGGCCGCACCGACATCGCCAACGTCCGGGTCGAGTTCGCCTCCGGCTGCGTCGCGAACTTCACCGCCTCCCGGGTCTCGACCGAGCGCGTACGCAAACTGCGCTTCTTCCAGCCCGGGCAGTATGTATCGGTCGACTACGCCCGTCAGGATCTGCTGGTGATCGAGGTACAGTCCGGAGGGCAGATGCCCGAGCTCGCGATGGCTAACCCGGAGGTGGTGCCGGGCGAGCCGCTCCGGGCGGAGCTGGAGGGGTTTGTGAAGGCGGTGCGGGGCGAGGCCGGCGTGATCGTCAGCGGCGGGGAAGGCCGGGCCGCACTGGAATTGGCGCTGCGGGTGCAGGCGGCGGTGGAGGCGCATGCGCGTCGCGCAGGCTTAACGATGCAGATTAGAGAAATAAAGTATGGTGACTTTCCGCCCGGGTCAAAACGCCTAGAGTAAACTTTTGGCATGATCTCAACGCTTTCAGTACAGGGCTACAGGCGTTTTGACCATTTCGAGATGGCGGGGTTAGAGCGCGTCAATCTGCTGGTCGGTGCAAATAACAGCGGCAAGAGTTCTGTTCTTGAAGCGCTGCTTTTATTGGCTTTGCGCGGCAGCCCTGAATCGTTGTGGCAAATTCAGCAAGAACGCGGAGAGACTCTAGTCGAAGAGCGGCTTGGTACACGAGATAGATTACTCGACGTCGCACATCTCTTCTATGGGCACGATCTTCAGCTTGGGTCGCATTTCAATCTGAGTTGCTCAGATACACAGGCTTCTTCAAGGACGCTTAGCGTCGTCGTAGATGAGTATAGGTCGACTGATGCTGTCCAGTTGTCATTTGATGAAGGCGAAGGTTTATCGCCAGCACTGGCTTTAAACATCGAAGGAAAGCCTGCTCCGGACTTCAATGTTTTACCATTGACCGCGAAGGGCGGGATGATGACTCCGCCAATGCTGTATCGGCGTAAAATGCGGAGGCTCGACTCCCAAGAAATCAAGCGGGACTTGCCTGTTCAATTTGTCAGTGCCCGTTCTTTGGAAATGCGGGCGCTCTTGCCTATGTGGAGCAAGATAGCGCTGACTCCAGACGAGGAACGTGTGCTCTTTGCACTTAGGATACTTGACCCAGCCATAGAGCGAATTGCTTCTCAATACGAGGCTGAACCGGGGCTTCTGTCGAGCCGCTATCGCGGGGGATTTATAGTTCGTATGGAAGGGCAGGAAATGCCTGTGCCAATAGGCAGCTTGGGTGAGGGCGCATGGCGCATGCTTGCCCTTGCGGTCGCGGTCTCGCGTTGTAGCGGCGGGGTACTTCTGATTGACGAAATAGACACAGGTCTGCATTACAGCGTTATGCCAGACTTGTGGAAAATGATTTTGGCTTCTGCTCGCAGCTTTGACGTGCAGGTATTCGCAACCACACATAGCTATGATTGCGTTAGAAGTCTGGGATTGGCTTTTTCCGCTGAGGAGAGCATGAAGGGGCATGTATCGCTCCAAAGAATAGAAGCAGGGTCGTCGAGGGCTGTTTCCTACAACGAGATCGAGCTTGAAGTGGCTTCCGAAAATGAGATTGAGGTACGCTGATTGGGCAAGAGCAATCCGAAGCAGTTGATTGTAGAGGGCAAGGAGGATCTGTACGCGATCGCCTGTCTGATGGAAACTTATGTGGATTGGCCCGCTGATCCCGATCTGGCACCTGTGAACATCCAAGTGGGAAAGAGCGTTGATGAAATACTTAAGAAAGAATTTCTTACTACTCAGCTAAAAGCGCCAAATCTTGGAACGCTGGGCATCGTCATTGACGCCGATATCTCAGCGACAGGGCGTTTTCAGAGTATCGTGGCATCGCTGCGCGATATGGTTGAGGGGTTTCCAAATGGGCTTCCCTCTTCTGGCTTGATTGTTGAGACAAATATAGGGAAACGCTTCGGCTTATGGATTATGCCGGATAATAGGCAAGAAGGTGCGATTGAAACATTTCTAAGTCTACTCGTCCCTGAAGCGGCTTCCATTCTCTGGAGCTATGCGGTTTCTTCATCGGAGCAGGCATTGCAGCATGGGGCTTCATACAAACCGACCCATTTTCAAAAGCGGCAATGCACAGCTTTTTGGCTTGGCAAGATCCGCCCGGCCAGTCGTTCGGACGAGCAATCACTAGGCGAGTTTTGGACCATAACTCGTCGTTAGCGCAGGGCTTCGTCGCCTGGTTTAGAACGTTGTACGACTTAGAACTGAAGGACTCAGCTTAGTTCCCATCAAAATTGCCACTTCGAGCTGCGAGCACCTGCAACGGCGCGTGCTCCGGCGCGACTTGCCCTTCGGGGGCCAGTAAAAACGTCTGCTCCAGCGCGTACTGGCCGGCCAGGACCGCGTGGGGGACGGTGTCGGTGAAGACCATCCAGCTGGAGCCTGGGGGGAAGTTAACAGCCTCGTGCGGGGCTTCGCGCTGCCACACTTCGTCCTCTTTCAGGAAGTTATGGAAGCGCATCATGAAGTCGTCGTAGGGGCCGCGCTTGAGGTTTGGGGCTAACTTCCCTAGCCCAAGCGAAACGGCAAACGACTTCGCCGAGCGGGTCAGTGGGGCATCGTGCCGGGGGGCGATGCGCGCGGGTGCGAACTGGGGCAGGAGCGTGCGGAAGGGCTCCGCGACGACCCAGTCGCGGGTGCGCGTGGGATGGATGTTCGAGAAGAAGCGCAGGATGCGCGCGCCGCCCGTGGGCCGGGTGGGGAAGGCATCGGTGTGGAGCAGGTCGTTGCGCTTGCGCGTGGGCAGGCCGCGGTTTTGCTCCTCCTGCGGGCGGAAGGAGGCGTAGTCGCGGCGCAGGTGGCCCCGGTAGGGCGGCAGAAAGCCGTCGAGAAAGCCCGCGGCCGCGTCCGAGTACGCGCGGAGAACGGCGCGGAGGCGGTCTTTGCTCGCAGGCGAAGCCTCCTTGCCGAGGCCCGAGACCGCGTCTGCGGCGGGCTTGTACGCGATGTTTTTATG
>CAXTSB010000173.1:0-5068 GCA_964246845.1 uncultured Acidobacteriaceae bacterium
CTGCCGCTGGGGGTGGAGGGGTTGCGGCTGTTCTGAGTGCGGATTAGCGAAACAGCCTATGGTGGACTTTACCGAGCACGCGATTCAAAGGCTTGCCGAACGAGGCATTACCCGCGAACAGGTGAACGATGCCATGGAAGCAGCAAAGCGGGTCGGCACTGTCCGCTCCAAAACCGGCAAGTACGGAACGCCGCAGAGTATCTCTACGGCGAATCATCTTCGGGTCATCATTGAGGAAGCAGGCACAAACCAGGGTAAGGTCATCACGGTATTTATGTGGGAGCAGCCATGAAAATTACGGATGAGGATGTGCGGGAAGCACTTTGGGCTGAGGACATTGAAGGCCTTTTAGAGCTCGGTGCCCCACAAAATGAATATGCTGCCGAGTCCCGGAGCATTGCAGGTGCGCTGGCCGGGCATTCTGAGACTGCATTGTCGGAAGAAGAACTGGCATCTGTGATCCGCGCTGTTTGGCTGCATTCCTTCGGTCCCTTCTCGACCGCGGAGATGCAAAAGCGATCGGATGTCTTCAGGCAGGTAGCGCATCGCATCCTGCACGTGCGAATCTCGACGGCTCCAGAACCGCACCACTCGGCTGAAATACACCCATAACCTACGCCGTCCGGATCGGCCGAAAACCGTGTCGCGCTTATGATGCAAGCGTAAGTCAATGCAACCGGCAAACCGTCCTGAACCGCCCCAGTACACACCGGCACCGCCCATGCACTACAGTCCTAAGAATGAACTGTGACATCATCGCGGTCGGCTCCGAGCTGCTGACGCCGTACCGGCAGGACACCAATTCGCTGTATCTGACCGGCAAGCTGAACGAGCTGGGCGTACGGATTTCCACCAAAACCATCGTCGGCGACCGCCGCGAACACCTCGTCACGGCCATCCGGCAGGCGCTCGACCGGGCCGATATCGTGGTCCTGATGGGCGGGCTCGGGCCGACCGAGGACGACCTGACGCGCGAGTCCGCAGCCGAGGCGCTCGGCATCCGCTTGAAACGCAACCAGGAGATCGTCGCGAACCTGTACGCGCGGTTCGCCGCCCGGCGCATCGCCATCACTGAGAACAACACCAAGCAGGGCGATGTGCTCGAAGGCGCGGAGCCCTTGCCGAACTCAACCGGCACCGCGCCGGGGCAGTGGCTCGACACCGAATACAAAGAGCACCGCAAGCTCCTGGTTTTGCTGCCCGGGCCGCCGGGCGAGCTCAAGCCCATGTGGGATGCTGAGGTCACGCCCCGCCTCACCGAGGCCATTCCGCAGCGGTTCTTCGCGACGCGTACCCTGAAGGCGGCGATGATCGGCGAGTCGGCCTGCGACGCGCGGATCGCGCCCATCTACAAGCGGTTCACGGATGTGGAGACCACGATCCTCGCGCACCTGGGCGACATTCAGTTGAACCTGATCTGCACCAAGCCCACCCTCGAGCAGGCGCACGCCCGCGTGGACATGCTGGCTGACGCGATCGAGGCCGAGCTGGATGATGTCGTGTACTCGACGCAGGGCGAAACGCTGGAGCGCATCGTGCTGAACCACCTGGAACTGGCCGGCAGCACGCTCGCGGTGGCTGAAAGCTGCACGGGCGGGCTGATCGCGCAGCGGCTCACGAGCATCGCGGGCTCCTCGCGGGCGTTCGTGGGCGGGGCCGTCGCGTACTCGAACGAGCTCAAGACCCTGTTCGCGGGCGTGCCTCCGCAAGTCATCGCGGCCAACGGCGCGGTGAGCCGGGATGTCGCCTCGGCGCTCGCGACCGGCATCCGCTCGGAAACCGGCAGCACCCTGGGCCTGGGCGTGACCGGCATCGCGGGGCCGGACGGCGGCACGGACGAGAAGCCGGTCGGGCTGGTCTACATCGCGGTTTCGGACGGGGTCGAAACCGATGTCGAGGAAAAGCGGTTCCAAGGCGACCGCGAGCGCATTCGCCAATATGCCGCGCAGGCGGCGCTGGACTTGGTGCGGAAGCGCCTTCTCCGCAAGCGGACCGCTTCCAGCTAGCCCGAGACTGCCCGCGCGCCCGTTTGCTCATCCCACCCCTTGCAAGGAGAAAAGAGGGATACATATGGGTTTGATGGGTATGCTTTCATCGTTCGCGGGCGGCGGCGCGGGCCAGGCGACGCCGGAGCAGCACCAGTCCGTAGTGCAAGGGCTGATGCAGCATTTCGGCTCGCAGCCGGGCGGGCTGAACGGCTTGGCGGAGCAGTTCCGCTCGAACGGCATGGGCGGGCACGTAGACAACTGGATGAACACGCAGCCGGGGCAGCAGCCGCAAACCCTCAATCCCGAGCAGGTGGAGCAAGGGATGGGGCAGGGCAACCTCCAAGCAGTGGCGCAGCACGCGGGCGTGAGCTCGGGCATGGCCAAGATGGCGCTTGCGGTCGCGCTGCCGATGTTGATGTCGCACCTGTCGCAGGGCTCGGGACAATTGCCGGAGCAGGCCGGCAGCCAGAGCGGGATCGGCGGCTTGCTCGGCAAACTTTTCTAAACCGACAGAAAGGATCACCATGGCTGACCTAGAACAGCTGAAGCAGAAGTACGCTCCCGTTCTCCAGATATTTTCGCATTTCGCTCCGCAGGGCGCCCAGCTCCAGGAGGTCGGCTTGGACGGCGACAAGCTCCTCCTCCGCGGCACGGTGCCGTCAACCGTAATCGCGAACCGCATTTGGGATGCGATCAAGCAGTCGGACCCCACCTTCTCCGACCTCCACCACGAGGTCGGCACCACCGGCGGGGCCGAGCAGGCGTACACCATCCAATCCGGTGAGAACCTTTCCAAGATCAGCCAGTACTTTTACGGCTCGGCCAACCACTACGGCAAGATCGCGCAAGCCAACGGCATCGCCGACCCGGACAAGATTCATGCCGGGCAGCAGATCAACATACCGCCGCTGAGTTAAAGGTACGGGCACTTCACGAGGCGTCCTCCTGAAGAGTGCAGCGATGAAGGATCTGCTTTTTCGGCGCGTCCGAGTAAAAGCAGGTCCTTCGCTTCGCTCAGGACGACACCCATTCTTGTTTGAAGCACGTAGGCACCTAGCCCTTCTCCGCATACAGCGAGAGCACGGAATGCACCAATGCCAGGTGACTCAAGCCTTGCGGCAAATTGCCCACAGCCGTGCCGCTCCCGGGGTCAACCATCTCGCTCAGGATGCCGACTTCGGACGGGAGTGCGCGCACCGCTTCATTCAAAAGCGCTTCCGCCTCCGCCCGCCGGCCCAGCATTGCATACGCTTCCACGAGCCAAAACGTGCAGGCAAGGAATGCCCCTTCCTCCCGTTCCGCCCCGGAGTACCGGTAGACCCAAGGTCCGCGCCCCAGCTCGCGCCGGACCGCATCGCAGGTCGAACTGAGCCGGTCCTGCCCGTCGAACCCCCAGCGCACCGCAAGCACCAGCGAGGCGTCCAGGCGGTCGGTCCCGCCATGGAGCGTGTAAGCCTTTTTCTCCGCGCACCAGCAGTGCTCCTCCACCCAAGCGGCAATGCGCCCCCGCTCCCGCTGCCACCGGTCGAGGCAGGTGGTGGGCAGATGGCCCTGCTCTGCCAGCTGCGCGGCGCGGGTCAGGGCTTGCCAGGCGCTGATCTTCGACATGGTGAAGTGCTCGGGCTCTTCGAGCTCCCAGATGCCATGGTCCTTTTGCCGCCAGCGGTCGGCGCACTGGTCGGCGAGTTCTGAAAGTGTTTCCGTGCTGCCTTGGTCGAGCACGTTGCCCGCGCCCACAAACAACGCGGCTGCCTGGAAAATGTCGCCGTAGATGCCGTGCTGATGCTGCGCGCCCGCTAAATTGCCGCGCACCACGGGGCGGGAACCGCGGTACCCCGGCAGGTCCAAGGCTTCGACTTCCGGCACGGGGCGGCCGTCCAGGCGATAGCAGGGTTTCACACCCTCCTCGCCCAAGCGCTGGAGCAGCCAAGCCAGGGCGGCTTGGTTTTCCGGCACTTGGCCAAGCCGGGTGAACGCATCAAGCGTGTAGCTCGCGTCGCGCACCCAGGCGTAGCGGTAGTCGAAGTTCTTCTTCCCGCCCAGCTTTTCCGGCAGCGCGGTCGTGGCGGCGGCGGCAATCGCGCCCGAAGGCGAGTAAAGCAGCAGCTTGAGGATCAGCGCGCTCCGGCGCACTTCCTCGCGGAACGGGCCGTCGTACTTAAGTCCTTCGGCCCAGGCCTGCCACGCTCCGTCGCTCAGGTCGATGCGCTGGTCTATGTCCGCAAGGGCGGGCATCCCGAGCGGTTGATCGCGGCCGGCGACGATTGCCGCGAGCGCGCGGCTGCCTTCACGCACTTCCACCCGCGCGACAATCCCGCGGTCCCCTTCCCGCTCGGTGCGGAACTCCGGGCTGAGCCGCAGCGCGCCCAGGATCGACCCGACGTGAAAAACCGACCCGTTCGGGTTTTGCTGGAGCCAAGGGGAAACCGTGTCGGCGAGCGTCCCGAATGCCACCCGCGCTTCCATCGGCACGATTCCGCCGAGGCCTTCCACGCGCCGCGCGAACTCGCACCAGGGCAGGCGTCCGGCCAGGCTCGAGTTCATGCTTTCCGTGACGCGCACCTGCCCGTCAGCGGTGGTGAACACGGTTTCGAGCACGTTGCTGTTCGGGCGGTAGCGGCGGGCTGCCTGGAACGGGTCTGTCGGTTGGAGCGAAAAGAAGCCGCCGGACTGATCATCGAGCAGGGAGTCGAACAGCGGGTCCGCGTCCAGGTCCGGCACGCACCACCACGCCGCGGACCCGTCCGGGCCGATCAGCGCAAGCGTGCGCCCGTCGCCCACGGCGGCATACCGCTCTAATGGGTACTGCCGGCGGAAGCGTCCGGGAACGAATAAATCGGGCAGGGCTGGTCCTTTCCGAGCGGGTGTGGGCTGAACAGGATTCTAGCGTCCAGCGCTCAGCTCCAATTGACGGCCTCAAATCCGGTGCAGCGCTGCGGTACACTCGAATCGCCATGGATGCGCCCCGGTTCGTGCTGATCGCCGCTGCTGCCTATCTGCTGGGTTCGATCCCCTGGGGCTACCTGCTGGTGCGCTTGTTCCGTAAGCAGGACATTCGCGCGACCGGCTCGGGCAATATC
>CAXTSB010000174.1:0-5064 GCA_964246845.1 uncultured Acidobacteriaceae bacterium
CGACAGCGACACGGCCGCCGCCGCCGCCGTGCAGGCGCAGGCTGCCTACGACACCGCGGTCAAGCACCTCGAAAGTGTGCGGAACACCCTGGCGGCGGCCAACGCGGAAGCCGCCCAAGGCCAGCTCACCTCCGCGAAAGGCCGCTACGAAGGCGCGGAAGCGCAGGCGGGCTACGGCAGCCTGCGCAGCCCCATCAACGGCGTCGTGACGGACCGGCCTTTGTTTCCGGGCGAAACAGCCCCGGCGGGCACCACGGTGATCACCGTGATGGACACCTCTTCCCTGCTCGCGAAGCTGCACCTGGCGCAGGCGTCGGCGCAAAAGCTCAAGCTCGGGGGCAGTGCCGAGGTCCGCGTCCCCGGCATCGATGAGCCGCAAGCCGCTGTGATCGCGTTTATCAGCCCCGCGCTCGATCCGGGCTCGACGACCGTGGAGGTTTGGCTGCGCCTGCCCAATGCGGAAGGCCGCTACAAGGTCGGCACCCCGGTGCATGCCGTGCTGCGCGGCGCGATGGTCGCTAAAGCATTGCAGGTGCCGAGCACAGCGATCCTGCCTGCGGAAAACGGCGGAGCAAGCGTTCTGGTCGTTTCAGCGGACGGCACCGCGCACAAGCGCGCGGTCACCCTCGGCATACGCACGAGCGACCGAGCCCAGATCACGGACGGCCTCACGGAAGCGGATATGGTCGTGACCGAAGGCGGCTACGGCCTCGATGACGGGAGCAAGGTGTCCGTCGGGGGCGGAAAAAATGAACCGGCGGGAAAGGATAAGGACTGATGGCCGCCGCCGCTCCGACCTATCGCGGCGCGCGCAAGCAGCCGGATTTTTGGCTCGCGCGCAGTGCGCGCACCATCTTTTTCGCCGCCGTTGCGCTGACGCTCGCCGGCGTGTACGCCTTCTTTCAGGTGCCGATCGCGGTCTTTCCGGAAACGAACTTCCCGCGCGTGGTCATCGGCGCGGATAACGGCGTGATGCCGATCGAGCAGATGCAGGTCACGGTCACCAAGCCGATCGAGGACGCGATGAACAGCGTCCCGGGGCTCCAAACCGTGCGCTCCACCACCAGCCGCGGGTCGGCCGAGGTGAGCCTGTTCTTCTCCTGGTCGGTCGATATGTTCCGCACGTTGGAGCTGGTCAACTCCGCGTTAAGCCGGGTCGAGCAAACGCTGCCGCCGACGGCGAAGATCACCACGAACCGGCTCACCTTCGCGACGTTCCCCATCCTCGGCTACAGCCTGACCTCGGACACAGCATCCCCGTCCGACCTTTGGGAGCTCGCGACCTACACGCTCAAGCCGCCCTTGAACCGCGTGGACGGCGTGAGCACCGTCACCGTGCAGGGCGGGCAGGTACCGGAGTTCCATGTGGTGCCGAACCTGGCCAAGCTGCAGGCCGCGGGCGTCACCGTGCTCGATCTGTCGAATGCCATCGGGGCCTCGAACATCGTCGACTCGCCCGGGCTGTATCAGCAGAACCACGAGCTTGTGCTCGCGCTTGTCGGCGCGCAGGCGCATGACATCGACGGCCTGAAGCAGCTTACGGTCAAGACCGCAGCGAGCGGCGCGGCCGTGCGCGTCGGCGATGTGGCCGAGGTGGTGCGGGCGGCGCTGCCGGTATACACCTTTGTGTCCGCCGACGGGCATCCGGCGGTTTTGTTGAACATCACGCGGCAGCCCGCGAGCAACACCGTGGCCGTCGCGGATGGCACGGCCGCGGCCGTCGCCCAGCTGCGCGGCAAGCTGCCGAAGGGCGTGAGGCTTGCACCCTTTTACGACCAATCGCAGCTGGTCCGCGCAAGCATTGCGAGCGTGCGCGACGCGATCCTGATCGGCCTCCTCCTGGCCTCGGTCGTCCTGTTTTTGTTTCTGCGCGACTGGCGTTCGTCGCTCATTGCCGGGCTGGTCATTCCTGTGACGGTGGCGGTCACCGTCCTGGTACTGTGGCTGCTCGGCGAAAGCTTCAACCTGATGACGTTGGGCGGCTTGGCCGCGGCGATCGGCCTGGTGATCGATGACGCTATCGTTGTCGTTGAAAATATCGTGCTGCACCGCGACGGGGGCGAAACGCGCGTGGATGCTGTGCGGAAAGCTCTTGTCGAAATCTCCCGGCCATTGATCGGGTCGACTGTCACGCCCGTGGTCGTGTTCCTGCCGCTGATCGAGGTGACCGGCGTGACCGGCAGCTTTTTCCGCGCCCTGGCGGTCACGATGACCGTGTCCCTGCTGACTTCTCTCGTGCTGGCCGTGACCTGGACGCCCAGCCTTGCCTTGGTCCTTCTACAACCCACCGGCAGGGCCGCGCACCCTGAGTCCGGCCCGGTTCTCCGGCGCGTGATGGGTCGGCACCGCCGCATTTTGGAAGGCTCGCTCCGCCGCCCCGTGTGGCTCGGCCTTGCTTGCCTCCTGCTGGTTGCGGGCACCCTCATTGCGTACCGCGGACTCGGCTCCGACCTCCTGCCCGAAATGGATGAAGGCGCGTTCATCCTGGACTACATCATGCCCGCGGGCAGCTCGCTTGCTTCGACAGGTCGCGTGCTCGACCAAGTCGAGCAGATCCTGCGCCGCGAGCCGGAAGTGGAAAGCACCAGCCGCCGCACAGGGTTGCAACTCGGGTTGGCGGCGGTGACGGAAAGCAATACCGGCGATATCTCGGTCAAGTTGAAAGCCAAGCGCAGCCGCGGCATCGACGAGGTCATCGCGGACGCCCGCAAGCAGATCAAGGCCGCCGTGCCCCAGCTCGATGTCGAGTTCACGCAGATTCTCCAGGACATGATCGGCGACCTTTCGAATGCGCCCGAGCCGATCCAGGTCAAGCTGTTTTCGCCCGACCCCGCCCTGCTCCATGAGCTTGGGCCGCGCGTCGCGGGAGCCATCGGGAAAGTCGACGGCGTGGTCGACGTCGAAAACGGCATCGACAACACCCTGAGCGGGCCGGCGACGAACTTCGAGGTCGACCCGGCGCTCGCGGCCCGGCTCGGCTTCACCCCGCAGGAGGTCGCCGAAGACGCGACCTCCATCTTGGACGGCGTGGAAGCGAGCACCCCCGTGATCAGCAATGGGCGGCCGTACCCGGTGCGCGTGCGCCTCGGCGAGGAAACGCGGCAGTCGCTTGAAACCATCCGCGACACGGTATTCAACTCAAGCACGGGTCGCACCGCCTCGCTCGGCTCCATGACGACCGTCACCGAGCTTCCGCCGCAAAATGAAATCCGCCGCGAAAACCTCGAGCGGCTCGCGGTCGTCACCGGACGGCTGGAAGGCACGGACCTGGGCACGGCCGTGCGCAAGGTCCAAGCGCGCGTGGCCGCTCTCCACCTGCCTTCAAGCGTGCGCGTCGAGTACGGCGGCACCTACCAGGAGCAGCAGAAATCTTTCGCCGATTTGGCCCGCGTTCTCGTTTTGGCCCTTGTGCTTGTTTTCGGCGTGCTCTTGACCGAGTTCCGCAACTTCGCCGCGCCGGCGGCGATCCTGGCTTCCTCGGTTCTGTCGATCGCCGGGGTGGTCGGGGCGCTGCTGCTTACGGGCACCACGTTCAACGTGGCCAGCTTCATGGGGCTCATCATGGTCATCGGCATCGTCGCCAAGAACGGCATCCTGCTGCTCGACGCCGACGAGCGCTACCGTGCCGAGGGGGCGGACGCGCGCACGGCGATGCTGATGGCCGCCGAGCGCCGCTTACGGCCCATCCTCATGACCGCCCTGGCCGCGGTGATGGGCATGCTGCCGCTGGCACTGGCTCTCGGCGCGGGCTCGCAAATGTTGCAGCCGCTGGCCATCGCCGTCATCGGCGGGCTCACGATTTCGCTGCTCCTGAGCTTGGTCGTGACCCCGGCGGTGTACTACCTGCTGACCCGTGACCTCAGCGCCCGACAACCAGCACGGTGAAGGTGTCCGGCACGATCGCGGGTCGTGGACGCGGGTTGGCGGCCGTAGGCTCGGGGCGTGGGCCCAGCTCGGCCGTCACCAGGTACACCCGGTCCGCGGACGGATCGTAAGCCATGGTGCGCGCTCCCTTTTGCGTCGGCAGCGACTCGACCGTCGCGTACCCATGCGCCGCGTCGATCACGCTCAACGTGCCGCCGCCGTTCGAGCTGAAGGCGAGCTGGCGCTTCGCATCGTAGCCGGCGGCATCCGGGCCGTCGCCGATCGACGGCGAGGCAAGCTGCTTGCCGGTTTCCGTGTCGAGCACAGCCATCTTGCCGCCGTCGCACACTGAAAATAAGCGGTGGTGCTCCCCGTCAAACGCCATGCCGGAAGGCGAGTCGCAGTCCGTCAGCGGCAAGGAACGGGTCAGCGTCTTGGCTTGGGCATCCAGCTCCACGACCAGGTTTTTGTCCTCGATGTTGTCGAAGACATGGCCCTTGCCGTCCGGCTGCGGGAACTCGGGCTTGCCCGGCAGGTCGATGGTCGCGACCGCCGTCCGCGTCGCGGCGTCGATAACCGTTACATTTTTGCTGCGTCCGTTGAAGGCCCACACGGTTTTGGTGACCGGCTCGTAGATGATGCCGTCCGGGTTGGTGCCGGTCGGGATCGTGGCGAGCGTCGCAAAGCTTTTGCGGTCGAAGACCACAACCGCATTCGCGCCGCCGTCGGAGATATAGCCAACTTTCCTGTCGGGGTCGAGCGCGATGCCGTGCGTGCCCTTGAGGCCGGTGATTGCGCCGACCGCCTTGCCGCTCATGCTGTCAACAACCTCAACGCGCGGACCGTGGGTGAGGTACACCATGTACGCGCCCGGGTCCGCCAGCAGGTAGTCCCAACCGCCCGCGCCGCCGATCTTCCAATGGTCGAGCACACGGTACGGCTGCTGCGCGGCCGCCGCGCCGCACAAAGCGAACAGGACACCACCGCAAACCAAACGCATACATTCTCCCTGCCGGGCACACCGGCGTGCAAACAGTCTCGCCCATGAACCTTAACCCGACCTGAAGAAAACCGTGACCCGTGTGCCTTCGCCCAGGGCGCTTTCCACTTCGATCGTGCCCCCGGCGGCCTGGACGACGGCACGGCAGATCGCCAAACCCAACCCGGCCCCACCCCTCCCCCGCGAGCGGGACGCGTCGT
>CAXTSB010000175.1:0-4887 GCA_964246845.1 uncultured Acidobacteriaceae bacterium
ACTTGGGGCGGCTCGCCCGCGTCGCCCGCGTATTTCCAGTACACATGCCAGCCCGGGTCCATCTTGAGCGAAAGCGCGACGGTGGTCGCCCCGCCGGGCGCGACGGAGGCCGCCCCGGAAATCAGCTCGGCCGTGAGATGCGAAGCCTTGACCGGCCCGGGCGAGCCGTCCCCGGCCTCATGGAGCTGCGCCCACGCGGGCGCCCCCAAGCCCAGCAGCATGTACAGCAACCAGCGAACCGCTTTCATCACGTACCCTCGATCCCGGGCAACACCCGTCAGAGGCTATAGGATGCCCCGGCCCCGCGCAAGTTACGCAATTGTGTAACTTGCGCTGCCGCGCCCGCTCTCACGAGGGAAATCAAACTAGGAGTCATTCATGCAAGCATTCCCGACCATGCGCCGCTTTGCCGTCGCCGCCCTGCTCGCGGCGGCAACCACCGCGCTCGCCGACACACCGGCCAAGGGCGCGGCCGCCCCGGACTTCACCCTCGCCACCCCGACCGGCGCGCAAGTCAGCCTCGGCAGCAAGGTCGCCGAATCGCGCTCCACCGTGCTGGTGGTGCTGCGCGGCTACCCTGGCTACCAGTGCCCGTACTGCACCAAGCAGGTGCACGACTTCGTCGACCACGCGGCTGACTTCAAGTCAAAGAACACGGACGTCGTCCTGGTGTATCCGGGCCCGCCCGCCGAACTGGACCAGCACGCGAAAGAGTTCCTGGCCAAGCAGGCCGACCTGCCGCCGAACATCACGCTGGTGACCGACCCCGACTACAAGATGACCAACGCGTACGGCCTGCGCTGGGACGCCCCGCACGAGACCGCGTACCCCTCCACATTCATCTTGAACAAGGAAGGCAAGATCACCTTTGAGAAGATCAGCCACGAGCACGGCGACCGTACCTCCGCCTCGGACGTACTGGCCCTGCTGTAGCTGAGAATGGGCGGCGTTCCGCCGCCCGGTTTCCTTACAAATGCAGCAGCAAGCCGCCCGTGAACGCGATCTGGTTTTGCAGGCCGCCGCCCGTAGGCAGTCCGTAGTTGGGCTTGGACGAGTACCAATCCCGCACCTCAAAGCGCGCACCCACCGGCAGCGCTCCAAGTATCGGCAGTTTGGGCAGGGTGATCAGCGGCTTCGTGTCGATGCCGCCGCCGAACTCAAACGCGCCGCCGCTGCCGTTGCCGCGCACCTCCACCAAGGGCACCGCGGGCACGGTCGATGCGAAGTTCGCGTAGCCGCCGCCGAACAGGCCGAAGGGGCGGATCGCGCCGTTCGGCCGGACCGTAACGCGGACGTTTGGGGTCAGAAAAAGAAAGGCGTACTGCGGAGTGACGTTCGCGGGCGGGTTCGACAGCTTGGCATCCAAGGGGGACGCGATGAAGTCGATGCCGGGGGAGATCGCGATGCCTTTCAGCTTCAGCAAGCGATAGCTGTACTCAGCCCCAAGGGTGAAGGCGGAGTTGAACTGCGCCTGCGTGCCGTTTTGGAGCGAAACCTGCGGTGTGATGGTCGCGCCGATCTGGAGGCTGATCTCGTGGTGCTTGTCGCTGTCGCTGGGCGTTTGGGCCGCGAGCGCGGCGGCGTACAGCAAGCCGAGAGCGGGGAGGGAAAGCTTGAAGCATTTTTTCATAAGGAACGTGTCCTTTCTTGCGGCACGGTGGGCTATGCGATTGTCTGATGCAATACATAGCTGAAGGGGAAAGTGACCACCCGTCTTTCTGACCGGGTAGCCAGGCATCAGCAGGGAAGCAATGCATGAGGACGCCGTTTTGCCGCCTCGTGAATCTGTGACCGCCCGGAAAGCCGGGCAGTTACAGCAAATCGGCCCGCGGTGTCATTCGTGCTCAGGCATGTAACCGCGTTTCGCGCCGCTATCTCCTAGAAATGGAAGCGCCGCCCTCCCGTTCCGAGCAAGCTATGCTGGAAGGAAGGCTTCCCGAGGAGGCCCATACACTGCATGGATGCAAGCAAACCACTGAGTGAACAAGCCATGATCGCTTCCATCCTGGCGGGCGACACGCAGCTCTATCACGAGCTGATCCGGCCGCACGAGCGCAAGGTGTACCTCATGGCGCTCTCGTTTCTAAAAAACGAGGCCGATGCCGAGGATGTCGCGCAGGAAGCTTTTCTCAAGGCGTTCCGCAGCCTGGGCAGCTTCCGGTCGGAGGCTAAGTTTTCCACTTGGCTGATCTCGATCACGCTCAACGAGGCGCGGAGCCGGCTGCGCCGCTTGAGCCATCACCGTACGGAGTCGCTGGACGAAACCTCGGATGATGGGACGGAGGTTATCTCCCCGGCCCTGCTCCGGGATTGGCACGAAATCCCGTCCGAAGCCGTCGAACGGGGAGAGGTGCGCGAGATGCTGAAAGCCGCCGTGGCCGGGTTGTCGCCGATCTACAGGTCGGTGTTTATCTTGCGCGACATGGAAGAGCTGAGCGTGAACGAAACCGCGGAAGCCCTGTCCATCTCCGTGGCGGCGGTCAAGGTTCGTCTGCACCGCGCGCGCATTATGCTACAGAAGCAGCTGACGCCGCAGCTGAACCGGACGGCGGAAAAACCGAAAAGGAGGTGGGTGCCTTGGTCGTAGATTGTCGACATGTATGGGACTACATCTCAGACTATTTGGACCGGGACCTTCCTGAAGATACCCGCGCCATGGTTGAGAACCATTTACAGCACTGCGAAATCTGCTCCGCCGTGCTTGACTCCACCCGGAACATCCTGGTGCTGACGGCGGACGACCGTGTGTTTGAGCTGCCCGTCGGCTTCAGCGACCGGCTGCACGCGCGCTTGGACGAGGTATTGACCGCCGGCGTGGGCGGCACTTGAGCGGCCGATCAACGGTCTGCTTCCCGCGAAACCGGACCGGATTGTAGGCATCGCGCGCAGCGGCGCTGGTGCATAATGGGGTTACAATCCCGCCCCAGGCAGCCCGGCGTCCACGAGTGAACCTCCCCAACTCCATCACGACCAGCCGCATCCTGTGTGTGCCGCTCCTGATCTGGCTCCTGTCGCCTTACTTTCCCCTGCGCTCCAGCCCCGGCGTGCAGGAGCTGTGTATCGCGGTTTTTTTCATCCTGGCGTTCGTGACCGACGGGGTGGACGGCTATTTGGCGCGCAAGCGCGGGCAAATCACCACCTTGGGTATGCTGCTCGACCCGCTCGCGGACAAGCTGCTGATCACGGCCGCCTTTATCTCTTTAGTCGAGTACAACCCCCATATCGTTAAGCCTTGGATGGCGACCGTGGTGATCGGGCGCGAGTTCCTGGTGAGCGGTTTGCGGTCGATCGCCGCATCCGAAGGCTTCACCATCGCGGCAAGCGACCTTGGCAAGTTGAAGACGGTGATCCAAATCGTCTCCGTGGTGACCGCGGTGCTCGACCACGAATGGCAGGCCTGGTATATCGGCTGGTTCGTGCTGCCGGTACACTCCATCGCCCTCGCGGCCATTTACTTCATGGCCTCGGTGTCCATCCTTTCGGCGGGCGACTACTTCCTGGCGTTTTGGAGCAAGGTCGACCGGGCCGGCGCGATGCGGCGCGAGGGCGAGAATGCTTTGCTTCTCGCCCGCAAGCAGCAGTAGGTCTTATGCCGAAATCGCCCGGGCCTGGGCAGCGGCGGCCGGCGGGGCCGTGCGCTGCAGGCTTTGGACAAAGTGGTAAGGCGGCCAAGGCCCGGAAAGCTGCATCCGGCACCCGGGCAGCTGCTCCCGCACCAACCCGAACTTGTTGGTGTACCGCTCCACAAGCCGCGACGAAATCAGGTGGCTCACATCGAGCTGCAGCTTGCCGCCCTCCAAGCGGCGGCAGCTCAGCTCCTCGGCGAGCGGCGCGAACATGCGGTGCAGCTGCATGGAAAGCGACCGGGCGCGGGTTTGCCGTTCGCGCTGCTTCAGCGCGCTTGCGCGCAGTTCACTCAAGTAGGTGTGTCCGCCCGCGCAGGAAGCGGATTCATCCCGCCCCTGCTCACGTCCGGCATCTTGGAGCGTCACCTTGATGTGCATCTCGCTTTTGGCTTGCAGCAGCAGGAGGTTGGCTTGGAACTGGCGCTGGTTGGCCCGCACCGACCGCCGCAGCAGTTCGTCGTTGGCGAACACGGTGCCGAATCGGAAGGGCAGAACGGTCGCCGCGGCGAAGCAGGCCGCCACGACTCGGGCATGGTCCTTGGCTTGTTGGGACGGGGGCGTATCGGAAGGGACGTACTCGGAAACAACAACGGCAAGGTCGCTGGCGCTGTAAAGGAAGGCTTGATTTCCGTTGATGCCGGTCACCTGCGGAAGGGGAACCGGTTTTCTATGGTGCAGCAGTTCGGGGAAAGCTGACTTCTCGGTGACACAGTAGGCATACCACGCCATAGGGGCACTCCACGGTCTAGTGTTGCCGGTCAGGTTGTAACGACGCAGGGGCGAAGTGAATCGGATCAGCATTCTGCCGCGTTTCCAATTCTGGGGCATCCTAGACGCGCCTGTGTACGGTTGGCAACGAAAAACTCCCACCTTTGGGGGAGCGCTCTTGTGCCTTACCGGTGAAGCGCGATTCCGAGCACAACGATCTGCGCGACAACCAGGAGTAGCAGAACCAAAAGCCCTGCCGTGAGCAGGCGAGAGCGGTCCTGCAAACGGTGCGCCAGGTGTGCCAAGGAGCCCTGCTCGGCTACGGTGCGCTCCAGCGCTTCACGCGTGCGCTTGAGCTGGTCTTCCTGCGCCTGGACGCGCTCCCGCAAATCCTTGACTTCGCCTTCGAGCGCGGTTTGCCTTTCCGTCCCCGCGCCCGGCAGGGCCGGCTGCAGAGCCTCGGCGGCTCGTGCGGTGCTGCCCGCGAACATTTTAAAAATGGGCAGCAGGCGCTCGGCCGCCTGCACGCCCCGGCCCACCGCCTGCACGCCGC
>CAXTSB010000176.1:0-4694 GCA_964246845.1 uncultured Acidobacteriaceae bacterium
CGTCCCGGTTGCGGAAATGCTGCGCCGCATCGACGCCCTGGCGCGGCTTGGCACCTCCATCATCACCATCTCGGGCGGCGAGCCGCTCACCCATCCCGACCTCGACCAGGTGATCGCGCGCATCCGGCACCATGGCCGTATCGCCGGCATGATCACCAACGGCTACCTGCTTGTCCCCGAGCGCATTGAGCGCTTGAACCGCGCGGGCTTGGACCACATGCAGATTTCGATCGACAATGTCCTGCCTGACGAGACCTCAAAGAAGAGCCTGAAGGTGCTCGACCGCAAGCTGGAGCTGCTGCGCGAGCATGCGCTGTTCCACGTCAACATCAACTCGGTGGTCGGAGGCGGCATCGCCGACCCGCAAGACGCGGTCACGATCGGCAAGCGAGCTCTGGAGCTGGGGTTTACCTCGACCATCGGCATCATCCACGACGGCGACGGGCAGCTGAAGCCGCTGGGCGGCGAGGAGCGCCGCGTTTGGGCCGAGATGCGCGGCTGGAAGAAGACCAACTATTCGCAGTTCAATCAGTTTCAGGAAGCGATCGCCAATGCGGAGCCGAACGATTGGCGCTGCCGCGCGGGCGCGCGCTACTTATACGTGTGCGAGGACGGCCTGGTTCATTACTGCTCGCAAAAGCGCGGGTTCCCCGGCGTGCCCGTGGCCGAGTACACCCGCGCCGACCTCCGTCGCGAGTTCATCACGAAAAAGGGCTGCGCCCCGCACTGCACGGTAAGCTGCGTCCACCAAATTTCCTACATCGACCACTGGCGCGCCCCGCAAACCCGCACCAACCACCCGCACGCGGCGGGGCTGGTCAACATCGAGTTGTAAACCGGACTTTTCCCAAATTATGGTTCGCTCCATAAAGAATCCTTTTCGCGCCCATTCGCAAATCCCATACTGCTTTGGCTCAGGCGAGCACAATGGTAGCCTCCACCTAGTACGCCAAATACTTCATCTGCCTTATCCCACTCGCGCTCAGCATCGTTGAGCCGCGCGTACTCCGCTGACCCGTCACGCCCGCCGAGCTTTGGGCAGCGGCCCTTTTGCACGACTTCCCAGGAGGAAATTCCAGTGCAGTCCCGCTTTCGCAGCCATACCGCCCGCCACGCCGTCCTTGTTTTAGCCGCATTCAGCGCCGCCGTACCCGCCGTTTACGCGCAGATCGATACCGGCTCCATCAACGGCACGGTGACCGACCCGTCCGGAGCCGTGATGGGCAACGCGCAGATTACAGCGCGCAACACAGGCACCAACGCGACCCGCTCTGTCAAGACCGCGGGCAACGGTACCTACACCCTCGCCGACCTGCCTGCAGCAATCTATGACGTCACAGTGACTGTTGCCGGCTTCGAAACACTGATGGAGACGGTGGAGGTCACCGTGAGCGGCCACGCTACGCTCGACGCTAAACTGATCGTGGGTCAAGGCGCGGAAAAAGTGACGGTGACCGCCGCCTCGGGCGGGGCGGAAGTCAATACGCAAACCCAGGAAATCTCGCAGACGATCGGCACGCAGCAGGTTTCGCAACTCCCTTCGCTTACCCGCAACCCTTACGATTTCGTGGGCATTTCCGGCAACGTGAGCAACGGCGACTCGGCCCAGGGCAACAACCAGAACTCGACGACGCGCGGCGTCAACTACGGGCTCAACGGCCAGCGGTCCTCCGGGACCGACATCCTGCTCGACGGCGTGGAAAATCTGTCGCTGTTCACCGATTCGGTCGGGCAGAACGTACCGATCGATACTGTCCAGGAATACCGTGTCATTACAAATAACTTTCCCGCCCAGTACGGCATTGCTTCGGGCGGCATCGTCAACGTAATCACCAAGTCGGGCACAAACCGGTTTCACGGCGGCGCGTGGGAGTTCAACCGGCTCTCGAATTACACGGCGAACACCTATGACAATGTGGTCAACGGCGCACCCAAGGGCGTATACACCCGCAACCAGTTCGGCTTCGACATCGGCGGCCCGGTCAAGAAAGACAAACTGTTCTTTTACGAAGGGACGGAATGGCTGCGGGTGCGCTCCTCGGCCAACCAGATCGCGCTTGTGCCGGACGCGGCCTTTATCGCTTCGGCTTCGCCCAATACCCAGGCGTACTTCGCGCAGTATGGACAGAACGTAACCGGTACTCGGACCGCCACCATCACGGCCGGGCAGCTCGCCGGGCAGTACAACCAGACAGGAACGCCGCTTGCCGCGCTGCCCGCCGGAACGCCCGTTTTTGATCAAGTCTCGTTCGCCGCGCCGACCAATGCCGGCGGTGGTCCGCCCACGAATCAATACAACTTGAACAGCCGCGTCGACTACAATCTGAGCGCGGCGACCCAGACCTATGTGCGCTATGCACTCCTGAAGTTCACCAACCAGAACGGGTTCGACTTCTCGTCGCCGTACTCGCAATACAATGTGGGTGATGGAGCAACGAACAATTCCGTACTTTGGAACATTACCCATATCTTCAGCCCCAAGCTGCTGACCAACACGAAGCTGAGCTTTACACGCTTCAACGCCGCGCAAACTTATAACACGGCGCTCCAGAACACTCCGACTCTATACCTTTCTAACGGGGCTACGATTGCGGGCGTCGGCAACGGCCAGCCGGTGCAGTTGCCCGGCTTCTACGATACGAGCACCGGTGTGGGCGGCTTGCCCGTGGGCGGCCCGACCAACACAATTCAATGGAACCAGGACGTAAACCTGACCAAGGGCGCTCACGAACTTCAGTTTGGCTTTGAGCTGCTGTATATCCAGCTGAACCAGTCATTCGGGGCCTTTGCGCAAGGTGTCGAAGAGCTTTCGACCTCGCCGGGCAGCGGCTTAAATGCATTTCTGAACGGCACCAACGTGTTGTTTGAGGCGGCCGCAAACCCGCAAGGCCACCTGCCTTGCGTACGCGATTACGTCACCCAGCAATTGAATGTAAACGCAGGCTGCACCATCAATTTACCGACCGGCCAGCCCAGCTTTGCTCGGTCCGACCGATTTCATGATTACGCAGGCTACGGGGAGGACTCCTGGAAAGCAACCCCCAAGCTGACCTTGAATTACGGCGTGCGCTATGAATACTACGGCGTGCAGCACAATAACAATCAAAACCTGGACTCGAACTTCTACTACGGTGCCGGCCCCGGCATTGTGAACGAGGTTCGCAACGGCCAGGTCTTTACGACGCCCACGAGTCCCATCGGCAAGCTGTATAACCCGAGCTACGGCACGGTCGCGCCCCGCGTCGGCTTCGCTGTCGACCTATTCGGAACCGGCAAAAGCTCTATCCGCGGCGGCTACGGCATCAGCTACGAGCGCAACTTCGGCAACGTGACCTACAATGTCATTCAGAATCCGCCGAACTATGCTGTACTGCAAATTCGAAATACTCCGGTGACGACCTCAAACCTCGGGCCGCTTGGAGGTGCCGGCGGGCAGGTGCCCTTGCCGCCGACCAGCTTGCGCAACGTGGATCAAAATATCCGTACCGCGCAAACGCAGTTTTGGTCGCTCGCCTTTGACCAGCAGATTGTACCTAACTTGGTGGTGTCGCTCCAGTACACGGCTGCCCGCGGCACGCACCTTTACGACATCAAGAATTACAACGAGCTGGGCGCGGGCAATGTGTATCTCGGCGATTCATTCGCGACCGCAGTGAATGGGCAATATAATTACTCCCGCCCCAACAACCAATACGGCTCGATCAACAACCGCGGTTCGAATGGAGATTCTTACTACCAAGGGCTGAACGTCAGCATACAAAGCTCCAACATCTCTCACTCCGGGGTAAGTTTTATCGCCAACTACACTTGGAGCCACGCGATTGACGACATCAGCTCCACATTCTCAGAGAGCAACAGCGCATCGAACGGCATCGGCAATCTGGGCTACCTGAATCCATACGATCCAGGCCTCGATCGCGGAAACGGCGACACTGACATCCGCAACCGATTTACAGTGGCTCCAATCTGGAACACGCCGTGGTTCGCCGGGCGGGGCGGCCTGAAGGGGGAGGCTTTCGGCAACTATCACGTCAGCGGCATCTTTACCGCGCGTACGGGAACTCCGTTTTCCTTTGTGGACAGCACCAACTCGCTTAACGCGTCCTTCGGGCAGGGAATCGTCCGCTACACTCCGGCTCCGAACAGCGGTCCCATCCGCTACAAGGCCGCGGGCGCGCTCGGCTCGCTGGGACGCAACGACTTTCTGCTCGCAACCCTCCCGCAAGCCCAGGCTTTCGGCAACCCGGCGTACGGTCCTTCGCCGAACACCAGCGGCTTGCTTACGGATGCGCAGGCTGCCTCAATCGGCGTTGCCGACTTCGGTCCATATCCCGCGAACATGATCCACCGGAACTCGTTCTATGGCCCCGGCGCGTGGAACTTCGACTTAGCCGCAAGCAAGAGCTTTCCCATCAAGGAAGGAATCTCCGCGGAGTTCCGCGCCGAGGGCTTCGATATTTTCAACCACCACAACCTATACACGCAGGAAACGCTGACGGATGTGGCGCAGTTCGGGTATGGGGTCAACCCAACCATCCAAGGCAGGAGAGGCGGGACCGGCTACTATGGCGGAGCCAACGATGAACGCCGCTTCGGGCAGTTCGCACTCAAGGTGAATTTCTAAGCTGCCCTAAGCGAAAAGGCCGCCCTTCCGGGCGGCCTTCTTTCATTTACTCCGACTCGCCCTGCTTTTC
>CAXTSB010000177.1:0-4515 GCA_964246845.1 uncultured Acidobacteriaceae bacterium
CCGGGCGAAAAGTGGTCCGGGTGCAGCGCGGAAGGCGGATGCAAGGGGGCCGCTTGCGAGTCCGCGGTCGCCGGCGAAGCGCCGGGCGCGGCATCCGGGGCGTCTGGGTTATGGACATTGGAGGCGTTGGGCAGCCCTTGCGCCAGGATGTCGGAGGCCCTTTGCGCCTCCAGCGCCGCTTCGGCCGCTGCCGCCGCCTGCTGGGCCGCCTGCGCCTTGATCGCCTGTGCCGCGCCTTCGCTGCGGGCCAAGTCGCGGCGTGCCTTTGCCGAAGACGCGGGAGCGGTCCCAGTCACCACCAAGACTTCCTCAAGCCGCTGTAAGTTTGCCGCCGGCTTCAAACGGATGTCGACCAGCGGCTGATTGTCCACATCCGGCACGACCGTCTCAACAACACCCACCGGCAGGCCGCGCGGGAAAATCCTGTCTCCACCCGAGGTGAGCACCGCCTGCCCCGGCTTGATGCGGTCGTCGGGAATCAAGTTCACGATCTCAGGCCGGCCGGCGCTGTCGCCCCGCAGCACCCCCCGGGTGCGGGTTTGTTCCAGAAGCACCCCGGTCGCGCTTGTCGGGTCGGAAACCAGGAGCACGTCGGAGGAGTGCGGCGAGGTTTCCCGGATGCGCCCGACGATGCCGTCCGGCGTGATCACCGGCATTCCCGGCGCGATCCCATCCTCCGCGCCCTTGTCGATCGAAAGCATGCGCTCCAGGTCCGACCCGCTTGCGCCGATCACCTGCGCTGGCACGGTTTGGTCGATATAAGCCTGTTTAAAGGCAAGCAGTTCCTGCAGGCGCTCGCCTTGGCGCGCATCCTCGGCGAGCGAAGCCTGTTCCAGCTGCAGCTGCTGGTTTTCAAGCCGCAGCCGCTCGTTTTCCTCTTTTACCCCGACTAAGTCGATGTAGCCGGACCACAGCCCGCGCAGGCTCATCCCGCCCGAGTGCAGCACGCGCTCCGGAGGCGCAACCACCGCGTGTACGCCTAAACGCACAGCCCGCACCCCATCCTGGTCGGCGAGCGAGGCCCCGGGCAGCCTCGGACGCACCTGCACCGCGAGCAGGACGAACTGCAGCAGCAGCACCAGGGCGAGCGTCAGGACGTTTCTGTAGCGGGTGAAGAGTGTTCCCATTGCGCTCAGTCGATCTTGATCTTACGCAGCAGTCGGAAGTCCGACAGCATCCTTCCCGTGCCCAGAACCACGGAAGCCAGCGGGTCGTCGGCCACGGAAACAGGCAGGCCGGTTTCTTCACGGATGCGCTTGTCGAGATTTTTGATAAGCGCGCCGCCCCCGGTGAGCACGATACCGCGGTCCGAGATGTCGGCCGAAAGCTCCGGCGGGGTCCGCTCCAGCGCAACGCGGATCGCATTCATGATCGTCGAGATCGGCTCGGCCAGCGCTTCCCGGATTTCCCCGTCCTCGATCTGAATCGTTTTCGGCACGCCTTCCAGCAGATTGCGGCCCTTGATCTCCATCGTCATCGCTTTTTCAAGCGGGTAGGCCGAGCCGATCTCGATCTTGATCTGTTCCGCCGTACGCTCTCCGATTAGGAGGTTGTACTTGCGCTTGAGATAGTTCATGATCTGCTCGTCCATCTGGTTGCCGGCCATGCGGACGGAGCGCGAATACACGATGCCGGAAAGCGAAATGACCGCGATATCAGTAGTGCCGCCGCCGATATCGACCACCATATTGCCTTGCGGCTCGGTGATGGGCAGACCCGCGCCGATGGCCGCGACCATGGCCTGCTCCACCAGGAAAACCTCGCTCGCCTTGGCGCGGTATGCCGAGTCCTCAACGGCGCGCTTTTCCACCTGCGTGATCTCCGAAGGCACGCCGATCACGATGCGCGGGTGCACCAGCATCTTGCGGTTGTGGGCTTTTTGGATGAAGTAGTTCAGCATCTTTTCGGTGATCTTGAAGTCCGCGATCACCCCGTCTTTCATGGGACGGATAGCCACGATGTTGCCGGGCGTGCGGCCCAGCATCTCCTTGGCTTCCTTGCCGACCGCCTCCACATCGCCCGTGTTCTTGTTGATAGCGACGATGGAGGGCTCGTTGACCACGATGCCCTTGTTGCGCGCGTACACCAAGGTATTCGCGGTGCCGAGGTCGATCGCCAGATCGCTTGAAAAGATGCTGAACAGCGAGCGCATCCCGTGCGACCGCGACGAACGTGACGAAAAGCCGTTGGATGGCATGGATCTGGTGGAAAGTCCCCCGGAGGTAACCCACATTGTAGCGCCGTCTTATCACACGAAAGAGGAAGACTTGCCGATCCATTCCCGCATTCCGGTACTTACGTAATGGAATCATTCGTTTTTCAACGAAGAATCGAAAGACCGCATCGTATGCTCGCCATGCGTTCCCACTTGCAGCCGGCTTGGACCAGGAGACATTCCCTTGCACGTGATCAACCCCGAACCTCGACACGCAGACAGTTGCGGGCAGTGCCGCACAGACGGCTCCGCTCTTTTTCCCTTCACCATGGCTTTTCAGCCGATCGTCGGCCTATCAGGTGTATTCGCTTATGAAGCGCTGGTGCGCGGACCGCAGGGGCAGGGCGCGGGCGCTGTCCTATCGCAGGTCACGAGCGAAAATATGTACTCGTTTGACCAGGCCTGCCGCGTGAAAGCGATCGAGATGGCTTCGGCGCTCGGAGGCAGGGAAAGCGCGGTCTCCATCAACTTCATCCCCGGCGCTGTGTACCGCCCGGAAACCTGCATCCGGAAAACGCTTGAAACGGCGACCCGGGTCGGCATGCCGCTCACGCGCATCATTTTCGAGGTCACGGAAGGCGAGCAGGTGAAGGATCGCGCGCATTTGGTCAACATCTTTCGCGAATACCGCAAGCACGGCCTCCAAACCGCCATTGACGACTTCGGCGCGGGCTACGCGGGGCTGGATCTGCTGGCAGAGTTCCAGCCCGACATCGTCAAGCTCGACATGAAGATCGTGCGCGGCATCGACGGCCGTCCGGCAAGCCGGGCCATCACGCGCGCGGTGGTCGCCATGTGCGCGGAGCTCGGTATCCGGTTGATTGCGGAAGGCATTGAGACGCAAAGCGAGTTTCAAGCGCTGCGCGATCTCGGGGTCGAGCTGTTCCAAGGCTACCTGTTCGGCAAGCCGCGGCTGGAAGCCCTGGACGCGCCGATCTGGCCCATGCAGTCAACCTTGCGCGGCAGCGCGCCGGCACGGCCGACGCTGATTCCGCTTGTATGATCGAGCTATGATCATCGGCGTTCCCAGAGAGGTGAAAGACCGCGAAACACGCGTGGCGCTTACTCCGGCAGGTGCAAAGGAGCTTACGGCCGCGGGCCACACCGTGCTGGTGGAGCAGCGGGCGGGGGAGCTGTCCGCGTTTCCCGACGAGGAGTACCAGAATGTCGGGGCGGAGATTGTCGGCGCGTCAGCGGATGTGTGGGCGCACTCGGAGATGGTGGTCAAGGTGAAGGAGCCGACCAAGGAGGAGTACGGGTTCTTTCGCCCGGACCTCACCTTGTTCACCTATCTCCACCTCGCGCCGCTCCCGGAGCTCACCGACCGGCTCGTCGAGCGGAAGGTCACGGGCATTGCCTATGAGACGATCCGTGACGCGCAGGGAACCCTGCCGCTGCTGACCCCGATGAGCGAGGTTGCCGGGCGCATGAGCGTACAGGTGGGCGCGGCGTGGCTCCAGAAGAACAACGGCGGCCGCGGGCTTTTGCTCGGCGGCGTGCCGGGCGTGCCTCCGGCGGAGGTGTGCATTATCGGGGGCGGCATCGTCGGAACCAATGCCGCGAAGATCGCCCTCGGCATGGGCGCGAAAGTGACCATCGTCGACCGCAATCTCCACCGGCTGCGCGATCTCGACGACATTTTCGCGGGTCGGGTGTTCACCCTCGCGTCCAATCTCCACAACGTGACGGAAGCCGTACGGACGGCGGATTTGGTGATCGGCGGCGTTCTGATCCCGGGAGCGGCGGCCCCGAAAATCGTCACGGCGGAGATGGTGCGCGGCATGAAAAAGGGCGCGGTGATCGTCGATGTCGCTATCGATCAGGGTGGCTGCATCGAAACCGCGCGCGCGACCACGCACTCCGACCCTTCCTATGAGGTTGACGGCGTGGTGCACTACTGCGTCACCAACATGCCGGCTGCCGTGCCGAACACCTCCACGCTGGCGCTGACGAATGCGACGTTTCCGTATGTGAAGAGGCTTGCAAGCGGCGTACGCGCTGCCCTTCTGGCCGACCCCGGTCTAGCCGAGGGCGTGAACACTCACGCCGGAATGCTTTGCTGCGAACCGGTCGCCGACTCGCAAGCGAAGCAGTGGAAGCCGGTGAGCGAACTGCTGGTGCAATGAAAAAGGGAGGCGCAAGCCTCCCTTTTTGCCGCTCGCGAGGGTATCTAGCGGCGCACGGTGACAGAGTTCTCCAGCCGGAAGGGCAGCGTTGGTTCTGCGGGGATCGTAATTTCCTTGTTCCCCGGGAACGCGGAACCCGCGGCACCGCCGCCGCCGCCGAGCAGGCCGCCCAGC
>CAXTSB010000178.1:0-4462 GCA_964246845.1 uncultured Acidobacteriaceae bacterium
ACCGTGGACGGGGTCGCGCCGAGCCCGCCGGGCACACCGGGCCAAAGCTACGACTCCACACTGGTGGAGCAAACGGTGCCCGCGCTCGGACAGCTTTCCACCGGCTCGGAGGAAGGCCAGCCGGCCCGGCACAAAATGCTTGCGGAAACCGAGTCGCTGGAGCTGCGGCTGGCCAAACTCAAGCAGCCGAAAAACTCCGATATCGCCGCTGTCCGCCTCCAGGTGGAGGTTTTTCTGAAGCGCGCCCGCGAAGCCGTGCAGGAAAGCGACCTGGACGGCGCGCAAACGCTGAACACCAAAGCGCGGGTGCTCTTGGGCGAGCTCGAAACCCAATAGAGTGTTCAGGCGTCGCATAGCCTGGGAGCGTGACGCATGCAGCCCGACGTACTGATTATCGGCGGAGGGCCCGCGGGCCTTGCCTGCGCCATCGCGGCATCGCAGCTCGGGGCGCGCGTCGAAGTCGCCGAGCCGCAAACGGGTGCGATCGATAAGTGCTGCGGCGAGGGATTGCTGCCCCTCGCTGTTTCCTCCCTTTCCGCCCTCGGCATCGATGCAGCCGGTTACGGCAGCCCGCTCGCCGGTATTGCTTTTCTGCACGGGAAGCAGCGCGCCGAAGTACGCTTCACCGCGCCGGCCTTCGGGGTGCGCCGCACGCGCCTGCACCAAGCGCTGCTGGCCCGGGCTTCAGATGCAGGGGTACAGATCACGGCCTCGGGAGCGCGGCTCGCACCGGATTTCGCGCGAAACGGGCGCGTGTGCTTGGGCGAGGACATGCGGCGTCCGGGATGGGTGGTCGGGGCGGACGGCACGCAATCCGCGGTGCGCGGCATGGCCGGGTTTGGGCAGGGGCGGCTCACTTCGCGCCGGTTCGCGCTCAGGCAGCACTTCCGGGTCGCGGCGCGGGCCCGCATCTCCCCATTTGTTGAAGTGCACTGGGCGCGCGGCGCACAGGCTTATGTAACGCCCGTCGACCGTGGTGAGATCGGGGTCGCGATCGTGTCGGAGGCCAAGCTCACCGGCATGCCCGCGGCCTTGGCGCTGTTTCCAGCCCTTGAAGCGCAGCTGCGGGGCGCGACAGCTTGCAGCACACCCCGCGGCGCGGTGACGCCGCACCGCACCCTGCGGACTTCCGTCCGGGGCAGGGTCGCATTGGTCGGCGATGCTTCAGGCAGCGTGGACGCGATTACCGGCGACGGACTTTCCCTTGGCTTCGCGCAGGCGCTCGCGCTCGGGCAGGCGCTCGCGGCGGGCGACCTCGGCAGCTATGCCGCGGCGCACCGCAAGCTCATGCGCGTACCCCGGCTTATGTCGCGCACGCTGCTGTTCATGGGAAGCCGGCCCATGGTGACCCGAGCCTCCATGGCGCTGCTGGCCGGCACGCCCGGCTTGTTCCCCGCGCTGCTTCGGTTCCACAGCCATGTGCCGGCAGAGCGGGAGAAGGCAAGTTGCGGCGCATACCGGGAGCAGCAACAATCCGGTTGACGCCGGAAAGCCCGAGGGCGTTTACTTAGCCGGGCATGGACACCGGCAAGCCGCAAGGGATTTTGGCGCTGGACCAAGGCACGACAAGCTCGCGCGCCGTGGTGTTCGGCCGCTCCGCCCAGGTGCTCGCTTTAGGGCAGCAGGAGTTCGCGCAGCTGTACCCGCGGGCAGGCTGGGTGGAGCAGGACCCGTACGCGATCCTGCGCTCGCAGTGCGCGGCAGCAGCCGAGGCCTTGGCCCGAGGACCAAAAGTGGAGGCGCTCGGCATCGTCAACCAACGCGAAACCACGCTTGTGTGGGAGCGCGCCACCGGGCGGCCTGTGTACAACGCGATCGTATGGCAAGACCGACGGGGCGCGGCGGAGTGCGGGCGGCTGCGCGCCGAAGGGGCGGAAGACTCCGTCCGGTGGAAAACCGGCCTGCTGCTTGATCCGTATTTCTCGGCGACCAAGCTCCGCTGGATCCTCGACAACGTCGGCGGCGCGCGGGCGGCTGCCGAGGCCGGACGGCTCGCGTTCGGCACCGTCGACTCCTGGCTTGTCTGGGCGATGACCGGCGGCAAACGGCACGTCACCGACCGCACGAATGCGAGCCGGACCCTGCTGTACAACATCGTCGAAGACCGTTGGGATCCTGAGCTGCTGCGTTCGTTCGGCGTGCCGGAGGCAGTGCTGCCGGAGGTGGTTTGGTCGAGCGGGCATTTAGCAACCGTGGAGGGCGGGGCGGCGGAGCTCGACCCACTGCGCGGTTTGGAGATCACGGGCATCGCGGGCGATCAGCAAGCCGCGCTGTTCGGGCAGCTGTGCCGTGAGCCGGGCGAGGCGAAGAACACCTACGGCACGGGCTGCTTCCTGCTGCGCCATCTCGGCGCGGAGTTTCGGCTGTCTGGCGAGCGCCTCCTGACTACACTTGCGGCGACCCCAGACCGCACGCTTGCGTACGCACTCGAAGGCAGCGTATTTGTAGGCGGCGCGGTGGTGCAATGGCTCCGGGACAGGATGCGGTTCTTCGGCAGCTCGCGGGAGATTGAGCAGGCCGCCGCGTCCGTTCCCGATGCGGGCGGGGTGGTGTTCGTCCCGGCGTTCACGGGCCTGGGCGCGCCGCACTGGGACCCGCACGCGACCGGGCTGATCATTGGCCTTGGCCGCGGCACGGAGCAGGGCCACATCGCCCGGGCGGCGCTTGAAAGCATCGCTTTCCAGGTGGCGGACGTGATGGAGGTCATGGTGCGGGATACAGGCGAGCCGTTCCGGGAGTTGCGCGTGGACGGCGGCGCGGCGGCCAACCGGCTGCTCCTACAATTTCAAGCCGACCTGTGCGGGGTTCCGGTTCGCCGGCCGGCCTGCCTGGAAACCACAGCGCTCGGCGCGGCCTATCTGGCGGGCCTGGCAAGCGGGTTTTGGTCCGGGACCGATGCAATGGTGCACGCGCGCGAGCCGGACGCCGTGTTTGAGCCACGCGGCGACCGTGCCGGACTGGAAGCCGGACAAGCACGGTGGCGCGAAGCAGTGCAACGGGCAAAGGGATGGCGCGATGAGCGTGAAGCGATGCTGGAGCAGGTCCGTGCCGGGGGCGTGTGGGATGTGGCGGTGATCGGCGGCGGCGCGACCGGGGCGGGCGTGGCGGTCGACGCCGCGGCGCGGGGCTACCGCACTCTGCTTTTGGAGCGAGAAGACTTCGGCAAGGGAACCTCCAGCCGCAGCACCAAGCTGGTGCACGGAGGCGTGCGCTACCTGGAGCAGGGCAATATCTCGCTCGTGATGGAAGCGCTGAAGGAGCGCGGCATCCTGAAGCGCAACGCCCCGCACCTGGTGCACGACCTCCAGTTCCTCGTCCCGAACTACTCTTGGTGGGAAGCGCCGTTCTACGGCATCGGGATGAAGGTGTACGACCTCCTGGCGGGTAAGTACGGGTTCGGCCGGTCGCGCATCCTGTCGCGCGAGGAAACACTCGGGCGCATTCCGACGCTGAAGGAGAACGGCCTGCGGGGCGGTGTGGTTTACCACGACGGCCAATTCGACGATGCGCGGCTGCTGATCCACCTCATGGAAACCGCGGCGGACCAGGGAGCGTGCGTGCTGAATTACGCGCCCGTGACCGGGCTGCGCCGGGGCGAGGACGGCTTTGTGTGCGGGGTGGACGCGCATGATGCGGAGACCGGGGAAACCTGGGCCGTTGAGGCAAAAGCCGTGGTGAACGCGACCGGCATGTTCACGGATGAAGTGCGCCGCATGGCCGAGCCGGACGCCCCCGGCATGGTCGCCCCGAGCCAAGGCATCCACTTGGTTCTGGACGGCTCCTTCCTGCGCGGCGGCACGGCCGTCATGGTGCCGCACACCAGCGACGGACGGGTGCTGTTCGCGATCCCCTGGCACGGACGGACCGTGATCGGCACCACCGACACGCCTATCGCCGCGCCCGCTTATGAGCCTCTGCCGACCAAGGAGGAGATCGACTTTGTGCTCGGAACGGCCGCTGAATACCTGAACTGGCCGCCGAAGCGGGCCGATGTACTGAGCGTATATGTCGGCATCCGTCCGCTGGTGAAGGCAGCCGGCTCGGACGCGACGAAAACCTCGGCGCTGTCGCGCGACCACACAATCCATATCGACGCCTCGGGCCTGCTGACCATCGTCGGCGGCAAATGGACGACGTACCGGCACATGGCCGAAGACGCCGTGAATCACGCGGCGACCCTGGGCAGGCTGCCCGAACAACCTTGCACGACCGCGGAGCTGCGCATCCACGGCTTTGACCCCGACGCCCAGGGGCCGTTGGCGGTCTATGGCTCCGACGAAGCCGCCATCGTCGGTTTGGTTGCGGAGCGGCCTGAACTGGGGCGCAAGCTGCACCTACGCTTGCCGCACCTGCTGGCGGAGCTGGTTTGGGCCGCTCGCGAGGAAATGGCGCGCACGGTAGACGACCTGCTCGCGCGGCGCACCCGAGCGCTGCTCCTGGACGCGCGCGCGGCGGCCGAAGC
>CAXTSB010000179.1:0-4448 GCA_964246845.1 uncultured Acidobacteriaceae bacterium
CCCTGCTGCTCCGGGCCGCCCTCGCCGCAGCGGCGTGTGCCGGAGGCTGTCCGCACCCGCACTCCCGGCTGCTTCGGCGATTCCACCAGGGCGGGACCGCCGGGCAAAAGACGCAGGAGCGGGCGGTTGGTCGCCAGGCGCAGCGTCCAGTCCCAGTCGTCGCTCGGCGCGCCCGGCTGCCTAGGCTCGGCCGGCAGCCAATCCAAAGCGGCATACACGCCGGCCAGCGTCAGGTTCACCACCGCGCGCGTGTCGGCGAGCAGCCGCAGTTCTGGCCGGATCGCGGGCAACAGCAGTTCCGCGGTGGCCCGCACCTGGTAAAGCCCGGCGCTTACACGGGGCAGGGCATACCGTCCGCGCTCATCGGTCCAGGTTTGCGCGACAACGGCGTAATCCGCATTGAGGAGCTCCACCAGCGCCCCAATCTGCGGATGCCCCGCGCGGTCGCGCACCACGCCGGAAACAGCCGCGCGGAAACCTGCCTGGTAAAGCGCCGGCCCGCGTGTAACGTTCCGCGCCGTCCCAGCTTGTCCCAGGGCGGGCGCAGAGCTCAGCGCGCCCGCGGCGAAGGCCGCCACCCATCCGGTTTTTCGAGAAAAGCCCTGAACCACGCCGCGATTCCGTTTCTCTGCGAAATGCTCCCGCGAAAGTTCGCTTGCCGGCTCCGGCTCTTCGCGGCCGGTCTACCTCTTCCTGCGTTTGCGGTGAGTGTACCCCAAACCGGGTACGGACTATTCCACAGTGAACGGCGCGGTTTGCGCGATCTCCTGCTTGGATATCCCGTCGTCGACGCTGACCTTGACGCTGTATTTGCCGGCGGGCACGGTCGCGAGCGGCACGCTCTTAGCCAGCGTAATTTGGTCCGACGAGGCACCCAGGGCCGACGAGTTTTCGTTCGTCGACAGGATGTCCTTGCCGTCCGCCAGATTGGTAATCTGGTAGTGGATCGTCGCGCCGTTCTTTTTGCTGTCCTGGTTGATGCCCAGGTTATATACCTGCATCCAGAAGTTCAGGTTCTGGTTCTTGTGGAAGATGGCCGGGGCCGCCGCGTTCGGCGCGACCGCGGGCAGCAGCTTTGTGTTGCCGATGATGAAGTTGCCTTGGCCTATCTCCTTGGACGCGACCTTCTCCATCTTCGCGGCGAGAATCAGCGAGGACGCCGACAGCTTTTCGTCGTCGTAGCGCGGCACGATCACGCCCTGCGCCCAGGTGCCGATGTGGTCCGGGTTATTCACGTCCTTGATCGCGATATCGACGCGGTAGCGCCCGGGGCGCAAGGGCAGCGACTTCCAGTAAAGCTGAGAAGTGTCGAGCACCTTCGGCAGAAGCTCGGCCGGCTCCTCGACCTCGACCGTGTCCTCAAACGACTGTACGATTTTGCCGGTAATCGTGGACACACGGCCGATGACGTGGACTTGACCCTTGGAGACGCCGTCCTTGGTTTGGAAGGTGATGTTCTTGTTGCGGATTTGCAGCGTGATCGGCATCAGCACGGTTTCATCCGTGACCTTGACATAGTCGGTCCGCACATCGAACGGGAAAAACGGCCCGTTCAACACCTTGTGCGTGGACAGGAATTCACTCAGCTTCAAGTCCTGAAACTTAATCACCGGCGGCGCTTGCAGCTTGGCGAAGCGCTCGATGCGGTCGAACTCCTTTGAGTTTTGCGAAGAACTGGCCGGGCCCGTGCCCAGGTTTTCGAGTCCGCCCTTGAAGCGGTCGGCCTGCTTGGCCTGGCCAAGCTGCTCGTACAAGGTCGCGCCCGCGCCCGGAACGTGCAGCAGCGCGTCTTTTTCCGAGCGGTCGATCGTCATATGGTAGTCGCCGCATTGGCAGGTGTCCACGAACTCTATGTCGATGTTGTCGCCGACGCCCTCAATGTAGCGGTAGTGCCAGGTCTCGAAGGGGAAGGTGGACGTGGTGCCGCCGCCTTCCTCGATAGGCCGGTCATAGGTGCCGCCGGAAGGGTGCGAATCGACCGAATCGGACTTGCCGTACTTGATGTAGATGGAGCCGCGGTCGGTCAGCCAGCCCGGTTTGCCGGCGGCGAAGTGCTCGTTCGCGTACGCGATGCGGCGGTAGTGCTCATCGCGGAAGGTGTTCTCGGGCGATTCTGGGTCCGGGTTGCGGCGCTGCCAGAACTGTTCGATAAATGCGTCGCGCTCTTCATCGTTCGAAAGCGACTTGAAGGCCCGCAGCTCCTGGTCGGTGATGATCCAGCGCACATCCTCGTTGACCCACTTTTTATACGCGCCCTTCAACTCCTGGCGGAGCTCCTTCTGCTGCTTGAAGCGTTCCTTGTCGCCGAGCTTCCGGTTCAGCGGACTGTTCGGGTCGGACTTGCCGCCCTGGTCCACCGAGGTGTTTACGACCTGCGCGCGCGATTCGTTTTCCGCATCCAGCAACGCCTGCGCCGCTTTGTGGCTAGCCGCCGCATTGGTCGCGTCGCCGTCGGCGGGGCTGGCTACGGCCGGGGCCGCCGGTTGTGTGCCGGGTTCAGATTGCTGTGCTAAGGCAGGCAGGGCAAGCGCGGCCGCGGCCACTAGGAAAAAATTCACGGGTTTGGCAAGCGAGCGGCGAAAAGATTGCGGATTCAGCATGGAAGCGGGTACTCCTGTGCGGCTGGTTCATTGTAGGCGGGTGGCGAAGAAAGGGGCAAGAGCGCCGGCAACCTTTATTGCGGAAGTATGCATCCGGCTCCCGTCGAGCCGTGCAGCCTGAGAAGCGCGGTATGCAGCCTTCTGTAAATCCCGAGCTCAGCTTTGGGAAAGCTGCACTCAGAGGATGTACGGAAAACCTGATCTACAAGCAGGAAGAGGGGTCATCCTGAGAAGCAAAGCGACGAAGGGTCTGTTTCTCTCCGGGCTGAACGAAAGCAGATTCTTCGCTGCGCTCAGGATGACACCTTGGCGTTATGAGGAGTTCTTGCACGTTCAGCGCAGAGCTTCTGCGGCGTCACGCTCGAGCGCGCGGTGGAGTGCATTCTCAAGCGAAGCCCGCGTAGCCGCGTACTCGCCCGGTGCGAGGCTGCCCGCCGCCCGCTCACGTTCCAGCGCCGCCATGGCTTCGGTCAATGCCACGCGCAGGGTTGTCGGCGATACGGTCGGCGCGCCGGCGGGCGTCCGGCGCAGCAGCAGGAGCGCCCCGCCGCCCAGCAGAATGCCCAAGCTTCCCAAAAGCCAGCCCTTGGTGTTCCCGAGCGGATCCGGGGTGCCTTCCGGGGTTCCCAGGCCGCCGCCCGGACGCGGTGCGGCCGGTTCCGCCACGCCCGGGTCTGCGTTCGGATTTGGGCCGCCCACGGGGGCATCCCGCGGCAGCTGGCCCTCACCGGAAACAGCAAAGCGGACCGGTGATTGCGGGGGCACGCCCTTGCGCACCCATACCTGCGCGTCGCCGTTCGCGGCCACGCTTTGCCATTGCGTGTCTTCCGGCGCGAAGCGCATCGACTTCGGCAGCAGCACGGCAAGGTTTTCAGTCGGGAGCGACTCGCGCGCAATGAAAGGCAGCTTATGGCCTGAGTACGGCAGGGTGTAGTCGGCCTGGAAGCGCGTCTGCCCCGGGCGCACTGGAAAAACGAATGCGTAATGGCCCGGACCCGGCAGCGGCGCGGGCGTGGCATCCACCCAGGCTCCTTCAGGGCCTTTTGAGGCTGCACCATTAAGGTGCGCCCCCTCGGGCAGAAAAAATTCGTAGGCGCGGTCGCTGAACTGCGTCCTGGGCGGCGCGGAGTTGTTGCGGACAAAAAAATCCTCGCGCACTTCCAGGTCGCCGCCCGGCGCGGTCTGCACGCTGAGGAAATCGGCCCCGGTCGTGATGCCGTCCACCTGCGCGGCTGCGTCGTACACATCCGCGTCCACAATGGCCGCGCCTGCGGGAACCGGCTGAAAGTAAGTTGCCCGCTGGTGCGTGACGCGTATCAAGTGGGTGCCGTTGTCCGGCACGGTCAGCGCATACTTTCCCGCGAAATCGGTCGTCGCGGTCGCGACGGCCTGCATGCCCGCGCTGCCGAATCCGATCAAGGCAACGACGTCGTTCGCGGCCGGCTGGTTGGTGGTTCGATCCGTCACCGTACCGGTGAGGGAGGCGGCATGCGCTGCGGGGGCGAGCAGGAGAAGTGCCCACAAGCAAGACCTGCGTCGACCGCTACGCATGCCCGCGCTGTCCGGTCAGCGCTTCCATCTCCGCTTCCACCGCGTCCGCTTCTGTTTGGAGCGCCGCGCGCTCCCGGGTGTATTCCTCGCCTTGATATTTGCCCGCATCGCGTTCAAAACCAAGGTCGCGCAGGTTTTCGGCGAGCACGGCCGCGCGCTCCCGGAGGTAGTCAAGCCGGGGCTTCTGCGTTTGCTCCGCAAGCACCCGCTGCGGCCAAAAGACATACCCCGCCACAGTCAGCGCGAGCAGGATGCAAGCCGCCGCGGCCACGTCAGTCCCCACCGATGGCCGCCCAC
>CAXTSB010000180.1:0-4329 GCA_964246845.1 uncultured Acidobacteriaceae bacterium
GACTCCGGGCTGCGGCTCGATGCTTTTAAGGATTACGTGCGCGGCTTGGAGCTGCCCGCGCCGGAAGAGCAAACCGCGAAGCTGCGCGCCGCGGTGCGGTTGGACCCGAGGTACGGCCCGGCTTGGCTGGCGCTGGGGGATGCGGAGTTCGCGGCGCAGGATTACGATGCGGCGGCCATTGCGTACGGGCACCTGACCCGCGGCGACCCGCACGCGCTCCAAGCGGATTTTTATCGGGGGCTCGCGTATTTCTACACCGGCAAGTATCTTCAGGCCGAGGACGCTTGGGCGTTTGTCACCGCGCGGCTGCCCCTGCCCGAGGTTGTGAACAACCAAGGCGCGGCCGCCGCCCGGCGCGGCAAGGACGGCGCGCCCTTGTTCCAGCAAGCGATTGCCGCCGACCCGCGCGAAGCGGATTTCCACATGAACCTGGCACTTGCATCGGCGCGCAAGAACGATAGCGCCGGCGCGCTGAAGGAAGCCGCGGAAGCCCTGAAACTGCGCCCTGGCGATGCGGAGGTCACCGGCTTTGCCGCGAACCTGAACCAGCCCGGCTGGCTTGCCGCGGCGATTGCCGGAAGCACCCTGCCGCTCGAGCGGATCAAGCGCGAGTATGACGAAGCCGGCTTCCGCCAAGCAGCTTTTGAGCTGGACCAAATGGAAGCGCTCCGGGCAGCGGCCGAGCCCCCGGCCAAGCGCGAAGCCGCGCTCCTGGCCGACGGCGACCGCTACTTGAACGCGGGGCTGCTGCTTGAAGCCGAGCGCGAGTTCAACCGGGCGCTCGGCGTTGACGCCCGCTCCCCCGGAGCTTTGGCCGGGCTGGGACGGGTGCGCGAGCGGACCGGCGATCGCACGGCCGCGCGGGATTTTGCCGCGGAGTCGATTCAATCGCACGATAACGCCCCGGCGCATCTGCTGTTGGCGCGGCTTGCGCTGGTGGACGGGCAGGCGCAGACGGCTTCGACCGAGGTGGGGGCAGCGCTGCGCTTGGATGGGCGTAACCCGGAAGCCCTAAGCCTGCAAAAAGCAGTCTCGGCGCGGGGGCCACAATGATGCGCGCGCTGCTGTTCGCGATGGTTTTCAGCTTGCTTGGTCTGGGCAGCGCCCGGGCCGCGCAGCCCGTGGTCGCGGTGCTGCACCTGGATGGAACCGTGCAGCCGGTGAGCGCGGGCTACCTGGAGCGCGGGCTCGCCGAAGCGCGCGACGAGCATGCCGCGGCGGCGCTGGTGCTGATGAACACGCCGGGCGGGCTGCTTGAGTCCATGCGCGCGATGGTGCACTCCATTCTTGCTTCGCCTGTGCCGGTCATCGTGTATGTCGCGCCCGCGGGCAGCCGCGCGGGCTCGGCGGGGTTTTTTCTGCTGGAAGCAGCGGACGTGGCCGCGATGGCCCCGGGCACGAACGCGGGCGCGGCGCACCCGGTGATTGAGGGCGGCAAGCTCGACCCGATCATGAAGCAGAAGCTCGAAAATGACGCGACCGCGTTTCTGCGCTCGTTCGTGAGCCTGCGCAAGCGCAATCTCAAAGCCGCGCAAGATGCGGTGCTCAATTCGAAATCCTACTCGGAAACCGAGGCGATGCAGCTCGGCCTGCTGACCCTGGTCGCGCCCGATACGCCCGCGCTGCTGCGCGCTCTGGACGGGCAAACCGTCACGCGCATCGACGGACGCAAGCAGATGCTGCATCTCACTGGAGCGCGTTTGGTGGACGTGCCGCCCTCGCCCCGCGAAAAAGTGCTGGGCGTGCTCACCGACCCGAACCTGGCCGTGCTGCTGCTGGTCGGCGGCGTCCTGCTTATCTATCTTGAGTTCAACGCGCCCGGAACCATCATCCCCGGCGCGCTCGGCACGCTGCTGGTGATTACGGCGCTGTTCGCGCTCAATCTGCTGCCGCTGCGGTATACGGCGGTCATGCTGCTCCTGGCCGCCGCGGTGCTCGCGGTGCTGGAGATCAAAATCCCAAGCCACGGCATCCTTGCGGCCGTCGGCATCGCCTGCCTTGTCGTCGGTCTGCTGACGCTAGTGGCCGGGCCGATTCCGGAGCTCGAAGTACGCTGGGCCACGGCGCTGGGCGTGGGCGTCGGTTTCGGCGCGATCACCGGCTGGCTCGTCCGCATCGCGCTGCGGGCGAGGCGCAACAAGGTGCTCACCGGCAGCTCCGCGATGGTGGGCGCACTGGCTGTTGTGCAGGAGCCGCTCACCGCCCGGCAGCGCGGCCAGGTGCTGGTGCGGGGCGAGCTGTGGTGGGCGGAGTCAGCAGAGCCGCTGCCGGCTGGCGCGTCCGCCAAAGTTACTTCCGTGCGGGGGCTAACCCTTTTGGTGGAACCAACACAGGGCCCCAGCGCGGGACAGCTGCGGTACACTTCCGGCAGGCCAGGGTTCCCTCCATGAGCATTTTCGGCGCCGCGGCGCTGCTGATCATCGCGTTCTATCTCATTTCGTCCGTCATCATCCTGCGCGAGTACGAGCGCGGCGTCATTTTCCGCCTGGGCCGCGCGCTCACGCCGCCTAAGGGGCCGGGCGTCATCCTGGTGTTCCGTCCGTTTGATCAAATTGTGCGCATCTCACTGCGGCAGGAAGTTTTAGAAGTGCCGCCGCAGGATGTGATCACGCGCGACAATGTCACCATCAAGGTCAACGCGGTGATCACGCTGCGCGTACTCGACCCCGCGCGCGCGGTCATCGAGGTTTCGAATTACGTCTATCAAACCTCGCAGTTCGCCCAAACCACACTGCGCTCCGTCCTGGGCGAGGTCGACCTCGACGGCCTTCTGTCGCACCGCGATATGCTCAACCAGCGCATTCAAACTATCATCGACACCCGCACCGAGCCTTGGGGCGTGAAGGTGGTTTCGGTCGAGGTCAAGCAGGTGGATTTGCCTGAGTCGATGCTGCGCGCCATGGCCCGGCAGGCCGAGGCTGAGCGCGAAAAGCGGTCCAAGATCATCAATGCCGACGGCGAGTTCGAAGCCGCGCAGCGTTTGGTGGACGCGGCGAAGCTCTTGGCCGAGCAGCCCACCACGCTCCAACTGCGCTACCTGCAAACCCTACGCGACATCGGCAACGAGAAAAACACAACCATCATCTTTCCGCTGCCGATTGAAATGCTTTCGCTTCTCAAGCGGGCCGTGTCGGCCGTCACCGAGGAAAAGCCGCAATGAGCCGCCTGCTCCAAAGCAGCCGCGACTTGCTGGATGAGCCCGAGGCGGAGCAGCCGCGCGACCTGGTGCTTGGAACCACGGCGCTGTTGAGCATATTTTTTGTGGTCGCGATGGTGTGCGCGGTGTGCTTCGGCTACGGCTACTCGCGCGGGCACGGCGGCTCGGCTCCGGCTGCAAAGCAAAAGCCCGAGCCCCGGCCTTTGGGCGGCAGCGCTGCCGAAGCCGCTCCAACGGCACCTACGAGTATGTCGAAGCCCAGCCCGGGTGCAGCCGATCAAGCTGCTGTGCCGGAACAAACATCGGAGCTGCCCGGCATGCCTCCGGATACCGCCGCTCCGCAAGCAGTCATGTCCCGACCGCGCGCGGCTGCAGCACCGGCACTTGCCGCCGCCCCTGAATCCCTATCCGCGCCGGTCGGCCCTCAATCAAGTCTGATGGTGCAGATTGCCGCCGTTTCCCATGCCGCTGACGCGAACACGCTTGCGGGCGCCCTTCGGCACAACGGCTTCCGGGCCATGGTCCGCACCACCTCCGCCGACCCGCTCTACCATGTGCAGGTCGGGCCGTTCGCAACCCTGGACGCAGCGAAAGCGATGCGGTCGCGGCTGGTGGACAGCGGGTATAACGCATTCATCAAACCGTAAGCCTCAGCGCGGCGCAAAGCTCGCGAGCATCGCATCGAAGGTCGGCTGTAGTGCTGCATAATCCCGGTCCGGGGCGACAAACACCAGGTAATTGACCCCGCCGTCAGGCCGCGAAACCGTCACAAGCCGGTCCCGCTCGGCAAGTGCTGTACCGTTGTCCGTAATGGGCGAAGGGCCGCGCATCGACACTGTATATGCGGGCCGTCCCGCGACTTGCGTGGACGCGGGCGCGCCGGCCTGCTCGAGCCCCGTGCTGCCCTGCGTCAGTTGTGCGACCAACGCATCGGTGGTCGCGCGTAAGGTGCCGTTCGCGTCGGCCTGCGCCACCAGGACTCCGTAGCTTACGCCCCACGGGCCGGCGCCGCCCTGCGGGGCCAGCGTCAGTGCGCCGTCCTTGCCGTTGTTCTGCGTCCAGCCTTCGGGTGCCTTGAGCGTGAACCCGGAGCCCGCGATCGTGCTCAGTTCGCCGCTCAAGCCCATTTGTTTGCGGGTCAGCGGAGCAGCGCCGGACGCCCCATTGCCGGC
>CAXTSB010000181.1:0-4307 GCA_964246845.1 uncultured Acidobacteriaceae bacterium
ATCCTACGCTCTGACAGCATCGGGCAGAAGCTTACCCCCAAGCGTACTTCGGAGATTTAAGTATGCCAAGCCTCTCGCAAATACGTACAATCCGCTCATGGCAGCGTCGCCAGCGCGTCCGTGGGTCAGAGTGTTTGCACTCGTCACGCTAGCTGTTGCGCTCGCAAGCGGCTTCATTCCATACCGAGCTCTCCAGTACGAGGCTGCCTATCACATTGTCCAAACGAGACAGGAGAACGCAGATCCTGCCTCGGCTGTGACTTGGCAGCTCCCGGCCAGCCGCTCAGAATGTAAAGTGCCTGGAGGCACAAGGGAGCAGAACAGTTGGAAATCTCCGCTCATTCAAACCTCCAAGCATGTGCTTCACGTGAAAGCGCAGCCTCCGTCCTTCGTTTCAGAACGGTTGGCACAAGCGTTCGACCACTGCTTTTCGGCGCGGAGGCATGGGTCGAACTCCAGCCGGCAAGTTTCGCCCGTACACCTGGTCTGTAGTGCACGTGCGGCGCGGGCAGTTTACGCTCGACAAGGCTACAGCCGCCCTCCTCCTGCCTTGATTTAGGAGCATTTCGCAGATGCAGAAACCTCAAAGGTTTCGCGTCTAGTTTGCCATGCCCTGAACGACAGGAGGTATTACCTATGCTGCTTCGTATAAGCCTCAGCGTCGGAGGCATTGCACTCCTGTGCGCGCTTGTCTCCCACCTTCGGCGTCATAAGCGCGTAGGCGGCGGCATTGTTCTCGCGGCTGCGATGCTGACGCTGCAAGCGATCGTCCACCCGCCAAGCCAACAAGTGATCGCTCAGCAAACTGAAGAGAAAGACGAGCTGGGTTCAGAGAGCGGCGAACCGCTCTCCATGAATGAGCAAATGCGCCGCCAAACAAAGGGAATACGGCTGGGTCGAGGTATCGACCGGCTTACACTTTGCATGCACGCGCATGAATCGATCGTGACGCCTCCGGAAAGGCGGACACGATGATGTTCGGGTACACACATCCGGCTTTGCCCTGGAAGCTTTCTCTTCTTGAATGGGCTGTCTTCTCTTTTTACTGGAGCTCTAAGGCAAAGAACGCATCGCCAGCTGCCGTTTCGGAGTCACCGAGATCACGCCGTTCGCATGTAGTTCTTCTGTATGCGGCATTCTTCTTGAGCGCCATATCGATCCCGGGCCTGGACTGGAAACTGCCGCTCGGAGCCGGGTACACCGTTTGGCTTGGCGTTGCAGTGCAGTACGCGTCGCTCGCTCTTGCAGTTTGGGCGCGGAGGCACCTGGCGGCACATTGGAGCGGTGAGATCACCATTAAAACCGATCACGTCCTAATCCAGAGCGGCCCTTACAGGTGGATTCGGCACCCGATCTATACAGCTGTTCTCGGCATGTTCCTGGGGAGCAGCCTGGTGTCTGAGCGAGTTCTGGCAATCGTGGGGTTTGCGGTAGCTTGCTATGCTTATGTTCGCAAAATCCACTTAGAGGAGAGAAATCTGGAAGCTGCTTTCGGAGAGGCTTATGAGGTATACCGGACCCACACGGGGGTACTAATCCCAAAGATGACGGCTGGATGAACCACTGTGCGTTCTTAAGAACAGCCAATTAGATGCCGTTCGATGATGGTCAGTAAGTTCTCGGGAGTAGCCGCGTATGAACTGTAACGAAGCCGGGAAGCACAACAGCATTCTCTGCTATCCTTTCCCCCGCTCCAAAAACCGCTCCATGAATTTCGTATCAAACTCACCGCGCCGGAACTCCGGGTCCGCGAAGATCTTGCGGTGGAGCGGCACGGTGGTGTGGATGCCCTCGACTACAAACATCTCCAGCGCGCGCTCCATCCGGGCGATCGCCTCCGTCCGGTCCTTCCCGTGCACGACGAGCTTCGCAATCAGCGAGTCATAATACGGCGGCACCACCCCCTCCGTATATTGGGCCGTGTCCACGCGCACGCCGTTGCCGCCGGGCAGATTCCAGGCGGTGATCTTGCCGGCTGAGGGCGTGAACTTTTCCGGGTGCTCGGCGTTGATGCGGCACTCGATGGCATGGCCGCGGATCACGACCGGCTCGGGGAGAATGCTTGCGAGCTTCTCCCCCGAGGCAATGCGCAGTTGCGCCTTCACCAGGTCGATGCCGGTGATGCTTTCGGTCACGGGGTGCTCCACCTGGATGCGGGTGTTCATCTCGATGAAGTAGAGCTTGCCGTCCTCGTCCATCAGGAACTCGACCGTGCCGGCGTTCTGGTAGCCGACGTCCGACAGCGATTTGCGCAGGGTTTTGCCGATCTCCTCGCGCAGCTTCGCGGTCACCTGGAGCGAGGGCGCTTCCTCGATCAGCTTCTGGTGCCGCCGCTGGATGGAGCACTCCCGCTCGCCGAGCGACATCACATGGCCGTGCTCATCGGCCAGCACCTGGAACTCGATATGGCGCGGCCGCTCGATGAACTTTTCCATGTACATTTCGCCGTTGCCGAAGGCGTTCGCGGCCTCGGTGGAGGCTTGGTGGAACAGGTTCGGCAGCTCGGCGGCGCTGCGGGCGATCCGCATGCCGCGCCCGCCGCCGCCCGCGACGGCCTTCAGGATCACCGGATAGCCGATGGTCTTCGCCCAGGCCAGCGCGTCGTCCGCGTCCGAAAGCACGCCGTCCGACCCGGGGAGGATCGGCACCTTGGCCTTTTTCATCGTTTGGCGCGCGACGGACTTCTCGCCCATCATGCGGGTGACCTCAGGCGGCGGCCCGATGAATTTGATGTTCGACTGCCGGCACACCTCGGCGAAGTTCGCGTTCTCGCTCAGGAGGCCGTAGCCGGGATGGATCGCGTCGGCATCCGCGATCTCGGCGGCGGCGATGACCGCGGGCACATGCAGGTACGACTCCGCGGAGCGCGGCGGCCCGATGCAGATGGCTTCATCGGCATAGCGGACGTGGAGCGAGTGCCGGTCGGCCTCGGAGTACACGGCCACCGTGCGGATGCCGAGCTCCTTGCAGGCCGAAATGACGCGGAGGGCGATCTCGCCGCGGTTGGCGATCAGGACTTTTCCGAACATTACCGCGCCCGTACCGCGAACAGCGGCTGCCCGTACTCGACCGGGTGGCCGCTTTCGACCAGCCGCTGGACAATCTCGCCCGACACGTCGGATTCAATCTCGTTCATCAGCTTCATGGCTTCCACGATGCACAACGGCTGGCCGGCCTTGACCTGGTCGCCGACTTTCACAAACGCGGGCGAGCCGGGCGAGGGCGACTCGTAGAAGGTGCCGACAATGGGCGACTTGACGGTGTGGAGCACCTCCGCAACCGGGGCCGCGGGCATTTGCGATATGGCCGGAGCCTCGGTCGGGGCGGCCTGAAGAGGCAGTGCGGCAGGTGCGGCGGCCGGCGCGGCGCTGAGAAGCCGAGCCAGCAGCATGGGATCCAAACCAGCGGGCTGGGCGGGCGCCATGGCCGACTCAAACCGAAGTTCCATCTTCAGCTCGCCGCGCTCCAGGCGAAACTCGCCGATCTTTTTTTCCTGGAGGAACTCGATGAGCTCCTTGAGCGCTTGTATCTCTTCCGGGTTCATAGCGTGCAGGGTCTTCCTTCGCGGGCGGGCTACAACGTGATCAGGTGCTTGGGCGCGGCGGCGGTCAGGACGCGGCAGCCCTGGGCTTCGACGGCCACCATGTCCTCTATGCGGATGCCGAACTTGCCGGGCAGGTACGCGCCGGGCTCGACCGTCAGGACCATGCCGGGGGCGAGCACGTCTTCAACCTTTTCAGCCAGGCGCGGGCCTTCGTGGATTTCAAGGCCGACGCCATGGCCGGTGGAGTGCGTGAAAAAACGGCCCAGTTTGCGCGCGCGCAGGACGGAGCGTGCAGCCTTGTCGACCTGCGAGGCTTTCGCCCCGGCGCGCACCGCGGCGATGCCGGCCTCCTGCGCCGCGAGCACCGCCCCGTACGCATCGCGCTCTTCCTCCGTCGGTGTGCCGATATATACGGTGCGCGTCATATCCGAGCAATACCCCTTGTGCATGATACCGAAATCGAGCGTGACGAAGCCGCGCTCGGGGATAGGCTCGGCGGAGGCGGTCCCATGCGGGCGCGCGGAGCGGATGCCGGACGCGACGATAGTCTCAAACGACATGCCGGGTGCTCCCACGCGCCGCGCCGCGAACTCAAGCTCGGCGGCAACCTCGCGCTCCGGCCGGCCCGCGCGAAAGCCGGGCAGGGCGGTTTCCTCAAATAAACGCGTCGTCAGCCGCGCGGCTTCCTCCAGGATCGCGAGCTCGCCCGCGTCCTTGCGCTCCCGCAAGGGCGCGCCCCGCGGCGTCGCGCGCGGCCGAACCC
>CAXTSB010000182.1:0-4252 GCA_964246845.1 uncultured Acidobacteriaceae bacterium
AGCACATGCGCTATTTTCCTTGGGTACGGGCGGCATCAGGCATACTTGTGCTCCTGCTGCTCACCGCCACTTTGGTTACCTTTTTCGTCAAGCCGCGAAATGCTGAAGTAGTGCGCGTTTCCGCCGTCCACGTTCAGCCTTCAACCATCCCTTCTAAGTCGGAGCCGGTTCACCAGAGTTCGTTTGCCCGCAGAAAGCATCCAGGTCATGGTGCTGTTATAGCCCGGAGCCGCCCTTTTGCGCCGGTGCCTTTGTCGCAACAGGAAAAACTCCTGCTGGCTTTGGCAGCGAAGGCAAGTAATCCAGTGCAACTGGCGCAATCGATTTCACCTGCTGAAATTGCTCCGCTCGAAATCAGCTCACTTCAATTCCAAAAAATTACCTTACAACCTCTTTCCAAATAGGAGTTGTTATGCGCCTACTCTTGCCTTTCATCTTATCTACGGCATTTATAAGTTCCGCAGTTGCCGGTGGACAAGTCAAACCGGACACCGCTCCTGCCGTCGAAAAGACAGCTGAACTTACCTATAGGCTCACTTTCGTCGTCCGTGAGACACTTTCAGGCAAACCGGCCGGAAGCCGTACATATACCTCCTTACTGGCAGGCACCCACGACGGAGGTAACTCAATCCGTGCCGGCAGCAGAGTACCTGTTTCCACAGGGTCGGGAACACAGTCACAAACGCAATATATTGACATAGGCGCTAACTTTGACTTCCGCATTCCTCCTGTAGATCAAGGGCAAAGAGTTGAGAAGAATCAGTTGGCGCTCGTTGTTGAAGCCGATCTTTCCTCCGTCGCGCCTGAAACATCGAGCGCTCCCGATCCACTTATTCGACAAAATAGATGGCGTTCCAGCGTGATCCTCGAACTCAGCAAACCCACGCTGTTGTTTTCCTCACAAGACCCGACGATCGATCGTACGACGGAAGTCGAGCTTACCGCAGTCAAGCTTCCGTAAAGCAAGCTCATGACGCGCAGCAAATGCGAACGCAGTTAGAATGGTTGGGCGAGGGCACCCATGGCATCTCCGGGCACCGTTTCACTCCAGGAATACCTCACCACCGTCTACGAGCCGGACTGCGACTACGTGGACGGCGTTCTGGAGGACCGCAACGTGGGCGAGTACGAGCACAACAGCGTCCAGCAAGCCATCCTGTTCTGGTTCTACACGCGAGGGCGGGCGTGGCGCATCCGCGCCGCTCCATGCTGTTAGATCCAGAGCAGCGGACCCGGGTAGCCTCCACCAAGGTGCGGCTCCCCGATGTTTGTGTCTTCCGCCGCGGCGAGCCGATCGAGCAGGTGTTCACCCGGCCGCAGCTGATCGCCGTCGAAGTGCTCTCGCCCGAGGACCGCCGCTCGCGGATGGATGAAAAGATCGCGAATTACCGTGCATTCGGCATCCCGCATATCTGGATCGTCGATCCCGCGGAGCGCGCCGGTTGGGATTGCAGTTCCGGCGAGTGGACGCCCGCGGTTCGGTTCGAGGTTCCGAACACGCCGATTTACCTGGATTTGCCCGAACTCTTCGCACAGCTCGACCGCGACCTCACCGACGACGACCAGTAAGCCGCGCGAGAAATCCCGAGTGCTACACTCCCGCCATGCCGCGCACGACCCTCCCTTTTTTTCTGCTCGCCCCCGCGCTTCTCGCGCAAACCCCGCCCGCCAAGCACCCGATGACCCTGGACGACCTCGCCAAGCTCCAGCTTGTCGGCAAGCCGGAGCTTTCGCCCGACGGCGCTTGGGCGGCATATACCGTGCGGCGGGTCGACGTGGAGGACGACAAAAACATCAGCGATCTGTGGATGGTGAGCTGGGACGGCAAGCAGGACGTGCGGCTTACCTACAACAATGAGGGCGCGGCGAACCCGCAGTGGTCGCCCGATGGGCAATGCTTGAGCTTCGTCTCCGACCGGCCCGGCAAGGCCAAAGGCGCACAGGTATGGGTGCTGGACCGGCGCGGCGGCGAGGCTCGGCAGCTGACCAATGTGAAGGAGGAGATCAACGATTACCGGTGGTCGCCCGACTCCAAACAGCTCCTCCTGACGCTCACGCCCAAGGAGGAGCCCGAAGACGACAAGAAGCCGCCCAAGCCGAAGCCCATCGTCATTGACCGCTATCAGTTCAAGCAGGACGTGCAGGGTTACCTGACCGACAAGCACCCGCACCTATACCTGTTCTCGGTCGCCGACGCAAAGCTCACCCGCCTGCTCGCCAAGGAGGACGACAACTTGGAGGAGCATGATGCCGAGTGGTCGCCGGACGGCAAGCTGGTTGCTTTTACAAGACGCGGCGACCTGCCCGACCCGTTCCGCACCGCGAACTCGGATGTATATGTGGCGGAAGCGACCCCGGGCAGCGTGCCGCGCAAGCTCACCACCTTTAAGGGGCCGGACGAGGGCAAGCTGGCCTGGAGCGCGAATGGGACGCGCATCGCCTACCGGCAGTCGGTGTTCGAGGGTTTTTCGGAGTACAACGAGCCGCAGCTTGCGGTCGTTTCCATACAGGGCGGAAAACCGGAGCTCTTGACCTCCAAGCTAGACCGGCCCGTGGCCCCGCCAGTGTGGGCGGGCGACGCCCTGCTGACCACCGTTACGGACGACCGCGATTCGTACGCGGCCCGTGTTTTGCTCACCGGGCAAGTACAGCGGCTCACACCGGGCCCGGGCGATGCGGCCGCGCTTACCGCGCGCGCCGGGCACACAGCCTTGCTGTGGTCCACCAACACGCAGCTTTCCGAGATTTATACGCTCGACGGCACAATCCTGCGCCCGCTCACCCACCATAACGACGCGCTGCTCGCGACGCTGGAGCTCGCGCCGACCGAGGACCTGAGCGCCAAAACCAAGGACGGCAACGAGGTCCATGGCCTGCTGACCATGCCCGCGACAACGGGCGCGAAACCGCCGCTGCTCCTGTTCATCCACGGCGGCCCCACCGCGCAGGACGCCCACACATTGGACCTGTCGCGGCAGATGTTCGCGGCGCACGGATATGCGGTGCTCCAGGTCAACTATCGCGGATCCGACGGGCGCGGGTTCGGGTACTCGAACACCATCGCCGGGGACTGGGGCGACAAGGAAGTCACCGACCTGCTCGCGTCGGTGGACGCGGCGGTCGCCACCGGCCGGGTTGACCCGGACAAGCTCGCGGTGGGCGGCTGGAGCTACGGCGGCATCCTGACCGACGACCTGATCGCAACCACCACGCGGTTCAAGGCGGCCTCTTCCGGCGCGGGTACGGGAAACTTGTTTGGCCTTTACGGTGTCGACCAGTACATCCTGCAATACGACAACGAGCTCGGGGCCCCGTGGCGCAACCCCGAGCGCTACCTCAAACTCTCCTACCCGTTTTTTCACGCCGACCGGATCAAGACACCGACCTTGTTCATGGGCGGGGATCGCGACTTCAACGTTCCGGTGGAGGGCGGCGAGCAGATGTACCAGGCGCTGCGCTCGGTCGGCACGCCGACCGAGCTCGTGATCTACCCCGGGCAGTTCCACGGGTTCACGCGGCCCTCGTTCATCCGGGACAGGTACCAGCGGTGGTTTGGGTGGTATGACAAATACCTCCCGTTCACGCCGGCTGCTGTCAAACCTTGACACTTTCTGTTATGCCGGGCAGCATCGGTCCAGAGGTGGTTCCTATGGACGTTTCGCTCACCCCGGAGCTCGACCGGTATGTCGCCACGAAGGTGTCCTCGGGCCGCTACACCTCGGCCAGCGAAGTCGTCCGCGAGGCGCTTCGGCTACTGGAAGAGCAGGACAACGCGCGTACGGCGCAGCTGACAGCATTCAATCGGGAGCTGGGAAAACGCCTCGCCAGGCTTGACCGCGGCGAAACGGTTGCCCCTGAGGCGGTGTTTGAGCGTCTGCGGGAAAAATCGCGCGATCGCAAGCAAAGTACATGACCCACTACGTCCTTGCGCCTGAAGCCGAGCTCGATCTGAACGAGATCTGGGAGTACATCGCGCAAGACAGCATCAGCGCGGCGGATCGCTGGATTGAGAAGTTAGAAGCGGCATTTGATCTGCTCGCAGGGGCGCCCGGGCTCGGGCACACACGCGTCGACTGGACAGACTACCCGCTCCGGTTCTGGCCTGTCGGCGCGTGTATAGCGATCTACCGAGTGCAGGCTGAAAGGGTCGAGATCGTCGCACTGACGCAGGGCTCGCGCAATATTCCGACGTTTCTAGATCGACGCGGTTTATAGATATAGCAGCCTATTGCGGCCCAGGAGTTCCGTTGAC
>CAXTSB010000183.1:0-4226 GCA_964246845.1 uncultured Acidobacteriaceae bacterium
GGAAGGCCCGTTCCTGTCGCACACCAAGCGCGGAGCGCACCCGCCGCACGATCTCCTGGAACCGTCAATCCCATTCTTCGACCGCATGCTGGAAGCCGCGGAAGGCCGGGTGGCCTTGCTCACGATTGCTCCGGAACTGCCGGGCGCGCTCGACCTCATCACTTATGCCGTCGCTTGCGGCGTAACGGTTTCAATCGGCCACAGCGATGCCGATACCGAAGCCGCTGAGCAGGCCGTCCGGGCAGGCGCGCGCTCGGCGACCCACACCTTCAACGCCATGCGCCGGCTGGACCACCGCGACCCCGGCATCCTGGGCGTCGCGCTTACCGAGGACGCGCTGTGGGCCGAGCTGATCTGCGACGGCTTCCACACCGCCCCCGCCATGGTGAAGCTGTTCGCGCGCGCCAAGCCCGCCGATCGAGCCATCCTAATCACCGACGCCATGTCCGCGGCCGGCATGCCCGACGGCGCGTACAAGCTGGGCGAGCTTGACGTGCGGGTCGCGGGCGGACGCGCGATCACGGGCGAGGACACGCTTGCCGGCTCCACCCTGACGCTCGACGCGGGCTTGCGCAACTACATGCGCGAGGGCGGCGTCCGGCTTGCGCAGGCCGTCCATGCCGCGACACGGAACCCGGCGCGCATGGCCGGGCTCGATGCGGGGTTCCTGAAGGAAAGCGGGCGCGCGGACTTCAATTTGCTCGGACCCACGGGTGAACTCGCAGCAACCTACCTCGGTGGTGTGCTCGTTTCCTAGCGGGTCGATGCACTCGACAGGACGCCGGCGCTCCCGTCCACCTTCGGGCTTGGAAGACCGAGCAGCCCGGCCAGAAACGGGAAGACATTCACGCTTGCAAAGGTGCGGAGCTTGACCCCGGCCCGAATATCCGGCCCTTCGGAGTAGAAGACCGCCTTCATCTCGGGAACCTGCACTGGATCGAGGCCGTCGATCCCGGCATCGGGCTCGCCTGGCGCGGCGTGCGCGCGTATCGCGAACGGCCCCGTGGCGACAACCACCGGGTCGCCCGCACTCGGGTCCGCATTGAAGTGCAGCCCGCGCGGGAGATCCTTGCGGCGGTACACCTTGAAGCGCGCATCGGCGATCTTCAGCTGCTCATATGCGCGCTGCGCTTCGGCTTCATTCGGCGCGTACAGGAGCGATCCGTCCGTCTTGAACCCGCTCAAATCCGTGTAGGCATCCAGGTTGATCCAGCCGCCGTCGGTTTTGGCGAGCCCTCGGTCGCTCACGACGATAAGATCCACGGGCAGTTTGGACCCGGCGCTCCCGGCCCGCAAGCGGCCCAGGAGCGCATCTGTCCCTTTCACGGCCGCGCGGGTTTGCGGGCTGTCCGGACCGTATACGCGTCCGGCGCGGTCCACTCCGTTCAAAGCGAGCGCGATCAAACGCGGCTTTGCAGCGGTCGCTTGTCGAAGCAAAGCGAGCGCCCGCTCGGTCCGGGTCGCGTCCGTCGCGGCATCCTCAAGGAGCGAAGCACTCTCGCATCCGACCCAGCCTACGCACGCCGCTTCGATCCCGTTCCGCTCGGCAAGCGCCCATAAAGTGGTGATGGGCCGGGCCGCCGCATGATCCGTGCAGTGCGGGCCGTCCGCGATGATTCCATGATGTTCCGGGTAGAAACCCGTTGCCAGCGTCTGTAGGTTGGGGCAGCTTTCCGCCGGGTAGGCCGGCAGCATGCCTTCGGGCGCGCTTGCGCCGCCGCGGGCCATCGCAAGGAGGTTCACCGCGCCGTACTTCGCCGCGTAGTCCCAGCGAAAGCCGCTCAGCACGACAAATACGACCGAGTGCCCCTGTGCCCGAGCGCCGCCGGCCCACAGCAGAAGGAGCAGCAGAACCCTCAATGCAGAAATACGCCCTCGACCGCAACCAGCAAGCCCAGCGCGCCGAAAACCATGCCGAGCGACCAGTAGAGCTTTTGCCTGGTGAGCAGGGTAATGGAGGTCACGACCAGGCCGATTTCCAAGAGCGCCTCACCCAGGTCGAACCGGCTGGCCTTCCGCTCCGCCCCTTCCACGCGCTCTTCAAAGCCGCGCGCCACTTCCTGCGACGCGTCCAGGTCCTTGGCCCACTTGCCCAGGTGCGCTTTGTAGTTGTTCGCGGTCGCTTGCGCGACGGCCCCGTCGCGCAGCGCGAGTGAGCCCAGCAGGTCGATGCCCAACTGGGTGTCGTTTTGCCGGATCTTTTTGGCCTGGTACAGCGCCCACTGGTCGCTGGCCTTGGCCTGGTTCAGCACGGCCTCGGTGTGCTCGCGGTGGCCCAGCACGGTCACGATCGCCACCAGCACGGCCAACACCGCCATGGTGAAGCTGACCGGCTTGAGGCTTCCGCCGTGTCCGCCGCCTTCGCCCGCGGCATGCTCGTGCTGCTCATGGAGTTCTTGGACTTCGTTTGCTTCCATGCCGATGATTTTACGGCGGGGCGAAAAAAGAGGCGCTGGGCATGGAGCCCAACGCCTTTCGGTGAAAGTCGTAAAAACTGCTAGCGGAGCGCGGCGTTGGAAGCGTTGACGCCGTTCGGGAAGAACGCGCCGCCCGTGCCCGCCGCGCCGCCGCCGTACACAATCGCGAGCACCTGCGCGGGGGTGCGGGGCTGCACGCGCGCGATGGTGGGGTCGACGTCGACGATGGTGGAAGCCGTGCCGATCGAGATCTGCGTCGTATTCACGCCCGTGTCATACACGGTGCCCAGCTGTTGGCGCAGCGCGGCGACCGCCTGCGAAATGGTCGTGGCCGGCGCGCCGACGCGGAAGATTTGCGTCCGCACCGAGCCCGCATGGTAGGCTTCGACCGCGTGGATGCCGAGCGCCGCCGCCAGGGTCGACGAGCTTTGGATCAACGGAACCGCTCCCAAGTATGCCGTCACACCGACGTCCTCGAAGATGAACGAACCAATGAGGAAATTGGTTTCATTCGCGAACGGATCAAACGCGGCACCCAGCCCGGCAGCCGACGCCAAGGCATTGAAGCTGGCCTGGAGGTCGATGTTGGGCTGCGCGACGGCGTTGGTCCCGAGCGCGGTGCGGAGAAACCGTACATGGTTCAGCTCGTCGTTCGCGGTTTCCGCGGCGTAGGCGGCCAATTGCGCGGTGGTGAAGTTCACCCGCGGGTTCGCCTTGACGGTGACGGTCCCGCCGGCCCCGGTGACCGCGGGGGTCGCGCCGGGAAGGCTGGTGATGCCGGAAATATCGGCCGCGCCGAGCGGCGTTCCGTTGACGGCGAGCGAGTAGTAGTTCGCCTCCAGGTACTCAAGGTTGAGGGCGAAGTTCAGGATGTCGTTGTCGGTGAGGGCGGCTTGCGCTTCGGCACGCCGGGCCAGCGCTAGGCCGGCCAGCGCGGCCCCGCTCATCACGAGGGCCGAGCGGCGGCTGCGGATGCCTGTTTCCTGCTGTGTTTCTTCAATCGTCTGCATGGGTTCCTCTCGGGTGTGTAGGCGCGGTTACAGGGTCGAGGCGGTGATGGTGCCGTTCAGCCCGGAGGGGAAGAAGCCGCCGCTGGACACAGCGCCCGCGGTGCCGGCCAGGTAAACGATGTGGAGCACCTGGTTGGGCACGCGGCTGTAGCCGATCGAGTTGGAATCGGCAGCTACGATGGTGACCGTACCGTTCGCGTTGAGGACCGGGGTTTCCGCCGCGCCCGTACTCGCGTTCGCGGCCGCGCTTGCCGTGCCGCGCAGGGTCGAAATCTGGTTCGCATAGGTGGTGTACGGCGCGCCGAGGTAGGCCAGCAGGGTGCGGATCAGCCCGGCATGGTAGGCCTCGACCGCGACGATGGAACCCGCGGCCGCGAGCACCGTCTGCTTGTTGGTGAGCAGCGGCCCGGCACCGTTGTAGGCGGTCACGCCCACGTCTTCAAAGGTAAACGCGCCGACGATGAAGCTGTTTTCGTCGGCGAACGGGTTGAACGAGGGGCCGATGCCCGCCGCCGAAGCCGCGCTGTTGAAGCCGGCCGTAAAGTCGATGGCCGGGCGGCTCACGGGTGTTCCGCCGGCGGCCGTGATGGCCGAGCGGAGAAACCGAACGTGGAGCAGCTCGTCATTCGCGATTTCGACTGCATATTGCTGGATGGCGGGGGTGGCGAATGCCACCTGCGTGCCGCCGGTCACCGCGCCGGGACTCGAGCCCGCGTCGGCAGCGGTCAAACCTGTGCCGGTGGCCGCGCGCAGATAGAACTCGGCCTCGAGATACTCCAAGTTGAGCGCGAAGTTCAAG
>CAXTSB010000184.1:0-4207 GCA_964246845.1 uncultured Acidobacteriaceae bacterium
GCGGCGTCGCGCCGCACCTGCTCGGCCGGCTCGTTTTTAGCGCGCAGCTGTAGGCGCGCGACCCCGGCGCGCCCGAGGGCGCGCACGGTTTCTTCAAGGAATACGGCGCGGGCTTGCGGCTCGCGGGGAAAGAAAGATGCGTCCAGGATTGGATACAAAGGGGGCAGTGCGAACGGCATGGCTTGAGAGTACCGCCGCGGCGCAACCCAGTCGGGGCTCCGAAAGAATCGGAGGCTCCGGTAGGGCATCTTAATGGGGTATGACCTGCTGCCCAAGCCGATGCGTAAGGAGTAGACAGCCCGCGTGAGATGCTTTCCGACCCGAGCCGTTCAGGGCTTCCTCGTGCAAGTTCGGCTGCGGAGTGTTGTTTCGCTTGCGGTCGCGGCCCTCGCCGGTGCGCAACTGCCCGCAATGGCGGAAGTTCCGGTCCTGACAGGTAGTCTGCCGGATGCGCCCGATGCGCAGAACCGCGCCGGCGCGGTGCCCGGAGCAGCTGCCGCCATGGTCAGCGGCACGGTGGAAGACACCACCGGCACCGTCGTGCCGGGCGCGACCGTGACCCTCACCCCTGCGCCGGCCGGTACGGGCGCGGTGACGGTGACCACCGACAGCAACGGATTCTTCAGCTTTGCCCACGCCCCCGGCGGCACTTACCAACTGACGGCAACGGCCCCGGGCTTTGCCGTCGCGATGCGGAGCGGCATCTCGGTCGCCGCGGGCCGGGATGTATTTTTGCCGACGATCACACTCGCGCTCGGAGCCGCGACCACCAGCATCACCGTGCTTTCCACCCAGCACGAAATCGCGGAAGCGCAGATCAAGCAAGCGGAAAAACAGCGGGCTTTCGGCGTTGTTCCTTTTTTCTTCGTCACCTACGACAAGCATCCGGTACCGCTGACCGCGGGCCAGAAGTACCGCTTGTCCTTTAAAGCGGCTTCCGATGTGGTGCCGTTTATCGGGGCGGCCTTCGCGGCGGGCGTGGAGCAGGCGAACAACAGCTACCCCGGCTACGGTCAGGGTGTGCAAGGATTCGCCAAGCGCTACGGTGCCGCCTATGCCGATGGGTACATCGGAACGGTTGTCGGCGGCGCGGTGCTGCCGTCGCTCTTTCACCAGGACCCGCGCTACTTCTACAAGGGAACCGGAACTACCAAGGAGCGCGCCGTTTACGCAGCGGAAACGGCATTCCGGCGCAAGGGCGACAACGGAAAGTGGCAGCCGGATTACTCAGGCATCCTGGGCAATTTTGTCTCCGGGGCCGTCTCGGTGGCGTACTACCCTTCCACCGACAGGGATGCGGGCACGGTGTTCAGAACGGCGGGCACGGGCATCGCATTCGGCATCGTCGCGGGCCTCCTTCAGGAGTTCATCCCGAAAGGGCACGTGCAGAAGGTCGACCCGGCGCATCCGTAAGGTTTACGTCAAGCCGGCCAGCTCCCGCGCGCGGACGAGCACCCGGAGCAGCATGGGCGCGGTCAGCACGCCCGTGTTGGTGTTTTGCCGCGACGGATGGTAGGTCCCGAGCAGATGGAGCCCGCCGGGCAGCTTGAACTCCGCCCCGTGCGCGAATGGGTATGCGGCGCGGCGCTCGATTGCGCCCTCGCGCAGCAGGTGCGCTGTAAACGCGTCCCAGGCGATCTTGCCGAGCGCAAGCACCACCCGCAAACGCGGCAGTAAGCCAAGCTCCTCCCGGAGCCACTGCCCGCAGGCGCGGAGCTCGTCGGGCGTGGGTTTGTTCGCGGGCGGGGCGCAGCGCACGGCATTGGTGATGAGCAGGTCACGGAGCCGCAGGCCGTCGCCGACGTGAGTGGCCGTGGGCTGGTTCGCAAAGCCGGTTTCGTACAGCAGCGGGTACAGGAACGTACCGGAACCGTCGCCGGTAAACGGCCGCCCGTTGCGGTTGGCCCCGTGCGCGCCGGGCGCCAGGCCCAGCACCAGCACCCGGGCCAGCGGGTCGCCGAAGGACGGAACAGGTTTGGCCCAGTACTCGTGGTCGCGGAACGCCCGGCGCTTTTCCACGCCGATTGCCTCGCAGTAGCCGCGCAGGCGCGGGCAGCGGGTGCACTGGACGACGCAGGCATTCAACTCCGGGAGTGTGGTGGCCATAGAGCAAGGGTAGCGGCTTCGGTCGGATTCCCCATCCATGCCGAGAACGGCTATAAGATGGGCAGGCGGTTATTTCGATGGAACGAGGCTCGAAAGTGACAAATAAGTGCGGCGGTATTTTGGCGATGGCGGCTTCCCTGTTCCTCGCCGGCTGCGGCGGCAAGCACGCGCCCGAAGGAAACCCGAACGCGCCGCAGCCGCTTGTGACCGACTCCACGATCCAGATCGGCGGCGAGGATGTGGTCACCTTGCGGCGGCAAGCGGGGGCTGACGCGACGGGTCCGCAGTTTGTCTCGGCCGAGGTGCTGCCCGGGCGGGGCTTCAACCTGTTTCAGATCACGGCGAATATTCCGGGCAAGGGCGAGATTCCGCTGTTTGCTTCCCTGCCTTTGACCGAAGCCGCGGGCAAGCTGAACGGCGGCCCGGGCGACGAGTTCGGCCAGCTCAGCTTTTCCGCCGGGGGTGCCTTTTTGGTTCCCTACCCGAACCGCATTCTGGGCCCCCTCACCAAGGACGGCAAGTTCGTCATGACCTCCTGGCACGGGCAGCAGATGCTCCTGCCGGCCGACTTCGCCGGCAAAAAGCCCGGTGCGCAGAAGCACGCCATCCATGGATTGATCCTGGCCAGCAAGGTCGAGAACATTGTCAAGAAAAACACGGTGGACGGCCAGGTGGTCACCGGCATTCTCCACGCCGGCAACTTCGGCGGGCATTGGTGGGGTTCGACCGACTTGCAATTTGAGATCGCGTTGAGCGGCGAAACCGTGACCGCGACCATCACCGCGAAAAACGTAGGCTCCGCGCCTGAACCGATGGCCATCGGCTGGCATCCCTACTTCGCGATCCCCAGCGGAGACCGCACCCAAGCCACCCTGCACATCCCCGCAGCGCAGCTGGCCGAGGTGAACAACTACGACGATGTGTTCCCGACGGGCAAGCTGAAGCCGGTCGCCGGGACGCCCTACGACTTCAACGCGCCGATGGGCAAGCCGCTCGGGCAGCAGTTCCTGGACGACAACTTTTCAAACCTCAACCGCACGGACGGCGTGGTCGACGTAGAGCTGACCGACCCGGCCGCGAAGTACGGGATCAGGGTGGAAGGCTTGTCGCCCGAGATCAAGACCGTGCAAGTCTATGCGCCGCCCGCTAAGCAGTTCGTGGCCATTGAGGAGCAGTTCAACTTCGCCGACCCGTTCGGGAAGGAGTGGCACGGCGCGGATACCGGGATGGTGACGCTCGCGCCCGGGCAAGCGGTGACGTGGAAGGTGCGGCTGCAGTTGTTCGTTCCGCCGCCGCCTCCGCCCACGCCGATCTCACAGCCACAGTAAGATTGCTTTTCGCTTTATCTTCGCCTAAGCTGGGGGCATGCTCCCCTGCTCCGCCCCCCAGCTGCGCCGGGACTTGAACGCGCGCGCGACGGTATACGCCAGCCAGCACAGCCTGCTGCACGAGTTCACCACGGGCCGCGACCCGAGCGTGATCTTCGGAGTGGACGAGGGCGGGTGCCACGGCAACTTTTACCCGGCCAGTTACCGCGCCATCCTCGCCGAGCCGGACTGGAGCGCGCGGCTCGGCAAGGCGCATACCGCGAGCCGCCGGGCGATGCCGCGCGCGGACTGGCACTGGCGCGAGCTGGACTGCGCCGCGAGCTCGGACGCGCTGCTGATGAACATCTTCTGCCACCCCGCGACGCTGCGCAGCTTTTCCGTGCAGCTGCTGTTGGGCACGGAAGCGGGAGCGAAGCCGCGTTTCGGCGTGCATCCCAGGCTGGAGCGGACCTGCGGTTTGATCGACATGACCGAGATCGACATGGAGCTCGGCGAGCTGCTGGTGGAAGCCAAACTAACCGAGAGCGGGTTCCCCTCGGCCCGGCCCGCCCTGCTGGACCGCTACCCGCGCTGGCGCGAGGTCTTCGACGAACCCGCCCTGCCCCGGACGGGAAACGGCAGCTTCGCGGCTTATCAGCTGGTCCGGGGCGTCCTGGCGGCCGAGGAAAGCGGCGGCAGCTTTTGCCTGCTTGCCGACGCGCGCCGTCTTGACCTGCTGCACGCCTGGCAGAGCGTCGTCGGCGCGGTGGGGGGCGCCGCCCGGCGCGGGCGGG
>CAXTSB010000185.1:0-334 GCA_964246845.1 uncultured Acidobacteriaceae bacterium
GCGCGGGCTGCTTCGCGCAGCAGAGCCGCGTCCTGGAGCGTCGCTCCGCCCAGCTTGATGACGTATCTCACAGCAGGCCCTCCGCTTCGTCGAAACCGTGCATCAGGTTCCAGTTCTGCGCGGCCTGGCTCGCCGCGCCCTTCAAGAGATTGTCGAGGCAGCTGACGAGGATGCCGCGCCGGCCGTCGGGCGCGACCGAAAACCCGAGATCGCAGAAGTTTGTTCCCGCAACCGACACGATCTGCGGCAGGTCGGGGAAGAGCCGGACCAGCTTGCGGCCTTGGTAAAAATCCGCAAAACAGCGCTCGATTTCGTTACCGGTAACGCGGGTGTG
>CAXTSB010000185.1:344-3692 GCA_964246845.1 uncultured Acidobacteriaceae bacterium
AACCGTCGACTGGATGCCGGGCGGGACAGGCAGCTGGGGGGGGGGGACGGTGAGCTGCTCCGCGGTGAGGCCTAGCTGCGCGCGCAGCGCGCCCCCGTGCCGGTGGCCCCACAACCCGTATGCTGAGAAGCTGTTTGCCGCGTACATGAAGTGCGTTTTTGGGGTCGGCTCGCGGCCCGCGCCGGAAACTCCGGATTTCGCGTCGGCAATGATGCCGTGGTCGAGGTCGAGCAACCCGAGCAGCGGCTTGAGCGCCAGGATGACGGAGGTGGCGTAGCAGCCGGGGTTGGCGACGAGCTTTGCTTTCGCGATCTCCGGGGCGTGCAGCTCCGGCAGGCCGTAGATCGCCTGCGCCTGCACGGCGTCGGTCTCCGGCGTATCCGCGAATCCGTACACCGCGCGGTCCGCGGGGTCCGAGAGCCGCCAAGCCCCGCTCAGGTCAACAATCCGGAAGCCAAGCCCGAGACCCTCCGGAACCCACTCGCGCGACTGCTCATGCGGGGTCGAGAGAAACACCGTATCGATGCCGTCCAGAGTGTTCCAGCTAAATGGGCGGATCCGGAACACCTCGTCCGGCGCGAGCCCGCGCAGAGCCGGGTGCGCGCGCAGCAGGGAGTCTTCCTCACGCCCAACGAACAGGGGCGGCATCCCGCGGAGGCGCGGGTGCGCGAGCAAGAGCCGCGCGAGCTCCTGCCCGGCGTATCCCCGGGCCCCGACCACCGCTGTCCGTAAGCCGCTCAACCGATCATCACTTTCAGCCGTGAGCACAACGCGCCTGCCTGCCGTTTGTTGGGGCACACCAGCAGCACCGTGTTGTCGCCGGCGACCGTGCCGATCACCTCCGGAAGCTCCTCGTTGTCGAGCGCGGCGGCCACCGGCTGCGCTGAACCCATCACCGTCACAAGCACCAGAAGATTTTGCGCCTGCTTGACGCGCAGGCCGAAGCTTTGGAGCAAGTCAGGCAGCGCGGGCAGGGCGTCCTCATCCTCTTCGATCGCGGCCCCGTTCGCGGACAGCACGTACCCGTCCGGACCCTTGCTCAGACCCAACTCGCGGATATCGCGTGAAAGCGTGGCCTGGGTCACGTCAAAGCCGCGCTTGCCGAGCTTGCGCCGGAGCGCGTCCTGGTTTTGGACCTTGGCTTCGGTGATCAGCGCGCGGATGGCGGCATGGCGTTCGGCTTTGTTTTCTGAAGCGGTCACGGCATCCCCGGCCCGCGCCGCGGGTACTGTATAAAAATACGCTTCCCTGTATAGTTATGCAAGTAGGACCAGCCGCGATTCCCAAAGTGAAACCGCAAGCAGGAGCACGCTTTCACCCCGCGCACAACCGGCTTGTTTCCTGAGCCAAAGGACGTATAGTCAGCTATGGGCAGCTCTCCTCACCCCGAAAACCACCCTGAAAGCCAGGGCTTGTACGATCCGCGCTATGAGCACGAAAGCTGCGGCACGGGCTTTGTCGCTACCCTTACGGCCGCCCCCTCGCACCAAATCCTCGAGCAGGCGCTTGAAGCGCTCGGGCGGCTTGCCCATCGGGGAGCGATCGCCGCGGACGGGCTCTCGTCCGACGGCATCGGCATCTGCACCGCCGTACCGCGCGAACTGCTGCTTGCTTCCGCCGGTTTGACGCTCACTCCCGAGCAGCCGCTGGCTGTGGGCCAGGTCTTTTTCCCGCGCGCCGCGGACGAGTCGCACGCGAACCTGGAAGATGCGCTCGCGCACCAGAATTTTGAGGTTCTCGCCTGGCGCAGCGTTCCCACGCAGCCTGAGATTTTGGGCGAGATTGCCCGGTCAACCATGCCGGTGATCCGGCAGGTGCTGGCCACCACCGCGAACCCTGAGAGCATCGAGCGCCGCTTGTACCTGGCCCGCAAGGACTTCGAGCGCCGCGACACGCCAGGCTATGTGTGCTCACTCTCGACCCGGACGCTGGTGTACAAGTCCATGTGCTCGGGCCGGCAGCTCGCGCAGTTCTACCTCGACCTGGCCGACCCCCGCTATGTCACACCGTTCGCGGTGTTTCACCAGCGGTATGCCACCAATGTCGCCCCATCGTGGGACCGCGCGCAGCCCTTGCGGACGCTGGCGCACAACGGCGAGATCAATACTGTGTGGGGCAACCGCGCCCGCATGGACGCCCGCGCCGCGACCCTGCCCGCCGAGCTGCACCCGATCCTCACGCCGGGCGGCTCGGACTCCGTATCGCTCGACGAAACAGCGGAGCTGCTCGCGCAAAACGGCCGGACGCTGCCCGAGTCCGTCCGGCTGATGCTGCCGCCCGCCCGGCGCGGCACCCCGACCGCGTTTTTCTCGTACAACGAGGACGCGATTGAGCACTGGGACGGGCCCGCCGCCGTCATCTTTACCGACGGACGCTTCGTGGGCGCGGCGCTGGACCGCGTGGGGCTGCGGCCGTGCCGGTATTTCCTGGCCGAGGACGATCTGCTCGTGGTCGGCTCGGAGGCCGGCTTGGTCGACCTTGACCCCGAAACGATCGTGCACTCCGGCCGCCTGGGCCCGGGACAGATGCTGTGCGTGGATCTCGACGAAAAGCACCTGTACGAAAACGACGAGGTGCTGGAGGTTTATGACGGCCGCGAGTCGCAATACAAGCCGCTGCTGGATGAGCGGACTTTGAACGCGGCAACTCCGGTAGCGGAGTTGCCGGAGGGGGAACTCGATCGGCTGCACCGCGGCTTCGGCTATACGCGCGAGGAGCTCAGGATGGTGCTCGGCCCCATGGTGGCCGACGGCAAGGACGCGACTTGGTCGATGGGCGACGACACCCCGCTCGCGCCGTTGGCGCGCTCGCCTCGGCCCGTGTATGCGTTCTTCCGCCAGCGCTTCGCGCAGGTGACGAATCCGCCCATCGATTCGCTCCGCGAGTCCGTGGTGATCCAGCTCCACACGCGGCTTGGGCCCTGGCCGCACTTGCTCGACAACCATGCGCCCCTGTCGGGCCTCTCGCTCAGCTCACCGGTGCTTTCGCTCGGACAGATACAAGACCTGCGCAGCCGCCGGCACAGCCGCGAGGGCGACCTGCCGCTGGCCGTGCTGGACTGCCTGCTGCCCGAAGGGACCACGCTTGCCGCGGCTCTGGACGAGCTTAGCGCGAAAAGTTGCGAGCTGGTGCGCGGCGGCGCCGCCATCCTCCTGCTTTCCGACCGCGCCTGCGATGCGGCCCACGCGCCGGTGCCGATGGCTTTGGCGCTCGGCGCTGTGCACACCCGCTTAATCGAGCAGGGCATCCGCGCCAAGGTCGGCTTGGCGGTCGAAGCCGGCGATTGCCGCGACGTGCACCACTTGGCCGTGCTGCTGGGTATGGGCGCGGCTTGCGCCTGCCCGTGGC
>CAXTSB010000185.1:3702-4146 GCA_964246845.1 uncultured Acidobacteriaceae bacterium
TTAACAGCTGGCCGCGGCCCGCGGACACCGGGGGGGGTGGGGGGGCCGGGGGGGTGGGGTTGGCGGGGCGGGGCAAGGCCGACCCCGCGCATGGCGAGGACAACCTGGTTAAAGCCTTCAACGGCGGCCTGGCTAAGATCATGTCCAAAATGGGCATTTCGGTGCTTGACTCATACCGCTGTTCGCACCTGTTCGACTGCATCGGCCTCGACGCGTCCGTTGTGGAGCAGTGCTTCCATGGGGTGCCGTCGCCGCTCGGCGGCCTGGGCTATCCGGAACTCGAAGCGCAGGTCCGCGCGCACTGGGCCGCGTTTGCGCCGCCCCCGGCGTTACCGGTAGCGGTACCGGTACCCGACCTGCCCGACCCGGGCTGGATCCGCTTCCGCAAGGCCGAGCGCGCCGAGCCGCACGGCTGGCAGCCCTCGACCGTTCGCTTGCTGCAAA
>CAXTSB010000186.1:0-586 GCA_964246845.1 uncultured Acidobacteriaceae bacterium
CCCTTTTCCTTAACTTCAGCCTAGCGCGTTCTGCTGAATTAGAACGCCAACTCGCTGAACTGCTGCGTCGCTTCAAACTTCCACTGTTCTCAGCCTATCCGCTCACCCCAAATCCCTAAGCCAACCTGAAAGATTTTTCAGCGTACTCCTTCTGCCGGATGGTTTCCCTTTCCTTCAGCCCGAAAGCGGTAGGTCAGCTGAAAATACGCAAGCGTGATCGGTGCGCCGCGTCCCGTGCTCGTCAGCGACGCTCCGTTGAACAAGTGCCCGACGCCGATGTTCGCGACATAAGTCTGCCGCCAAATATATTTCGCGGAGGCGTCAAACTCCGTTCCGATCCCGTCCCGTCGAAATCCTGCCGCCGGGGCCGCTTGGAACGTGCCGCCGGCGCTGCTGTACACCGCATCCCGCGCCGTCGCCAAGTGGAGCGAACCTACCTGAAACAGCGCTTGCAAACTTGAGTCCTCACTCTTCAAGGGTGTCGCGGAAAGATTCAAGCGGTTCTGCTTGATATTTTGGAAACCGAACAAATCCACCAGCCCGAACGCATTGTGGTTGCTTGGATACTGCTGGTCATACGTGCTCA
>CAXTSB010000186.1:596-4099 GCA_964246845.1 uncultured Acidobacteriaceae bacterium
TGCTCACCCTGTTCAGGTTGCGCCGCGTATTGCCTGTCGCATAGTCGTACTCGCCTTCGATATGCGGCTGCCAAGCCAGCTTCCTCGCCACCCATCCTCCGCGGACGATTCCCGCTCCGGCGTGAATGGAATCCGTGCTGAAGCTGCCCCGTTGCAGGTCGCCGGTCCCCGACGCCTGAAAGCCGAATGGCAGCACCGCTTGAAAGTAAGAACCGAACGTAAACTCTGCTTCCGACCCGAACCGGTTTCCAGCCAAACTCCGCACTCGAGGGTTGGTCCGCACCAGCAAAAACGGCTCGATCAAGATATTGTCCGGCAGCGGCCTAGAATTGCCTTCCGCCGGCCGGGCGGAACTGTTCTGGCCTGAACTGCCAGTGTTCTTGCTGTCGAGCGAGGCTTCCGCCTGCCCCAGTGTGAACTGCCCGACAGCTCCATGGAACGTCAGCCCCGCCCCGTGCTTGTCCAGGCTCGTCGGAGTCACCGCTACAACCGAGGTCGTCCAAAGATCCACTCGGTTCTTAGTCCCGATCCGCAAATCGGCGCCGTCCCAAGTCCGGCTGTTGTTCGTCCAGTCGCTCGGCCCGACAACCCGTTCATCCCCGAACCGCAGGATCTGACGGCCGACAAAGAGATTGGACTTTTTATACCGGAAATCCGCGAACGTCTGGAAAAAATCGAACTGGTCCCGCTGATTTGCGGCCACATCCCGCACCGGTAAGCCCAGCGCATGCGTATCCTGGAACTGAACTTGCAGCACCAGCCATTTCGCGGGAATGATGTCCACCGTTCCCCGCGCTCGGGTCAACGTGTAAAAGCGCCCGAATCCGGGCCGCAGAGTCAGCGCTGTCTGGTCCTCGAGCCGGTTCCGCAGCTCTCCGCTGAACTGTAGCCAGTTCGGCAGGTCTAAATGGAAAACCCGATCTCTTCCTTGTTGGACAGGGTACAGCTCGCGCTGCCCGTGAGCCGCTGTCGTCATCGCGGCACTGCCGGCAATCGCACAAGAAAGCAGGGAAACTTTGATACGCATCTCGAACACCCTAGTGGGCCGCGAAGACCCTTGGCAAATAAAAAGGGCCTACCGGAGTAGACCCTTTCTATGGCTTCTCTTGCTATGCCGGCATCACCGCTACTTTGTCTTTCGGCAGCGCGGCTAAGAACTGCTCGCCCGTGCCCAGATGCTGCTCAACCAGCCGCGTCGGCGTATGCGCCAGCCATTGGTTCAGCGAAATATCCGAGTACTCCGCCGTCGGAAACACCTCCAGGAAAATCAGATCGGTATCCCCTGTGTTCTCGATGTAGTGCGGCTGCGAGCGCCCGATCGTCCCCACATCCCCGGCCGTGAAGTCCATCGTCCGCGCATGGCCGCCCGCGCCGAAAATCGTCATCCGGCCCGAACCCTTCACGTAGTATTGCCACTCGTCCGCGTTCGGGTGCCAGTGCAGCTCCCGCAAGCCGCCCGGTTTCAGGGTCACCACTGCCGCGGCGATGTCCGTTGCCGGGAAATTGCTCTTGTCGATGATCTTGACCGTGCCGCCCGGGGTCGACTTGGTATTCGGAATGCTGTTCAAGAAAAATGCAAAGCTGTTCGGCACCGGCCCGGTCTTCTCGTAGACCTGCTTCTTTTCCTCTTCCAGCGGACGCGGCAGCTCCCGCGGGAAAATAAACAGCTCCCGCTTCGGCACGTTCTTGAACGTATCCGCCGGCGTCATGCAATTTTTCGCCAGCACTTCCTTCGGCGTATGGTGGAGCCAATCCGTCAGCAGGAATGTCTCGAACTCATTGAAGTTTCCGTCGTTGAACACCAGCACAAACTGCGCTCCGTCCGGTCCCAGCCCTTGGATCGAGTGCGGTACCCCGCCCGGGAACAACCAAAGGTCGCCCTCATGCACATCCTCGACGAAGCCGCGTCCATGGTCGTCCACCGCCGTAATCCGCGCGGACCCTGCTGTCATAAACGCCCACTCCGATCCTACGTGCCAGTGCAGCTCCCGCACACCGCCTGAAATCAGCCGCATCTCCACCCCGGCCATCGCCTTCGAGGTCGGCAAATCCCGCACCGTTACCTGCCGCGTCCAGCCGCCGGCCTCCACCCGCTTGTGCGAAAACGACATCGGGTATTTGAACGGGGGCTGCCCGCCCGCATCCGTTTCCGGCGGAAAATTTGAGTCCTCGTTCAAACTGTCCTGGATTGGGTTTACCGGCCCAGGCTCCTTCTCGTTCACGCCCCCGTGCGTGTCATGGCTAAGGTCCGGCGACTTCTGCCCCACATCCTGCGACTGCCCCGCCGCCTGCTGCGCCTTGGCCGCAAGCGGCATCGCCGTTGCCGCCGCCAGCAGTGCCGAGCTCCGCCCTAAGAATCGCCGCCGGCTCAGTTCCGGACCCTGTATTTGCTCCTGCTCTGCCATCTGTTCTCCTTCACACCCATCTCTGCAATTATTGCGCTGCCCGCATCGCGAAACCTGGACTCCTGATCAACCTCGCCGAACTGTCCTGCCGTCCCCTGCTCCGGCCCAACCCAACCCTTACTGAAGTACCCGGGCGCGGACAAGAGTCGCGCTTCTTGCAAAATGATGAAAATAGGCTGCTTAAAGTGAGTGCGCGCGGCTTTTGGCCCACCCCTTCTCAGCAGGACCGCGCTCCGCTAGAACAGCCGAGCCAACCTCGCCGGGGTTGATCGAATTCATCAATCACGACATCGACATGCTCGATCATGCCTCCAGCAGCCCGGCAACCCGCGCCGCGCTCGCCCGCGCCCACCCGGTGTTTGAAGCCCAACCCAAACCGGCGATCAGCACGCCGCAAACCGCCATACCCCACCAAACCGCATGGGTTGCCGCCGTGAATGCCCCGCCGCGCAACCCGTGTACCACCGTCCCGGCCAGCGCCACGCCCAGCGCCGCCCCGGTCTGCCGGCTTGTGGAAGCAATCGCCGCCGCCACCCCGGCCTGCCCGCGCGGCATTCCGCTCACCGCGGTATTTGTGATCGCCGGATTCACCAATCCCAGCCCAGCGCCGAACAGCCCATAGCTTGTCAGCAGCAGCGGCACCGGCGTCCCAAGCCCTAAACCCGTCAGCAATCCGGTGCTGGCCGCTATCGCCGCGCCCGCCGCCAGCAGCGACGGCCGCGTCCCAAAGCTGCCTACCATGCGCCCGGACAGCGGCCCGCAAATCATCGTTCCCACTGCCAGCGGCAATGTCGACAACCCCGCGTGCAGCGCCGAAAACCCGCGCGCCTGCTGTAGGTACAGCACATTCAGGAACAGAAAGCCCCCAAACGAAGCAAACGCGCACACCGCCGCCAGCGTCGCCGCCGCGAAAGGGACGCTCCGGAAAAACCGCAGGTCCACCAGCGGTTCCCGCCGCCTCCGCTCCCAAGCGATAAAAGCCGCTCCCGCCGCTAAAGCACCTACGAACAATCCCCGGATCAGTCCAGAACCCCACCCCGCCCGCGGTCCCTCAATCACGCCCGAGGTCAACAGCACCAGCGCCGCAAGGATCAGCCC
>CAXTSB010000187.1:0-1770 GCA_964246845.1 uncultured Acidobacteriaceae bacterium
CGACGGGCCGGCGCGCGACCGCGCCATCGCCGCGGGCCGGGGCGCCGCCCCGCCGCTCAACGGAACTTTGGACCAGCTGAACGCGCTCCACGACGACGACCGGCTGTACGTGACCCTGCTGCGGCCTGACGCAGGCATCACCGTCGACGGGCGCGCGCTCGATGCGGTGCCGCTTTCCGTGGCCAACCGCCTGCTGCCGGCGCACGCGGGGGACAAGGGCAGCCTCCACAACGAAAGCATCGACACGCTCGCCAGTATCGGACTTAATGCGAACTTCCAGGGCGAGCAGGTGCTGACCCTGCATGTCGCCCAGTAAAGAGCTGGGAATCAAGTAGACTGGCGCGAGTGGCTTCCCTTTCCCGCGTTTCCCTTCTTTTGCTCCTGGCGTGCGGCGCTGCGTCCGCCCAGGGCACGCATCTTTGGAACGAGTCAAGCCCCGCGGATTGGGAAAAAGGGACGGTCAAGGCGATCGCGATCGGCAGCGATGGAACGCTTGCCCCCGGCTTCGGCCTCAACCCGCTCGCGCAATTGGAGGCAGCTGATGTGTGGGCCGCGGAAAGCGACCGGGCCGGCAGTGTTTATCTCGCCACGGGCTCGCCCGCCCAGGTGGTGCGGGTGGCGCCGGACGGCAAGCAGAAAGTCATCTTCACGACCAAGGATCTGAGCGTGCAGGCGCTGGCCGTGGGCGCGGACGGTGCGGTATACGCGGCGGCGCTGCCCTCGGGCAAGGTGTACCGTCTCGACCCGAACGGAACAGCGGACGAGTCCGCCGCCAAGGTCGTTTTCGATCCCGCCCAAACCGAAGCGAAGCCGAAATACATTTGGGCGATGACCTTTGACCGGAACGGCCGGTTGCTGCTCGCCACGGGCGCGCCGGGGGCTGTGTACCGCGTGGCCGGCGACGGCAAACCGGAGCTGGTGTACGAGAGCGACGAGCCGCATATCCGGACGCTGCTGGTGCAGCCTGACGGAAATCTGCTCTCCGGGTCGGACGGGACCGGCCTTGTGTACCGCATCGACCCAGCGGGTAAAGCGTTGGTCATGTACGAGGCCGGCCACCGCGAGATCACCTCGTTGGCCCTTGGCCCGGCGGGGCAGCTGTATGTCGCCGCGGTCGGCGACAAGGGCAAAGCCGGCACCATCCCGGCGCTGCCTGTGGGCGGCACGCCGCAAGCACAAAACGCAACTGTGACGGTCACCATCGTGCAGCCGGGCTCGACGCAGGGCGTCAGCAACAATGCCGCGGTGCCGGGCGGCTCCGAAATCGACCTGATCCCGGCCAACCCGTCTGAAGCGCCACGGCGTATCTGGGCCTCGGGCGATGAGGTGGTGTACTCTCTCCGCACCACCCCGGCGGGCCTGCTCGCGGCCACCGGCAATCGCGGGCGGGTGTACCGCATTCACGACGACGGCACGGCGGAAGATATCGCGCATGCCGAGGCAGGCCAGGTGATCGGCTTCAGCGATGCCCCGGGCGGGCAGGTGTACCTCGCCACGGCGAACATCGGCAAGCTGCTGCGCATGAGCTCTGACCCTGCCGCGCAGGGCACCCTGACCAGCGAGGTGTTCGACGCGGGCCAACCCGCGCAGTGGGGCCGGGCCGAGGTCACCGGTTCCGGCTTCAGCCTCGAAACCCGCACCGGCAGCGTCGACAACCCCGTCCGCGGCTGGACGGATTGGAAGGCGGTCAAGCCGGGTGACAGCACAGGCCAACCCGGAACGCGCTTCGCCCAGTGGCGGCTGACGCTTCAGCCCGGCGGCCGCGTCAGC
>CAXTSB010000187.1:1780-4036 GCA_964246845.1 uncultured Acidobacteriaceae bacterium
AAGTGGGCCTGAATTACCTGCCCGCGAACGCGGCTCCGGCGGTCGACGAAATCCTGGCCGCGCCCGGCACACGCGTCAGCGCCGCCGCCAACCAGCCCAGCATCCCGCAGCAGGTGCAGCTCACCTTCGCTTCGCAAAGCGCGGGCACGGTCAACATCGACCAGAACAGCCCGCAAGCGCCGCTCGGCGGGATCAAGGACAAAACCGGCATCACCATCCGCTGGGCCGCGCACGACGACAACGGCGACGACCTCGTGTTCGCGCTCTACACGCGCGGCGAGGGCGAGCGGCAGTGGCGTTTGCTCAAGGACAACCTCACCGACCGCTTCTACAGCTTCGACGCGGCGCTCCTGCCTGACGGACCTTACCGCGTACGCGTGGTCGCGACCGACCAGCCCTCGCACCCGGCGGGCGCGGCCCTCACGGGCGAGCGCGTCAGTGATCTGTTTCTGGTCGCCGCGAACCCGCCTGTTATCGCCCCGCTGCAAGTAAAAACCGAAGGCGGCGTACTCCACGTGACAGCCACCGCGACGGGCATCCAAACACCCATCGCACATGCCGAGTACTCGCTCGACGCCGCGCCCTGGCAGTATGTGGAGCCGGTCGGGCGCGTCTCCGACGCCCCGCGCGAGCAGTACGACTTCAAGGTCCCGGCCGGGCCCGGCGCGCACACGCTCACCCTGCGGGTTTCGGACCGCTCGGACAACACAGGGTCCGCGAAAACAAGCGTTCCGTGAGATTTGAGCTCTTCATCGCCGGGAGGTATCTGCGGGCCAAGCGCCGGCAGGCGGTCATCGGCGTGGTTACGGGCATCTCCATCGCCGGCGTCGCCGTTGGTGTGGCGTCTCTCATTCTGGCCCTCGCCATCACCACCGGCATGCGCCGCGACATGCAGGACCGACTCCTGTCCGCGACCGCCCATGTCTCGCTTTTGCGCGTGCAGTCCGACGGCATCCGGAACTGGCGCGCCCTCACCGCCCGGCTTGCCCGGCTGCCCCATGTGCGGGCAGCCGCGCCTGCCCTGTACGAGCCCGTGCTTATCTCGCGCGGCGCGCACTCGGGCGGCGCGCTGCTCAAAGGCATCCTGCCTGCCCAGGAAAACCAAGTCAGCGACATGCTCCGCGACATGACCGCGGGCTCGGCCGCGGCGCTCAGTGTTGCAAAGGCCGGCGGCGAACAAAGCCTGGGCACGCCGCCGGTCGTGCTCGGCTACGACCTGGCCGGGCAGCTCGACGCGCACCCCGGCGATACCGTACTGGTCACCAGCCCGCAGGGCGAGCTCACCCCCTACGGCTTGGTGCCGAAATACCAGCGCTTTCATGTCGCGGGCGTGTTCCACTCGGGCTTCTACCAATACGATTCCGGCTTCGGCTTCGTGCGGCTTGCGGACGCGCAAGCCCTGTTCGGCGAGCCGGACGTAGTCTCGATCCTGTCTTTTAAGCTCGACGACCTGGACCGGGCGCAAACGGTGGGTCGCGCAATCGAACAGGCCGCCGGCCCGGGCTTTGAGGCGACCTCCTGGCAGGAGCAAAATCGCGAGCTGTTCCGCGCGCTCCAGCTGGAACAGCTGGTCACGTTCATCGTCATCGGCCTGATCGTGTGCGTGGCGGCGCTCAACATCCTCGTCGCGCTCACCATGATGGTGATGGAAAAAACCAAGGACATCGCCGTGCTCGTTTCGCTTGGGGCGTCCCCAGGGCAAATCCGGGGTATCTTCTTGGCGCAAGGCATGCTCATCAGCGTTCTCGGCACGGCGATTGGGGCCGCCCTGGGCTACGGCCTCGCCTTTGCCTGCGGGCACTGGCACCTTATCCGGCTCTCGCCCGACGTGTACTCGATCGACACCCTTCCCTTTGCGCCCCGGCTCGCGGACGGCCTGCTGGTGGCCGCGGTTTCGGTCGGGGTGGCGCTGCTCGCGACCCTGTACCCGTCGAGCGCGGCGGCCCGGGTGCTTCCGGCCGAGGCCCTGCGGTATGAGTGAGCCGTTCGTGGAAGTCGAGCGCATCAGCAAGGAGTACGGGCGCGGCGTTCACCTGTTCGGCGGCCTCAACCTCGCCATCCCACAAGGGGAGCTCCTGGCCGTCGTCGGGCAGTCCGGTGCGGGCAAGAGCACGCTCCTGCACCTGCTGGGCGCGCTCGACAAGCCGTCCGCCGGGGAAATCCGTGTGGGCCAAACCAGGCTCAGCAAGCTGAAAGGCCCGGAAGCGGCCCGCTTCCGCAACCGCGAGATCGGCTATGTGTGGCAGTTCCACTACC
>CAXTSB010000188.1:0-3983 GCA_964246845.1 uncultured Acidobacteriaceae bacterium
GCTTGGCGCGCGGATGCGGAGCGGTCCGGCCGTGTACCGGAGGTCGACCGTCAGGCCCAGGCGCTCAGGCCCGCGCGCCAAGCCGCCCCCGCGCGCCGTAAAGCGCCAGCAAACCCGTGAAGGAAGCGGCGAGCAGCACCAGCGCCGTCCGGTTCGCGCCCGCGTAATCAAACGCCTGCACCTGATCGAGCAGCGCAATCGACAGTGTTCGGGTCGCCCCGGGGATGTCGCCGCCGATCATGAGCACGACCCCGAACTCACCCACTGTATGCGCAAAGGCGAGCAGGCCCGCGCCCGCGACAGCCCTCCGAGAAAGTGGAAGCACCACGCGCCGGAACGTATCCCACCGCCCGGTTCCCAGCAGGGCCGCGGCTTCCAGGAGCTCGCGCGGCACCTGCGCGAAACCCGCCGCCAGCGGTTGCAGCGCGAACGGAAGGCTGTAGACCATGGACCCGATCAGCAGCCCTTCAAACGAGAACGCGAGCGGGTGCCCCGCCAGCCGCGCCAGCGCGCGCCCCGCTCCGGTGGCCGGACCGAGCAGCACGAGCAGGTAGTAGCCCATCACCGTCGGCGGCAGCACCAAGGGCAGCATGGCGGCCGCTTCCACCACCGCCCGGCGCACGCGTCCGCGCCCCCATACCAGCCACGCGGCAAGCGGCGCCGCAAGGAGCAGCAGGAGGAGGGAAGTGAGCGCGGCCAGCCGCAGCGTCAATAGGAGTGCCCGCGTGTCCATGGCGTACGCGCGTCAAGGCGCGGGTTGGAGCCCGCGGGTCTGCATGGCGGCCCGGGCTTCGGGCGTCCGCATATAGTCGAGCAGCACTCCGGCGGCGCGGACATTTTTCGCGTCCTTCAGGATCACGGCTCCTTGCAGAAGAGGCGGGTACACTTGCTTCGGCACGGGGATATAGCTGCCGTCCGTTTGGAGCTTGGCGGTCAGCGCGGAGGTGAGCGAAAGGAAGCCGACTTCCGCGCTTCCCGAGTCGGCGAACTGCGCCGCCGCCGCGACGTTGGGCGCAATGCGGAGCTTGGGCGCGAGCGTCGCGGTGAGGAACAGCCCGTTGATGGCGGCTTGCGCGGCGCGTCCGTAAGGGGCTGTCTGCGGGTTGGCGATCGCGACCGAGGCCAGCGCCGGGTTGCGCAGCACGGCAAAGCTCAACGGCTGCCCGCGCAGCACTGGAGCCCCATGCCGCGCCCACAGCACCAGGGTGCCCTTGGCGTACACAATCGGGCTCGGCTCGACGGTGAGCTGTTTGGCCGCCAACTGCTGAGGGAAGCTCGTGTCCGCCGCGAGGAAAAGATCGTAGGGCGCGCCGTTGAAGATTTGTTGCGTCAGCACGGCCGAGCTTTGGTAGGTGACCTCCGCCGTGACGCCGGAGGCTTTCCGGAAGCCGTCGAGGATGGCCGGCAGCACCGGCTCCAGGTCCGCCGCCGCCGCGATGCGGAAGGGTACCGGCGCCTGCGCGTGCGCTCCGGAGGCCAGCAGCAGCAAGGCCGCGAGGGCGCGCTTCATACCCGCAGCACCATCACCTCGGTGGACTTCACAAGCGCCGCCGCGGTTTCCCCAACCTCCAACCGCATTTCGCGCACAGCCTCGGCCGTGATGATCGCGGTCAGGATTTGTCCGCCGATGGACAGCTTGACCTGCGCGATGAGTCCGTCCATTTTGATGTCCACCACGCGGCCCACCAGTTGATTGCGGCCTGAAACCGTCCGCATCATCTCGCGCTTCGGCGTGTCCGGCCGCTTGGCCGCGTGCAGCAGGCTGTCGAGCTCGCTTTCATCAATGCGGTAATGGCCGCCCGGCGTTTTTGTCGCCCGAATTTTATCGCGGTACAGCCATTGCTTGATGGTCGGGTAGGAGATGCCCAACCGGATGGCTGCCTCGCGCGGAGTGAGCTGCTGCGCCATAGGCGGAAGTATACGGCTTTCGAGGCGGCTTTGAGGGCGACTCCGTTCCCGAACTGCCGCAAAACACTGTCCTGATTCGAAACAATCGCGCTGGGAGGCCGCGGCTCGTGCGATACTACGGCCATCTCAGGAAGAGGTCCCGCAAGGTTACTCGAGCCTCGCGGGGGTTTGGTGCCCTACTTCCTAAGAAGCAGAACACTGATGAGGACTGCGATCGCCATCACCAGACGCCAATCAAGCGCGACGGTAATGGACAACCGGAACCAGGATGAGGAATCGTCCTTGTTCATCCTATCCACCTCCTTACCTCGGCTACGGCCCCGGGTCGTTTTGTGGACGACCCGGCGGCCGGCCGATCCTGGGTACCGCGTTTCGAGCTCAGCAAGGAGACCTTTTCAGCTTAGCCGCCCATCTTGCGGGTTCCACTGCGAATCTGCTGCGCACACATGCCGTTGGTAACGTCTTATGCCCTGGGCCGCCCGGCAGGGTGCTAGCCTAGCCACGTATGGCATCCGCCGCTCCTGTTCTCGATCCCCCCGCCCTCGGAACCCATGTGCTGGCCTGCACCGGCTGCGGCGCAGCCGTCCGGCCCGGCGCGCTTTCAGGCGATTTGCGCTGCCCCTGCGGTGATTTATATGCGGTCGAGTATCCCGAGCCGCCAACCATGGATGCGCCCTCGCTTGCGAAAACTTGGCGCGGCCGCCGGCTGTCCTCCGAGCCGCTGGACCAGAGCGGTGTCTGGCGCTTCCGCGAGCTCCTTCCGATCCTTGCCGACCCGGCAAACGCGGTCACGCTGCGCGAAGGCAATACGCCGCTGTACCACCTACCCCGCGCCGCCCGCGCGCTCGGGCACGACGCACTGTTCGCCAAGCACCAGGGTTTGAACCCGACGGGCTCGTTCAAGGACACGGGCATGACCGCCGCGCTTTCGGTCGCGCACGAGGCAGGGTTCACGACGGTGGCCTGCGCCTCGACCGGCAACACCTCTGCGGCCATGGCCGCCTACGCCGCCCGCGCCGGCATGCGCGCCCTGGTGCTCATTCCCCAAGGCAAGATCGCCTGGGGCAAGCTGTCGCAAGCCATGGACTACGGCGCGGAAACCTTTCAGCTCCGTACCGACTTCGACGGCTGCGTCCGGGTGCTGGCGGAGCTGGTGCGCCGCGCGCCCGTGTTTCTGCTCAACTCGGTGAACCCGTACCGGCTGGAAGGTCAAAAAACACCCGCCTTCGAGCTGGCCGAAGCCATGGATTGGCAGGTCCCCGACCATGTCATCGTGCCCGGCGGCAACCTGGCCAATGTGTCCGCGCTCGGCAAGGGCTTCCGGGAACTGCGCGCGGTCGGCTTAACGCGCCGCCTGCCGCGTCTGCACGTCATTCAGGCTGAAGGCGCAAACCCGCTGTACCGCATGCTGCGCTCCGGCGGGAAAAGTTTTACTTCGGTCCACGCCCAAACCCGCGCTTCGGCGATCCAAATCGGCAATCCCGCTTCCTGGCGGAAAGCACTCCGCGTTCTCGCGGAAACCGACGGCGTGTGCGAGCAGGCGGGCGAGGCCGAAATCGCGCTCGCGAAAGCAGAGCTGGGCCGCGAAGGGCTCGGCGCGGAACCTGCCTCGGCGGCGACCCTGGCCGGGTTTAAAAAGCTGCAGGCCGCCGGGGTGATTCGCCGGGGCGAGTCCGCGGTGCTGTTCCTGACCGGCCACACCTTGAAGGACTCGGACTACACCATCGACTACCACCGGGGCAGTCTCCTTTCGGAGCAGGAGTCGGCGCCGCTCGCGGAAGCCATCGACCGGAGCCGCCATCCCTCCACCGAGCTGGACGCAACGCCCGAAGCTGTTTTGGCCGCGCTCCGGCAGCGGGAAGATGCTCCTGCGTGAGTGCCGCGACTGTGCGGCGGCGCTTGCCCGCGACTTCCGCTAATCTCGGCCCTGCGTTCGACGCCGCCGCGCTCGCGCTCGCGCTTTTTCTGGAAATTGAAGCGCGGCCCGCGGCTTCGTTCTCGATCGAGGCGTTCGGCCGGAACCGGGACATCTGCGGCGCGCTTGCTCCCAACCTCCTGTTGGAAACCTACCGGCA
>CAXTSB010000189.1:0-3913 GCA_964246845.1 uncultured Acidobacteriaceae bacterium
CCGATCACGTGCTGCTGTTTGTACCGCTCGCCATCGGCGAAACCACCAACGCGCGCGACACGGAGATCGCCCGGCATTACACGCCGGACCTGGCCGACCGCGCCATCTGCCACCGGACCGTGCCGCTTGGGGACTCGACCTACACCTTTATCTCCACACGGCTCATGCAAGACCGTTTCGCGCTTGCCTTTGAGGTCTTCATCAACGTGGGCCACCAGTTTGTGGACGCATTGGTGGACGGCAAGCAGCCGCTGCCTGAGCCGTTCACCACGCTCCTGTGGACCCAAGCGCTGGGCGAGGTGCGCGGTGAAACCTCGCAGGACGCTTATGAGGCCCGCAAGCGCGCCATCGAGCTGCACACCGGAGTCGGGCGGGCCGGCTCGGCGCGGGACGGCGACAGCGGCAAAACGACCCGGCTCGGCCGCTCGCCGGACCGCTCCGCAGACCGTTCCGCAGACCGGCTCCAGCGCGACCTGAACGAACAGCGCGCCCGCTATTTCGAGGCCGCCCTCGCCGACGCGCTCGCCGTTTACATGCTCTCGCTCGCCATCGACCTCGAGTACGCCGACCTGCGCGAGCGCGAGTACCCCCTGCTCGCCGCCCCCGCCCTCGCCGACCGCCTCAAGCTCATCGCCGAGCTGTACCCTCCGCCCACGGGGTACGAGTTCGCGGTGCGCTACCGGAGAAGGCACTAGAGGAAAATTGCGGTTCGGGGGAATAGACTTCCTCTCGCGCAGCCTGAACAAAACTCGCGGAAGTGCCGATAGAAGAAGCAGCATCATGTCTGCCCCGGTTTCACAGGATAATCGTCGCCGCAATCCCCGCTTCGCCTGCAACGGGCCTGCCGAGCTGCTGCTCACGCCGGATGGCCTCATGCTCCCGGCGCGCATCTTGAACGTCAGCGCGGAAGGCGCCCTCATCGCGCTCGCGACGCCGCGCATTCTGCTGCCTAATGCCCGCGTCGAGCTCACCTTTACCGTGCGCGGCCTGCTTTTCAAAGTACGCGCGGAGCTGCGCGTCGCCCGCCCCGGCGACGAAGAGTTCGGATTCCAATTCTTTTCTCTTTCGCACCGAATGCTGGCCCAAATTGAAGATTTGGTGCAGGAACTCGCAATTGCCGAGGGCGTGCACGTGCCCCGGCTTGCGCCGCTCCACTAATCGCGAGCGCGACGGGAAAAGCTTGCGTCGGCGTCGTTGAACCCGCGCGATTCGGCCTGTCGTGCGGGCAGGCTCCGGCAGAATGCCTTCGAACACGGCGAAGGTGCGCATACCGACCACCGCATCGCGCACCGGCTTTCCGTCCGAGTAAAGGACTCTGCCTTCAACCAAAGCTTTCTGCGGGCCCGAAGAGGACTCGGAGTCCCTCTCTGCGCAACGGCGGTCCCGCTGCTTACTAAGATGCATGCAATAGTGCATTTAGAAGCGCGCATAAACGCCCGCCTCAATGTAGGAAGCTTGTACCATTTAGCTCGCTTACGGAGCACTTTTCCCCTTGACGATCTCCATCTTCTGCTCATCATCCCGCCATACCAATACGTCCGGCGGCGGGCAGTCTGTCCTCCCTGGACCTTTACAGTAATCAAGCTGGATACGCAAGCCTTCCTTCTTTTCGCTGACTTTAAAGTAATGTGCTCCGCCAGGGCCCGAAGGCAGAAGATTGACGAGGCCCAAGCCATCCTGCCATTGATAAAGTTCGACATTGCCTCCCAGGGAAGCACCCGAGCTTGTAATCACCAGGAGTGCTTTTTTCTGGCCGGACAACGTGACTTCTTGAAGACCGGAGGTCCCAGAACCCTCATCCTCAATGAAGTGGTCATAATAACTTTCAGAAAATACACTTCTGTAAACCCCTGCATATGCCCTTAATAGCTGAATCGTAACTACTTTTTCACCGCCGTCCGACAACTGGATGCTTTGAGCGAACACAATCTCGGACTGTTCTCCGGACAAACTTGTTTTGAAGATTGCCAGCTTAGGTTTTTCAGTCTGTCCGCTCGCGTTGCTGTGAGCTTCCATCTGCACAATCGCCGCACCCGGTTGCAAAAAAGGAGCGGCGATCGCCCGCAAATTCGGCGGAGCTTGCGAATTACAAAAAGATGAACAAAGAAAAAACAGTACTGCGACGGTCCTGGTTCGTTTCATTGAAATCTCCAGTAGATAGTTCCATTGCCCGTCAATCCGAGATCGGCGAAAGTCCCATCTGCTAGATCGATCCCGGCTTTGTCACTGCTGCATGAGTTCGTCGCGGCGAAGGGAACCCCGCTTGTTGCCCAATAAGGGTCCAGCACGTACAGCAGCTGCAAGTTCGTCAGGCTCACATTGCACCGCGCGGATGCGCTCATACTGCGCTTCGGTGATCTCCATGCAAAAGCTGTATCACATATGCTGATTCATGTGAGCACGCCCTAGAAGGGCAGCATGAACCTAGCTTTTCCTCGCTGATGCAGACAACACGAAATCAGGTTGAGCGAAGCTGAACGTTTCAGCAGCCGCGGACCATTCCTTCGAGTACGAGCTTTTGGGACAAAGCATTCCAAATAAGAAGGACAGAAAACAGGATGCAAGAAGGAATGACTCTTTCCAACTGACTGGAAAGCTAATACGATTGCCCCGGCAACAGCAAAGTTTTTCACAACTGTTGCCTTGGAAAAACTTGGAGCCGTTCAGGCTCAAATCTTATTCAGACGCCCCCTGAACAAAACACCCCAAACTGCCGATAAGAGCAGCAGCGCCCATGTCTATCCCCCAAGACAACCGCCGCCGCAACCCCCGCTTTGCCTACAACGGGCCTGCCGAGGTGCTGCTTACCCCGGATGGAGTCCCGCTGCCGGCGCGCATCTTGAACATCAGTGCCGAGGGCGCTTTGATCGCGCTCCTGACCCCGCGCATTCTGCTGCCGAGCGCCCGCGTGGAGCTCACCTTTACCGTGCGCGGCCTCCTGTTCCGGGTGCGGGCCGAGCTGCGCGCCGCGCGGCCCGGCGACGAGGAGTTCGGATTTCAATTCATCTCCCTTTCACCCCGCATGCTGGCTCAAATCGAGGACCTGGTGCAGGAGCTTGCGATTGCCGAGGGCGTCCATGTGCCCCGGCTTGCACCGCTGCACTGACCTGCTCACATCTGCACACTTGCACACCTATGCAAGTGTCGTTAGTATTTCCCTATGGACATGGAAGCGCCGCTTGCTTGCACACCCGGAGAGCACGCACCGCAAGCGCCGCTCGACGAGGAGCACATTGAGCGCACTGCGCGCATCTTTCGCGCGCTCGGTGAACCGGCCAGGCTTCGCTTGCTGGCGCGTTTGTCGCACAAACCTGCCTGCGTCTCGGAGCTTGCCTTGGCCGAGCGCGAGTCCATCGCCACCATTTCGCAGCGTTTGCGTGTCCTCAGGTCCGAGAACATCGTGCGCGGCCGCAAACAAGGCAAACACACCGTCTACGCATTAGCTGACAACCACATGCGGGCACTCGCACAGAACGCGCTCGCGCATGCCTCGCACGTTTCAATCCTAGATAAGGAGCAGCACACCATGGCAACCACCTGCACCGTTCACGAGAATCACACGCACCAGCACGGCTCCGACTGCGGCCACACCGCTCTACAGCACGACGACCATATCGACTACCTGCACGACGGCCATCTCCACTCCGTCCATGAGGACCATGTGGATGAGCACGCCATCGAGGTTTCCTCGGCGAACCCGGCGGAGTGCACCGAAGGCCACGAGTGCGCGGGCCATGAGGCCGGCCACCAGCACGGCCCGGACTGCGGCCACGAAGCCGTTCCGCACGGCGACCACACCGACTACCTCGTCGCCGGCCACCTGCACCACTTTGATGGCGACCACTGCGACCACCATGGGGAAGTGATGGTGGTGGGGTAAGGTCAAGGGTCAAGGGTCAAGGGTCAAGGGCCA
>CAXTSB010000190.1:0-310 GCA_964246845.1 uncultured Acidobacteriaceae bacterium
CGCTCGCAATGCCCCGGGCCGGTCGGCAGGAGCAGCACATCACCCGCGCGGACCTCAACCTCGCGCCCGCCGGGGCCGCCCAACACCAGCCGCGCCGAGCCCGCCGCGAAGCCCAGCACCTCATGCGCGGTCGAGTGGTAGTGGTGGTAGGTGTATACGCCGTTGCGCCACTGCGGCGGCCAGCCGTTCGCCGTGAAGCGCGCCTCATGCGTGGCGGCCGGGTCCGCGCCGCCGGTCGGCAGCGCGCCGCGATACCACAGCACCGGCAGCGTTTGGTTGTTGGGGCACCAGCCCAGCGGCCCGCGCTCGC
>CAXTSB010000190.1:320-2163 GCA_964246845.1 uncultured Acidobacteriaceae bacterium
GATCATTTCCACGCGGCTTGCAGGTTCGCTGCCCGCGAACGCGCTTGCCGCCAGGACGCCCGCGAACTTGCGGCGGCTCCACTCAGGGTTCATGGATGATCAGATGCGCCGTACTTACCCCGCCAATATCGCTTCCAGGCGGTCCATTTCCGCCCGGCTGCCGACAACCAGCGTCGTACGCTCGTGGATGCTTTCGGGCTTGTGCTCGAGCACGCGGCCATTGCCCGAGATCGCGCGGCCGCCGGCCTGTTCGGCAATCCAGGCGAGCGGATTGGCCTCGTACATCAACCGCAGCTTGCCCTTGGGCTGCTTCTCGGTCGGCGGGTAAAGAAAAACACCGCCCTTGAGCAGGGTGCGGTGAAAGTCCGCGACCAATGAGCCGATATAGCGCGACGAGTACACCGTGCCGTTCAGGCGGCCCTCGCGCAGCTCGGTCAGGTACTGCCGGTACTTCTCGGGAAAGGTGGAGTAGTTCGCCTCGTTCACCGAGTAATACTGCCCCTGCTCCGGCATGCGCATGTTTTCAAAGGAAAGCACATACGCGCCGATCGCGGGATCGAGCGTAAAGCCGTAGACGCCTGTGCCGGTGGTATACACGAAGACCGTTGAAGGCCCGTACACCACATATCCGGCGGCGACCTGCCGCAACCCGGTTTGCAGCAGTGCATCCTCAAGCTTCGCGCCTTCAGGCCGGCGGAAAATGGAGAAAATGGTGCCGACATTGACATTGACGTCGATATTCGACGAGCCGTCGAGCGGGTCGAAGACGATGATGTATTTCGCTTCACGGTCGGACTTGTGAAGAAACACCGGCTCGTCGTTTTCCTCGGAGATCAGCGCCGCCACCGACCCGCGCTGCCCCAGGCAGTGCAGCATCGCCTCGTTCGCGAACACATCCAGCTTTTGCTGTGCCTCGCCCTGCACATTGGTCGCGCCCGCCGCGCCGTACACGTCGTTCAGCCCGGCTTTGCGGATCTCCGCCGCGATCATCTTGGTCGCGAGCGTGATGCCGGAAAGCATCCAGGAAAATGTCCCGGAAGCCTCCCCGGAGTGCTGCCGCTGCTGGTCGAGGATGTGCGCCTGAATGGTCGTGATGATCGGGGAAGGCATGGGGGCTGCAACCTCTCCCCTCAACTGTGGGTGACCATGTGGCCACACGGGCGGCTTTCCGGGCGGTAAAAGCCGCCCTTGTCGATATTCTCTCGGCGCTGCGAGGCGTCAGGAGAACGGTTTTAGGATAGCAGCGACTCGCGGAGGTACTCCGCGGTGTAGTCGAGGTAGTTGCGGGCGTACATACGGATAAGTTCGAGGTCGTCGTCGGTGACCGCACGGCGGATGCGCCCGGGCACGCCGATGACGAGCGATCGCGCTGGAACCGCCATGCCTTCCGGAATGACGGAACCCGCCGCGATGATCGAACCCTCGCCGATGCGGGCGTTGTTGAGCACCCGCGCGCCGATGCCGATGAGGCAGTTGTCCTCAACCGTGCAGCCGTGCACGGTGGCATTGTGGCCTATAGAGACGCCCTCACCCACATGCACTGGATAAAGATGCCGCATGCCGTGCAGCACCGCGCAGTCCTGCACGTTCGACCCCGCGCCGATGCGGATCGAATGCACGTCGCCGCGGACAACGGCGTTCATCCATACGCTGGCGCGCTCGCCCAAAATCACATCGCCGACCACCTGCGCGGAAGGATCGACCCAACAGCTTTGAGGCACTGTCGGCGTTATGCCGTGATAGGAGCGGATCATGCCTCAGCATAGAACCCCGGCCGCGGCGGCCGGGGGCGGACGGGCAACAAAGCGAGGAACCGAGCGCCCACCGGAAACCCCTGATCAAC
>CAXTSB010000190.1:2173-3894 GCA_964246845.1 uncultured Acidobacteriaceae bacterium
TGCAACGAAGGCTAGGAAGCGTGCGACGCGCTGAAGCCCTTGATCAGCTCATGCGAACGCCGGACATGCTCATGCTGCTGCGTGATGAGCGACCGGATGGTGTCGGACACAGCTTGGTCGTCCAGGGCTGCGTTGTAGGCCTTCTCAGCGACGTCCTCGCCCAGCGCGGCTGTTTCCAAAAGCGTCTTATCGCCGCCGCCGAGCCGCGCCTTCACATCGCCCCAAGTGCGGTGGAGAGCACCGGCGATGGTGCCGGTCTCGTCGACGCTGCCGTCGGTGACGCGGTTGACCGCGCGTTCAAGCTCGGTGGCGTAGCCGCCGCGCACCCGCGCTTCTTCCATGAAGTAGGAGCGCTGCTCTGTGTTTTGGATATGCTCCCCGATATCGAGAAAGCCGCGCTCGCTGTCCTTGAGCACCGCGATGAGCCGCTTAATTGCTTGATCGTCGTTTGCCACAACTGCCTCCTGGGGTGATTAAGGAGGGAGATGCCCGGGCGAAGAACCCGGTTGGCGGACGCAACAAGGCGCGCCTTGATGGGGCGCGCCTCGGTTGGATTGCGGGAAGATGTCAGGCGGCCTGTTCTGTCGTCCCGAGTGCGGCGCGCGCCTGCCCGACCAGCGCGGTAAAGCCCGCCGCGTCGTTCACGGCAAGGTCGGCGAGGATCTTGCGGTCGAGCTCGATGCCGGCCTTTTTCAATCCGTTGATCAGCAGCGAGTACGAGATGCCGTTCAGCTTGGCGGCCGCATTGATGCGCACGATCCAAAGCGAACGGTACTGGCGCTTCTTCTGCTTGCGCCCGGTGTACGCGAACTTGAGGCCGCGTTCGACGGCCTCCTGGGCGGCCTGGTAGAGCTTGGATTTCGTAAGGAAGTAGCCGCTCGCGCGCTTCAGAATCTTTTTACGGCGGTCGTTGCGCTTGGTTCCACGTTTCACGCGTGGCATGGTGAATCTCCTTTTGCTGGTTCAGGTGTTCGCGGCTGGAGGTAAGCAGACGGCCTCTTCACACGCGCGGCACTCCCGAGGTTCGGGGGCACCCTGGCTCTGGGCTCAGGCGTACGGAATCATCCGCGCGACCTTGGCGTGGTCGGCGTCGGAAACCAGGGCGCTGTGCGCGAGCTTGCGTTTTGTCTTGGTTTCTTTTGAGGTGAGGATGTGCCGCATCTTTGACTGCCCGCGCTTGATCTTGCCGGTGCCGGTCTTCTTAAAGCGCTTTGCCGCGCCCTTGTGGGTCTTCAATTTAGGCATGAGATTCCCGCTGAGTTTTTATGATGAAGTCAGCGCTCAGTATACATGCCGCTAATTAGTAAGGGAGGCATGGAACTTGCCCGCGAGCAGCTCCAGCAGCTTGGCCGGCTCATGGCTGGGCACTACATAATCCGCCTCGGGGTAGTGCTGGTTCTCAACCGGAGCCGCCACGATGATAGGCAGCCGCGGTTGGAGCGAGCGGATGCGGCTCACAATCGATTCGTACTGGCGGATCATTCCGTGTACAAGAACCGCATCGACATTGGGAAGCCGTTCCAACAAAGCGATGCCTTCCCCCTCGGAATAAGCGGTCAGCACATTGTGCTTCGCGGTTTCCACCACCAATTTTCGGGCCGACAGCCCTTCCGGCTGTTCCTGCTCAATCATCAGCAGAACCAGCCGCTTTCCTTCAGCCATCTTCCATCCTCGACTACAGCCGAATCGTAGAGCGGACCAGCTCGCGCATCCTGATGAAT
>CAXTSB010000191.1:0-3878 GCA_964246845.1 uncultured Acidobacteriaceae bacterium
GCGCGCGAGCCTGCGCGCCGCCTCCGACGTCGGCGACCGAGCCTCACTTGAGGCCCTGCGGGCCGCCGTGCTCGCGCGCTGGGGCAAAGTCGACATCCTGGTCAACTGCGCCGGACGCACCAAGCGCGCCCCCACCCTGACCCTGCCCGAGGAGGAGTGGGCCGCGATCCTCGACACCAACCTGACCGGCACCCTGCGCGCCTGCCAGGTGTTCGGCGCGCCCATGCTGGAGCGCGGCTACGGGCGCATCATCAACATCGGCTCGCTGACCTCGTTCGTGGCGCTGTATGAGGTCGCGGCTTACGCGGCGAGCAAGGCAGCCGTGGTCTCGCTCACGCGATCGCTCGCGCTTGAGTGGTCCAAGCGCGGCGTATGCGTCAACGCGATCGCGCCGGGTGTCTTCAAAACCGCGCTGAACGCCGAGCTGCTGGAAGGCACGGAGCGCGGCCGCGAGCTGCTGCTGCGCACCCCCATAGGCCGGTTCGGGCGCATGGAAGAGGTGGCGGGTGCGGCCGTTTTCCTCGCCTCCGAGGCCGCCTCCTACGTCACCGGAGAAACCATCGTGGTGGACGGCGGTTTTCTGGCAAGCGGGGTTAACCAGTAGCCGGTGTTTTTTATAGGCAAACCGACTTACCGCTGCCTAAGGCGCCATACGGCCTCGGACGCAGGGTACTTCCCTCGAAACCCACCCTGAATGCTTCTGCGCTCCAGCAGCTCGATCTGAAACGACGCCCTATACAAATGCCGTACTTCGTCCTCCTCCACCGAAAAAGGCGGTCCGCCCGTGCAATTCTGGTCATACTCATAGCAGATCAGCAGTTGTGGAGCTGCCGATGTCAGAGTCCGCAGATGAGACGCATAGCGGTCACGCATCGCTCGCGGCAAAGCGACCAGGGCCGCGCGGTCGTACACCATATCTACCGGATTAAGTATGTCCGCGGTCAGATCGAATATGCTGCCCTGAAAAATTACGATTCCTTTTCCCTCATAGCGGCGCACGGTGCCCAGCGTGGATATGAGCGGCTTAACTGCCTGTTCCTCGAAAAATTGTTCAACGGCCAGCTGATTCAGCTCCGCTCCGGATACGCGGCAGCCCTGCTGAGCAAGCCAGTGAAGATCTTGGCTCTTGCCGCAGAGGGGCACGAATACGTGTACATTCGTCTGCGCGCAAACAGCATGAAAGTTGCCGACCAAGAAAGAATTTGCCTTGGAACCGTGAAAAGCAATCTGGTTGTTGGCCCATCGGTCATGCCAGAACTGCTCTTCCATGCAGTACCTCGTTTCAACAACCTAGCTTACAGCCCGGCACGACAAGACCGGACTTAGAATGTTCACCCCGCGACGCGCTTCCGTTATGCATAAGCGATATTACTCCGAGAAGCTCATTTCAGATGACCTATCAGCGCCCGCGAGTTACGGGACAAGTGCGCCGCGATACCGCTACACTCGTGGGCGACATGGCACTGCTCCATCCAGACCGGCTCTTCCCCGCGGACCCCGCAACGCGCGCGATCGCGCGCAGGCTGTTCGCGGGGGTCGAGCGCCTACCCATTTACAGCCCGCACGGGCACACGCAGGCCGGCTGGTTCAGGCGCAACGAACCCTTCCCCGACCCCACCGCCCTGTTTCTCACCCCCGACCACTATGTGTTCCGGATGCTGTACTCGCAGGGCGATGTGCAGCTCGAAGAGCTAGGGGTCGGCGGTTCAAAGATCGACCCGCGCGCGGCCTGGCGGCTGTTTGCTTCGCGCTGGCACCTGTTCCGCGGCACGCCGACGCGGCTTTGGCTGGATTACTGCTTTTCCGAGCTGTTCGGACTGCAAGAACGCTTGAGCGCGGCCAACGCGGACCGTCATTACGACGCGATCGCCGCCAAGCTGGCTACGCCCGAGTTTCGACCCCGCGCGCTGTACGAACGCTTCGGGATCGAAGTGCTGGCCACCACCGACTCCGCCCTCGACCCGCTCACCGACCACATCGCCCTTAAGCAGGAGGGCTGGGGCCGCATCCTGCCCACCTTCCGCCCCGACTCCTGCGTGGACCCGGAGTTCCCCGGCTTCCGCGAGAACGTCCTAAACCTGGGCGAGCGGTACGGCGAGGACACGCAAAGCTGGCCCGGCTACCTGAGCGCACTCCGCAAGGCGAGGGCGTTCTTCAAGGAGCAGGGCGCGACCGCGACCGACCACGGCCACCCTTCCGCGCGCACTGCCAATCTTTCGGCCTCGGAAGCGGAAGGGCTTTTTACCCACGTTCTCTCCCTTGCTCGCGAGGAAAAGCCAGGTGGTGCCGAGCTCTTCCGCGCCCAAATGCTGACCGAAATGGCCCGCATGAGCCTCGATGACGGCCTGGTCATGCAGCTGCACTGCGGGTCGTTCCGCAACCACAACCCGCTTCTCCACCAGAAGTTCGGCCGCGATGTGGGCGTGGACATCCCCAAATGGATGCAGTACACGCAACCGCTCAAACCCCTGCTCGACCTGTACGGCAACGAGCCCGGGCTCACCATCATCGTTTTCACCCTCGACGAAACCGCGTACAGCCGCGAGCTCGCCCCGCTGGCCGGGCACTACCCGTGCCTCAAGCTGGGGCCGCCCTGGTGGTTCCACGACTCAGTCGAAGGCATGACTCGCTTCCGGGAGCAGGCGACCGAAACCGCCGGCTTTTACAACACGGTCGGCTTCAACGACGACACCCGCGCCTTTCTGTCCATCCCGGCGCGGCACGACGTCGCCCGGCGCGTCGACTGCGCCTTCTTCGCCCGCCTAGTCGCCGAGCACCGGCTCGACGAGGACGAGGCCGCCGAGCTTGCCTACGAGCTCACCAATGGGCTCGTCCGAAAGGCGTACAAGCTGTGAGCACGGAGGTTCTCGCCCCGGTCAAAGCAGGCCGCGTCCGCTGGACCGTGTGCGCCATGCTGTTTCTCGCCACCTCCATCAACTACATGGACCGCCAGGTGCTCGGCATTCTCGCGCCCGCGCTCCAGCACCAGTTCGGCTGGACCGAGCGCGGCTACAGCGAGATCGTGAACGCATTCCAGGTGGCCTACTCGGTCGGGCTGCTCGTCGCCGGACGCTTGATGGACCGCGTCGGCACGCGGTGGGGCTACGCGCTCATCATGGGCGTGTGGAGCTTGGCGGCCATGGGCCACACGCTCGCGACCTCCGCGTTCGGCTTCGGCGTGGCGCGGTTTTTCCTCGGCCTGGGCGAGAGCGGTAACTTCCCCGCCGCCGTCAAAACCACCGCCGAGTGGTTCCCGCCGCGCGAGCGCTCGCTGGCCACCGGCATCTTCAACTCCGGCGCGAACCTGGGCGCGATGCTCGCCCCGGCCCTGCTGCCCGTGGTCGCGCTCAAGCTGGGCTGGCGCGCGGGCTTCCTCACCACGGGCGCGTTTTCAGCCGCGTGGATCGTGTGGTGGCTCCTGCGCTACCGTGCCCCGGCGCGGGATCCCCGCCTTTCCCCCGAGGAACGCGCCTGGATCACCGCAAGCGATACGCCTACCGCGGGCGACGTGCCGGCCACGGTAAAGATGCCCTGGCGGCGCTTGCTCGGGTTTCGGCAAACCTGGGCCTATGCCGGGGCCAAGTTCCTTACCGATCCCATCTGGTACTTCTACCTGTTCTGGCTGCCCAAGTACCTCGACAGCAAGTTCCACCTGGGGCTGGGCCATATCGGTCTGCCGTTGATCCTGGTCTACAACATGTCCGCGGTCGGCTCCATCGGCGGGGGCAGCGTGCCCTTGTTCCTGGCCCGGCGCGGGCTGCCGGTGGCGCGGGCGCGCTTTGTAGCGATGCTGGCCATGGCGCTCGGCGCGGTACCCGTCTTCGCGCTGGGCCGGGTTGGGCATGTGTGGGTCGCGGTCGCGCTGTTGGGCTTGGCCG
>CAXTSB010000192.1:0-3697 GCA_964246845.1 uncultured Acidobacteriaceae bacterium
TCTGTATGCTGGGCTGGTTCAGAAGAGCTTGCGCCACGCCGATGCGCTTTTCCGGGCCGCTTTGCTTGAATCCGGTTGCGATGACCGTGATCTTGACGTCGTCGCCCATAGATTCGTCGAGCACCGCGCCGAAGATGATGTTGGCGTCCTCGTGCGCCGCGCTTTGGATCAGCGTGGAGGCCGCGTTGACCTCGCTCAGCTTCATGTTCGCCGAGCCGGAGATGTTGATGAGGATGCCGCGCGCGCCGTCGATCGCGCCGTCCTCGAGCAGCGGCGAGGCCATAGCCGCCTGCGCCGCCGCGATGGCCCTGTGGTCGCCCTTGCCGATGGCCGTGCCCATGACAGCGTAGCCCATGCCGGCCATGGTGGTTTTCACATCCGCGAAGTCGCGGTTGATGATTCCGGGGATGGTGATGATGTCCGAGATGCCCTGCACGCCCTGCCGGAGCACGTCGTCGGCCACGCGGAAGGACTCAAAAAAGCCCGCGTCCTGCGCCACCGCGAGCAGCTTTTCATTCGGAATCACGATCATGGTGTCGACCGAGTCGAGCAGCTCCTGCATGCCGCGTTCGGCCTGCGACATACGGCGCTTGCCTTCAAAGCCGAACGGCCGCGTGACGACCGCGACAGTGAGCGCGCCCATTTCGCTCGCGAGCGAGGCGATGACCGGAGCCGCGCCGGTGCCGGTGCCGCCGCCCATGCCGGCGGTCACGAAGACCATATCCGCGCCTTCGAGGGCCTCGATGATCTTTTCCGAGTCTTCCAGCGCCGCGCGGCGGCCCATGTCGGGGTTCGCGCCCGCGCCCAGGCCGCTCGTGAGCTTGACGCCGAGCTGCAGTTTGACAGGCGCGGCGGATAGATGCAGCGCCTGCACGTCGGTATTGGCCACGATGAACTCGACGCCCTCGACCTTGGCCGCGATCATCCGGTTTACCGCGTTGCCGCCGCCCCCGCCCACGCCGATCACCTTAATCCGCGCGCCGCCTGCTTTTTCGTCCTGATATTGAATGCGCATTTCCTCGCCCTGATTCATATCCTCTCCTTCATCCGCCCTGAACACAATAGCTCTTAAGCGACCGCCAGGAGGTTGTTCGCTTGCTCAAGCAGACCCGCGATCGGCTGCCGGCTGATGTGCGCCATACCCAGCGCGCCGTCCAGCGTATTGACAGAGATTGTCTGCACGGGCGGAGACCCTGACGCCACGCCGCTGATCAACGCGGTCACCCGCAGTTCCCCGTATTGAGTGGGAAACCGGTACGAGCCGCCGTTCGTCACCATGAGATCCCAAGAGCCCGCACTTGCCGCCCTTTCAAGAAACTGGGCCGGGCTTTGTTCCTGGGCAACCAGCTTGTCCAGCTTGGCAAGGATGCGCTCCGAACCGTCCAGCGTACGCGGTTCCCTCAGGTCATCACGCACCCAGCGCGCCAAATCCCAAAAAGGGAGCTCCGGCCGGCACGGAACAGAGCCGACGTAATTTGTAATCAACAACCCGCTCGCATCCGGAACACCCGCGACGGACCGCAGGTCGATCGGCGTGGCGCATCGCATGACGGAGGCTGTGGAGAGGCCGCGGCGCTTGCGGTCCATCACCGTGACGAAAGCAGCGACAAGAGTGCCCTGAATCGTCGTTTCGTTGGCTCTCGCTTTTTCGAGAAGCGCTTGTGTTTGCTCCGGGGTAAGCTGCGCCCACTCTACCTGAACATTCGGCCAGTCCCGGGTTTGCCTACCGGTTGCTTGCTGCTCATCCGGTTCCGAGCTCTTCACGTAAGGTGCGGGTTCCGGACGGTGCAATAGGGCAGAAGGCGAAAGCCAAGGCGAGTCCCCCACAGGCGGGTCCCCGGCGACAGAAGCCAATAAATCCTGGAGAACCAACACGTTTGTTTTGCCGTCGGCGGCACTGTGGTGGGCCGTCAGCAGAACCACCGACTCCTCGAAACCGTGGAAGAGCGTGAGCCGCATCAGGGCTTCGCTGCCGTCTCCGAAAGGGGCGGTGAGCCGGACGGCCGTCTCGGAGCAAATGTCGACGGAGTCCGTGAAGGGCCGCACCTCCAAATCAGTCGGCATACCTGAGTCGACAAACCTGGGTCTTTTTCCAGGTTCCTTGCGGATGCAAGCCGAAAGGAGAGCGTACCGCCGGTGCAGGGTGCGCCATGCGTCCCGCCACCGCATGAGATCAACCTTGCCCGCAACACGCACCGCGGCGGTGTGAGGGATTTCGGCAACCTGCTGCCGAAACCAAAAAACCTCCTCCGCGCTGTCGAGGGTGCGGATGGTGCGAAGAGGTGCTGCCGAGCCTGCTTGGTCGGCACGGAAACCTGGATTTGCGATAGTGACTTGTCGCGGCAGAACGCTCCCTCCAATCTCCACAATCCTAATTGGAGGCGAGGGCAGCCGTCCCGCCCCTAGATACTGCCCGCGAACATCCCCCGCAAACGGGCCCGCAGCGAACCCTCCTGCGCGGCGCGCAGGGCGCCTGTCCGGTGCGCGTACAGCATCAGGCCGACCAGTACGCTCCACTCCGGGATCTGCAGCTCGCCCGGCATGCGCGACAAGGGCACGGGGCGGCCCACCCGGGCGGGGACGCGGAGGATGCTTTCCGCGGTGTCAAGCAGCCCGGCAAGCCGCGCGCCGCCCCCCACCAGCACGCAGCCCGCGCCGAGCGCTTCCAGCACGGCACCGGTGCGCAGCGTTTCGCGGACGAGCGAAAACATCTCGCGCGCGCGCGGTTCTAGGATTTCCGCCAGCGCTCGCTGCCGGATGCTGCCCCGGCTTTCGCCTTCGCCGACCCACTCGATCTCGCTCGCCTGCGAAACGCTCGTGACGACCGCATGGCCCCACTCGCACTTTAGCGCCTCGGCTTCAGGAATGGGCAGGTGCAAACCGACCGCAAGGTCATTGGTGAAGTGATCGCCGCCGAGCGGTATCGATGCCGTGTACACGACCGCACCCTCGAAGTACACAACGAGCTCCGTCGAAGCAGCCCCAATGTCGAGCAGACAGCAGCCCAGCTCGCGCTCATCCGCGCTCAGGGTCGCTTCCGCCGCGGCGATCGCTTCGTATACCGTTTCCGTGACGGAAAGCCCCGCTTTGTTCGCGCAGGTCACCACGCTTTGGTGCGCGCCCGCCCCGGCGGTCACCATGTGGAGCGACACTTCCAGCTGATGGCCGACCATGCCGACCGGGTCATGGATGCCGGGCACCTCGTCCAGCAGAAAATGCCGGGGCAGCAGGTGAATGACCTCGCGGTCTTGCGGGAGCGAGATGGCCCGGGCGCGGTCGGCGGCGGCGCGGACGTCTTCGCGCGTGATCTCGCGCATCCGCGAGCCGAGCGCGATGCCGCCCTGCGAGTTGATACCGCGCAGGTGCGGGCCGCCCAGCCCGGCGACGCACTGCTCCAGAACCACCTCGGCCGACGACTCAGCCAGCACCGAAGCCTGCGCCACCGCGCTTGCCGCTTGTTGGAGGTCCGACACGAAGCCCCGCCGCATGCCTGCGCTCGGGGCTTCGCCGTGGCCGCGGTAGCGCAGCGCGCCTTCGCGCACCTCGGCCACCAGCATGCGGACGCGCGAGGAGCCCATGTCGAGCGCGGCCAAGATAGGGTCGGTTTGGGCGGTCACCGCTGGGCCGCTCCCTTGCCGGTGAGCAGGTGCGGCACCCAACGGACAGAGTGGTGCGGGCCGGCCCGCTCGGTGTACCA
>CAXTSB010000193.1:0-3696 GCA_964246845.1 uncultured Acidobacteriaceae bacterium
GGTACACGATGTGGGCCAGCAGCTTGCTCGCCGCCGCGCCCAGCGCGAGCCCCGCCGCCGAGCCATAAGCGAGCAGCTTCGCCGGGCGGCCCAGCGCGGCGCGGAGCACATCCCCGCGCCCGGCCCCGAGCGCGACCCGCAGCCCGAACTCCCGCATGCGCTTCGAGACTGAGTACGAGGCCATCCCGAAAACACCCGTGACGGCCAGCATGGCCGCCAGCCCGCCCATGACGCCCAGGGCGGCGGTGGCGGCGATGGAGGGAAACAGGCTGGTTCCCATCGCCTGCTGCCAGGGTTCGATCAGGACCGGCAGGTTCGGGTCAAGGTCATGCAATATCTTGCTTGTGGCGGCAGCTGTCGCGGCTTGGTCGCGCGTTCGGATTACGAATGCGGCATGATTGTCCGGTGCTCGCGCGGTCGAAAGAAAAATCGCCGCAGTCGGGCTCTCCGTTAGGTTTACGTATTTACCGCTTTCCGTAAGACCAATAATTTGCCAGCGCTCCCCCGCGTACATGAGGGAGCGGCCGACTGGGTCGGCATTGCCGAAAACCTTGCGCGCTAAAACCTGGTTGATGATCGCCACGCGCGGCGCACGGTCGTCGTCTTGCCATGTAAACCCGCGTCCGGCAAGCAGCTTTGTTCCGGCTGCTGCAAAGTATCCGGGCGAAACAACATACGTCTCCGCGAGCGCAACTGCATTCCTATCGCGGAAGTCTCGTGTCCCGTCAGGGTAAACGTTGCTTTCTCGCGTGCTTAATCCAAGCGGCAGTTGGTCGGCGAGCGCCGCTGCTGAAACTCCCGGCAAAGCCGCTATTTGGTCAAGAGCGCGATGCTGCAACGGCAATGCGTCCTTACCGTGATAACCGACGGTCTGCATGTTGAACGTGGCAAGCAGTGCCCCTTGCGGTTGAAAGCCGTAGGACGTGCGGAGGCTTCGCGTTAAGCCGCGTACCGCGACGAGAGAGGAAGTAACCAGCACCGTACACAGGACAATCTGTATAAAAAGCAAGCCGCCGCGCAAAGTCCATCGTTTGCCGGTCGGAGCCGCTTCCAAGCCATTCTTGATCGTGAAAAACGGATCGACACGCCATACCTGTCGTACTGGAAGAAGACCACAAAACAAGCCACTTCCTACGGCGAGCATAAATGCCAGCCAGAACACGCCGGTACCCGCTTCCACGGTAATGGCCGAAGGGAACTCAGCGGAGATGCGTAAAGCGCTGAGCCACTTCAGAACTGCTTGCGCTGTCAGCAATCCGACAGCGCCGCCCAGCAGTGAAACAAGAACAGACTCGCTAAGAAGCTGACGAATCAGTACTGCTCGTGTCGCCCCAAGCGCAAGACGGACGGCAAGCTCGCGAGAGCGGTCGGCTGCACGCGCGGCAAAAAGGCTGCCGAGATTTGCACAAGCCGCCAGCAAAACCAAGGCGGCAAGTGCCATCACCGCTGTCAGGAAAAGCCGAACAGGTCGCCCGAGCAAATCGCCCAGCAAGCCCGGCCGTGACAGCCGGAACGCAAGCCCTTCATCCTCGCTGGGGTGTTCCGCAGTAATCTGCCGGGCGATTGCGTTGATCTCGGATGCTCCTTGCTGCACAGTTACACCCGGCTTGAGCCGCCCAAGAACCCATTGGCTGCGGTTCTGCCGTCCGTCCAGCGCGTTATAACCTGCAAGCTCGGGTTGAGCCATCAAGGGCACCCAAAAATCCGGCGAGGCAAATACCTCTGTACCGTTGAAGCCGCGCGGCGCTATGCCGAGAACAGTGAAAGGGAGCTTGTTGAGCTCAATTATTTTTCCAATGATATGCGGGTCTGATTGGAAGGTATGTTGCCAATATCTATAGTTAAGCACTGCATACGGAGCTGAGTTTGGACCGTACGCGTCCGAAGGATGAAAGAAGCGCCCGAGCGCGGGACGGATACCGAGCGCGTCGAAGTAGTTTTCGCTCGCCTCGTAGAACCAGCTTTCCCGTACCGCACCCCCGTACCGTATGCCGCCGCGCTCCAGGCGGTATGCGATGAGGTCGGACAGCAGGCGCGTTCGGTCACGCAGGTCGCGGTAGTCCGGGTAGGACTGAGAGGTCGCGGAGGGCGAGTTCCCACCTGACGTATCCACTCGGTTGAGAAACACAAGCTGTTCCGCCTTGGGCACGGGTAAGCCGCGCAGCACCAGCGCGTTCAGCACGGAGAACACCACCGCGTTCGCCCCCACGCCGAGCGCGAGCGTGACCACCACCGTCGCGGCAAAGCCGGGCGAGCGGCGCAGTTGGCGGAGGGCGTACTTCAGGTCGTTCCAAAAAGTGAGCATCGCGTTACTCCGATCGGAGGGCTTCCATGGGGTCGATGTGGGCCGCGCGCCAGGCCGGTACGGCCGAAGCGGCGAAGGAGGCGAGGAGGAGCACGAGCGCCGCGAGCGCGTACAGCCAGGGCGGAGCCGGGGTAAGGTCGTGTATCTGGTGCCCGAGCAGGCGCGCGGCGGCGAACCCGAGCCCCGCGCCCGCCGCCAAGCCCCATGCCGCGAGCCCGAGCATGCGCCCGAACAGCAGTTGCATGATGCGCCCGCGGCTCGCGCCGACCGCCATGCGCAGGCCGATCTCGCGTGTGCGCGCGGCTACCTGGTAGCTGAGCACCCCGTACAGCCCTACGGTCGCCAGGAACACCGACAAGCCGTCGAGCGACCCCGAAAGCGCGGCCAAAAGGCGCGTGTCCGCGAAACTCGCGTTTACCTGCTCGCGCATGGTGCGGAGGTCGACGACGGGCAGGCGCGGGTCTGCGTTGTGAACCAGACGGCGCACGGCGGCGGCTGCTGCGGAGGGGTCGCCCGCTGTACGGATGTAGAACGTGGCCGCATGATCGTTGCGGCCCGAGTCGCTGAAGGTCTGCGGGTAGGCCAGGTACAGGTAGGGCACGTTCGGGAGCGCGTGGAGCGAGTCCTCGTGAAAGGTGGGCACGATGCCGACGATGCGGATGTTGTACGTGAAGGGCGTGCCCGCGCCGAAGCCGAACCGGCCGCCCAGCGCCCGCGCCGCGTCGCCCCTGAAGAACACCCGCACAAATGCCTGGTCGACCACCGCGACCGGCTCGTTCGCCGCCGTATCGGCGTCGGTGAACTCGCGCCCGCGCAGGAGGGGGATGCCGAGGGTGCGGAAAAAGTCCACGCTGACCCAGTTCTGGTTCGGCACGGGGTCGTTCGCTTGGTTCACGCGCCCGGCGACGGAGATGTTGTCGCCCATCTCGTTGCCGCTCAGGATGCCGTTCTGCGCGTAGGCAGCGGCGCTTTTGCCGCGGCGAACCGACGCGAGCAGCTCGTCATAGATAGCGGCGGTGCGCGCCGGCGTGGCCCCGGTCGCGGACTCGTCCACGCTGAAGGTAAGGAGGTGCTCGGGTTGGAAGCCGGGCGGGGTGGTGCTGAGCCGGTACAAGTTCCAGCCCACCAAAGCGGCGGCCAGCAGAGCACGAGGCGGAGCGCGACCGAGCCCGACACCAGCGTGTTCCGCGCGCGGCCCGCTCGGCCCAGCACGCCGCCCCCGTGCAGTACCTCCGCCGCGTCCACCCGCAGCTGCGCGAGCATAGGGCCGATGCTGAACAGGAGGCTGGTCAGCAAGCCCGCAGCCGCGGCGAACAGCAGGGCGGACGGATGCCATGGGGCGGTCAGTACGGTGGCGAGGGACTCCGTGGGGCGCGACAGCAGGCGCAGGG
>CAXTSB010000194.1:0-3624 GCA_964246845.1 uncultured Acidobacteriaceae bacterium
GGGTCCAAGCCGGCATTCGGAGCGGGGGCGGGGACAACAGAGCGAGGGGCGCCCGCGGCTCCGCGCGCAACGCGATGAGCAGGGCTGCCGAAAGATACAGGAAAAGCTGAGGCAGAACAGGAGGCAGAAATGCTTGCGCACGATTCACTGCGTCCGCGGCCAGCTCGCGCCCGCTCAGAAGCTTTGCTTTTGCCACCGGAATACCATGTCCCGTGGAGTGGTAAAGCGACGCTTTATCGTGCAAGCCCCAAAACGCCACCGCCAGGAGCAACAGGATGGAAAGCAGCAGGGCCGGGCCGCTTGGCCCGCCCGCTTGCCGCACGCCTGTTTCGGTCACTCTCATCCGCGCAGACTCAGTATAGCCGGACGCCCGCCCGCCTGAGAGATCAGCAGGAGGCTTAACAATAATTGTTTCGATTAGCTGGTCCAGAACGGCCGAGTTCCGCGCACTTTATACACCGTGTCCAGCGTGTCCTGGACAGCGGAGATGCAGGAAACGTCCGGCACACACTTTCCATGCCGGCGCTTTTCAAGAACTCAAAAACAGATCGCGAGCAGTACGGCTACTCCCCGGACGGCTCCCAGCACCGGCGGCTTTCGTTGCACACGCTCCTATGCACAAAGTGTTCGTCCGGACCCGCTTTGCCCATGGTCTTCAGGCACCAGTAAGTCGCGGTGGAGCCTACCATTTCGAGCATTTCTTCATGCATGTCGGCCCAAACGCCATAGGAGCTCTTGCTGCGGAGCGAGGCGCAACGGGTTTGAACAATCGGCAGCGACGCGGACATATGGGTTCTCCTTCAGCCGATGGCGCTCGGGTCGCGGTCCATCTGCCCGGCGGCGAGCAGGACGGTGCGGTAGATGGCGGTTTGGAACAGCTGCGTTTTGTAGCCGTTCTTGGCGAGCGGCATCGCGCCGGCCATGGCGGCTTTGCCCGCGGCGCGTGCTGTTGCTTCATCAATGCGCTTCCCCGTGAGCACGGCCTCAGCGGCATGCGCCCGAATCGGCGTGGGCGCGGCGACGCCCATCACAATGGCCGCGCGGCGGCAGGTGTCGCCGTCCATCACGAGCACCACCCCGGCATCCGCCAACGGCCAATCGAAGCTTTCCTTTTCGCCGTACTTTTGGTAGGCCGAGCGGGTTCCCGGCGCGGGCGCAGGTACCAGGACGGCGGTGATCAGCTCGCCCGGCCGCACGGCGGTTTCGTTCAGCAGGTCCTTTTCGGGCGGGTTATAAAAGCCGTGCATCGGTACGGTGCGCTTGCCGCGCTTCGAGGTGAGCTCGACGGATGCGCCCATGGCCAGCAGCGGCACGGCGGTCGAGGACGGGTGCACCATCGCGCAGGTGCTGTTGTTCACGACCGCGTGGTACTGGTTTTCGCCCTCAAGCGCGTGGCAGTGCGCGCTGGTGTCGCCCTTTTTCTTGCAGTCGTACTCGCTCGATCGGAAATACCAGCAACGCGGCCGCTGCATCAGGTTGCCGCCCAGTGTTGCCATATTGCGCACCTGCGGCGTCGCGGCGTGGCCCGCGGCGTCGGACAGCGCACCGTAGCTCCGCTGCACATCGGGGTGGAACGCAATCTCGCTCAAGGTGGTCAGCGGTCCGATGCGTAAACCATCGGATGAGGTGGAAATCCCGCGCAGCCCGTCGATGTTGCGGATGTTGACCAACTTAGGCGGCGCGACGATGTCGTCCTTCATCAGGTCGAGCAGGTCGATGCCGCCGGCCTTCACTTGCGCGCCGGGGCTCATCTGGTCCAGCGCTTCTTCCACGGTGGCGCAGTTCACAAAGGAGAAGCGGTTCATGCGTACGCCTCCTGATCGGTCTTGCCGAGCGCCGCGAGCACGGCGGAAGGGGTCATGGGAATGGAGCGCATCCTTACGCCCGTGGCGTTATAGAAAGCGTTGCCGATCGCCGCGGCCAGCGTGATGATGCCCGCCGACTCCCCGATGCCGGCCGCGTCTGTGGAGCTTTGCGCGATGTAGTTTTCCACCAGCGCGATCTCGATCTCCGGGACCTCACGCGCGCCCAGGATCTTATAGTTTTCCAGGTTCGCGTTCAGCATGTGGCCCTTCGACGGGTCCATGATGCGCTGCTCAAACAGCGCATACGAAATGCCCTGGAGAACGCCGCCGTTGATCTGCGAGATGACGCCGGTCGGGTTGATGGGCCGCCCGCAGTCGTGCGCGCCGAAGACTTTCTCGACATGGACGCGGCCGGTTTCGGTATCCACCGCGAGCTCGACGTAGTCTACCCCGCCATAGGTAAGCTTCTCTTTGCCGTACTCCGCCGAGCGCTTGCCCCGGACCGAAATTTCGCCGGTCGGCATCTTGGCCGCGATCTGTTTCAGGGTGAAGCTCCTATCGCTGCCTTTGACCAGAATGCGCCCGTCATGCGGATTGAGCGAGAGCGCGCCCGGCTCCACGCCCAGCTTGGGCGCGGCCGCCGCGAACAGCTGCTGCCGGGCGTGAAAGGCCGCGTTGCGGACAGCCGGGGTGATCGAGCCCGCGGTCACCGACCCGCCTGAGTCCGGCCCGATGGGAAAGCGCGTATCGCCGATGCGGACGACCACCTGCTCGGGCGGGATGCCGAACTCCTCGGCCACCACCACGGCCAGCATGGTTTTGGTGCCCGTGCCCAGGTCCTGCACGGCGCTCATCAGCTCCACCGAGCCGTCCTTCGAGACCCGGACCTCGCAGGAAGAGTCCATCTTGACGAACCGGTACCAGACTGACTGCGCGATCCCCATGCCGCGCTTGACCGGCCCTGAATCCGCGCCCGCGGGCCTGCGGTTGCGCCAGTTGGTGCGCTCCAGGATGAGCTGCCGCTCCGCGCGCCGGGCCGGGCTTTCATCAATCTTCTCGCGCAAGGCGAGCGGGTCCATCTCGAGTTTGACCGCGAGCTCATCCACGGCCTGCTCCAGCGCGAAGCAGCCTTGCGGATGGCCGGGGGCGCGGAACGCCGCGCCGGGGCCGGCGTTGATGAAGACGTCGTACTCCTCGGTCAGGATGTTGGGGCAGGTATACATATTCGTCGCGGGCCCGGCAGTGCCCGCGCCGGTGCCCACGCCCGCCGTTCCATAGCTGGTCAGCTCGATCGCGGTGAGCGTGCCGTCGCGCTTCGCGCCGATCCTGAGCTTCTGGTGCGAGTCGGGCCGGTTGGAAACGATATGCTCCTGCCGGCGGTCGAGCATGAGCTTGACCGGCGCTCCGGCCTTACGCGACAGATTGGCCGCGACCACGCCCTCATTGCCCGCGCCGAACTTCGCGCCGAAGCCGCCGCCCATGTACTCCGTGATGACCCGGACCTGCGATTGCGGCAGCTTGAATACGTCGGCAAACTCTTCACGCACGCTCGCCGTGCCCTGCGTCGAGGCATACACAGTCACTTCTTCCGGCTTCCAATCCACGACGAAGCCGTGGGTTTCAAGCGCCGAGTGCGTTTGGACGACCGTAAAATACTCGCCCTCGACCACCACATCCGCCTCGGCGAAACCGGCCGCCGCATCACCCTTGGTCTTGCGCTGGGGACCGTGCACGTGGCCGTGCTGCGGCACGTCCTTGGGGCCGCCGCCGCCGCCCGCGGAACCGGCCGCGTCCGCGGGGCCGGGGAACACCACCGGTG
>CAXTSB010000195.1:0-3611 GCA_964246845.1 uncultured Acidobacteriaceae bacterium
CTTGTGTACCAGGTCATGCTGCGGCCCTTGCCGGTAGAGAAGCCGGAGCAGCTGTACAAGCTGGGGAAGGAGATCGAGTGCTGCAATGACTATGGCCTGCATGGTAGTTGGCCGATCTTTTCCTACAACCTTTATTTATATTTTCGCGACCACACGTCGGGCACCGGCGGAATAGCTGCGGTCGAAGCAGGTGAAACCACGGTCAGCGCTCGCCGCGAGGGCAGCTCCGCCGCACAATCACTTTCCGTGCGATTTGTTTCCGGCAATTACTTCCAAGTCCTCGGCGTAAAACCCTATGCTGGCCGTTTGATCAACCCCGGCGATGATCGTGAAGGTGTGGTGCCCACCGCTGTGCTCAGCTACCGAGTCTGGCGTACAAAGTTCAACGCCGACCCGCATCTGGTCGGGCGCACACTCTTGTTTTCCGGCCATCCCTTCACTGTGCTCGGCATCGCAGCCCCCGCATTCCTGGGCGAGCGCAACGCCACTGACCCGGTCGGCATTTGGCTGCCCTTGGCGCAGGAACCGGTTCTTGAACCGGAGCACCCTTTCCTGCTTTTGCCTGCTTCGCAGTCGCTCGATGTGCTCACCCGGATTCCTGACCCCAAGAATGTCGCTGCGGTGCAGCAGGCTATCATCGGCGAGCTGCACCAATGGCTTGCGGCCAATCGCGACACGATCCCCGGCATCACCACGGATAAGGAGATCGCCAGGGAAACAACAGAACTCGTCCCGGCCGCTACCGGCATCAATGAGCTTAGCGATGGCTATGGCGATGCACTCAAAAAGCTACAGCTGATTGCCGGTTTTGTGCTCCTCATCGCCTGCGCGAACTTGGCGAATCTGCTCGTGGTGCGAGGCGTCAGCCGCAAGCAGGAGATTGCTGTACGCGCGACCCTAGGCGCGCCGCGCTTGCGCCTTTTGCGGCAAACGCTTTTGGAAGCTTTGCTGCTCGCTGTTACTGGAGGCGTTGCCGCACTTTAGTTGCAAATCTCAGCAGCCGCGCTCTGCTTGCGCTTGCGTTCAGCTACGCTGAGTTCGTGCCGATCAACCCGGCTCCTTCTGCGCCTGTCCTGCTGTTCGCTTTCGCAACGGCGCTCACAACAGGTGTTCTTTTCGGTTTCGTCCCTGCGTGGCTGGGCAGCCGCGCCAACCCGATCGAAGCGCTGCGCGGGGCAAACCGAAGCACCCGCGATACAAGTGCTCGCCCGCAGCGGGTGCTGGTCGTAGCGCAAGCCGCGCTTTCGCTCGCGATCCTGTCCACGGCGGGTTTGCTGATTCAGAGTCTGCACCGCCTGGAGTTGCAGGACTATCACTTTGACCTCGACAAGCGATTGATAGCTTTCCCCGATCTGCCTGGGGCAGGCTATCGCTACGACCAGCTCGCGACGTTCTATCAACGCATGGATGCCGCTTTTGAGCAGTTACCCGGCGTACAAAGCTTTACGTATGCAACGTATGGGCCAATGGCCGAGAATAACTGGACTGGCGGCGTAATAATTCCAGGCCTTCCGCCGCAGAGCGGCTCGGCAAGCTACAGCGCCGTAAGCGCTAATTATTTTCAGACAATCGGGACAAAGATACTCATAGGCCGCGGGATAGGTTCGCAAGATACCGCGACAAGCGCCCATATCGCCGTCGTGAACAGGGCATTCGCGGAGAAGTATTTCAAAAACAGGCAAGCGATCGGCGCGCATTTCGGCCCGGATGGGCGGCACTTTGCCGAGTTCACGATTGTCGGCATCGCCGACGATACAAAGTATCGCCGCCCAACTGAACCCGTTCCGCCCATGTACTTCACCCCGATCACCCAGGCAATCACTTACACAGGCGCCGACGACATTGCCACAGAACGCTACAAGCATTTCGCGACCCATTTAATCGTGCATTACCGGGGCGATGCGGCGGCAGCAAGCGCGCAACTTCGCCGTGCCTTGAACCAAGTCGACCCGAACCTACCGCTTCTCGCCCTGCGCACTTATTCCGATGAGTTCAGCTATGCATTTATCACGGAAAGTCTTACCGCCCGCCTCACCACGCTCTTCGGCCTGCTTGCTCTCGGTTTAGCCGCGCTGGGGCTGTACGGCGTGACAGCCTATGGGGTTGCCCGGCGCACCCCGGAGATCGGCTTGCGGATGGCTTTGGGCGCGAGCCGGGGCGGGGTGGTGGCGCTGGTTCTGCGCGGAGCGCTTGTGCAGGCTGCGGCGGGCTTGGCGCTCGGGCTGCCCTTGGCCTACCTGGCCGCCCGTTTGCTCGCGCACACGCTGTACCAGACTAGCCCGTTTCAGCCCATCATCCTCGTCGGGGCCGCGGCTTGCCTCCTGCTTGCCTCGCTCCTCGCCGCGCTCCTGCCTGCCCGCCGCGCGGCTTCCATCGACCCCGTCATCGCCCTGCGCTCGGAGTAAACCCATGGGAAACGACCTCCACTACACCCTCCGCCAGCTCCGCAACGCGCCCGTCTACGCGCTCACCGCCGTGCTCACCCTCGCGCTGGGGCTGGGCGCGAACACTGCTATCTTTTCGCTCTTCGACCAGGCGCTCCTGCGCGCGCTGCCGGTGCGCGACCCCGCGCAACTCGCGGTACTGCGCGGGACGGGCAAGGCATGGGAAGGGCACACCGGCAACCACGGCGGCGGCGAGGATGCTTACTTCTCCTACCCCATGTACCGCGACCTGCGCGACCGCAACCAGGTCTTCACGGGCTTGCTCGCCACCGCGCCGGCCGACATCGGGATCGCCCGCGCGGGCACGTCGGAGCATGCGCAGGCGGAACTGGTGAGCGGCGACTACTTCGCCGTGCTCGGCGTGCGGCCCGCGCTCGGGCGCGTGTTCTCGCAGGCCGATGACGCGGCTCCCGGCGCAAACCCGGTCGCGGTGCTTTCCTTCGCGTACTGGCACGCCCGTTTGGGCAGTGACCCGCGCATCGTGGGCCGGGCAGTCTCCATCAACGCCAAACCATTCGAGATCATCGGCGTGGCCGCGCCCGGCTTTCGCAGCGCGGTGTCGGGCCAAGCGCCAAGTGTTTTTGTGCCCATGGCGATGCTCGATGCGATCGTGCCCGGCAAGGGCGGGCGGCTCCAAGACCACACTGACCGCTGGCTCAACATCCTGGGCCGCATGCGTCCGGGCTTCACGACCGCGCGGGCCGATGCCGCGCTTGCCCCGCTGTGGCACGGCCTGCGCGCGGACGAGCTGAAAGCGCTCGGCATCCGCTCGCCCGAGTTCGTGCGCGGGTTCCTCACCGACAGCCGCTTGCTGGCCGAGCCCGGCGCGCGCGGTTTCTCGTACGACCGCGAAAGCCTGGAGCAGCCGCTCCTAGCCGCTATGGCGATGGCGCTGCTCGTGCTCGCGATGGCGGGGGTCAATGTCGGGAGCCTGCTGTTGGTGCGTTCCGCCGCACGCGCCCGCGAGCTTTCCCTGCGGGCCGCCCTCGGCGCGCAAACCTCTCGGCTGGCCGGGCAGCTGCTGCTGGAAGGCCTGCTGCTCGGCGCTGCGGGCGGGGTGGGGGCGCTCGTGCTCGCGCCCGCCGCGACCCGCGCGCTGGTCGGCTTTCTCCCGGGCGACCAAGCATTCGGCGACTTCACGGCCACCTTCGACGCGCGGCTGGTCGG
>CAXTSB010000196.1:0-3556 GCA_964246845.1 uncultured Acidobacteriaceae bacterium
CCCGGGGACTCGCGAAAAAGGCGGCCCTCGCGGAAGCGGCGGCATGGCTGGAGCGCGTCGGCCTGGCCGAGCGGCGCGGCCACCGCGCGGGTGAGCTTTCAGGCGGCGAACAGCAGCGGGTCGCGCTGGCGCGCGCGCTCATCACCCGCCCCAAGCTCCTGTTGGCCGATGAGCCCACCGGCGACCTGGACGAGGGCACGGCGGAGGCGGTTTTCGCGCTGATCGAACAGCTGCACCGCGAGGGGGAGCTTACGACGGTACTGGTTACCCACAATCCCGCGCTGGCGGGGAGGTGCGGCCGTGTGGTACGGCTAACCAAGGAGGGGATCGCACCAGAGCAGACACGCGAGTCCGAGCCCAGCACGCCGACATCTATACAGTAAGAACTACGCAGAGTTTTTCCGTCGAACGCCGCAACCGCGGAGCTCCCGCCCGGAGCCCCGCATAAGGACCAAGGGGGAACATGTTCGAACGCTATACAGAAAAGGCGCGGCGCGTGATCTTTTTCGCCCGGTACGAGGCCAGCCAGTTCGGCTCGCCCTATATCGAGACTGAGCACCTGCTGCTGGGACTTTTGCGGGAGGACAAAGCGCTTACGAATCGCTTTCTGCGCTCCCATGCCTCGGTTGACTCGATCCGCAAGCAGATCGAGGGCCACACCACCATGCGCGAGAAAGTGTCCACCTCCGTCGACCTGCCGCTCTCGAACGAGTGCAAGCGGGTGCTGGCCTACGCGGCCGAGGAAGCGGAGCGGCTTTCGCACAAGCACATCGGCACCGAACACCTCCTGCTGGGCCTCCTGCGCGAGGAAAAGTGCTTCGCCGCGGAAATCCTGCACGAGCGCGGGTTGAAGTTGCTGGCCATCCGTGAGGAGCTGGCGCGCGCTACCCAGGAAAAAACAGCCCAGGGCCGGGGCGGCAACCGCGAGCAGGCGCAGGGCGGCCAGAACCGCGAGCAAAGCCTGCTTTCCGAATTCTCGCGCGACCTGACCCAGGCCGCGATGGACGGCTCGCTCGACCCGCTCGTCGGCCGCGACGGCGAGCTGGAGCGCGTGGTGCAGATCCTATGCCGGCGCACCAAGAACAACCCGGTGCTGATCGGCGAGCCCGGCGTGGGCAAAACCGCCATCGTTGAAGGTCTTGCCCAGCGCATCGCGGACGGCGAAGTGCCGAGCTTCCTGGCCGATAAACGGGTGCTCTCGCTTGATCTTTCGCTGATTGTCGCGGGCACCAAGTACCGCGGGCAGTTCGAGGAACGGCTCAAGACCATCATGAAAGAGCTGATGGAAAACCAGAACTGCATCGTTTTCATCGACGAGCTGCACACGCTGGTGGGGGCCGGGTCCGCCGAGGGCTCGCTCGACGCGGCGAACATACTCAAGCCCGCACTCTCGCGCGGCGAAATCCAGTGCATCGGCGCGACCACGCCCGGCGAGTTCCGCAAGTCGATCGAAAAGGACCGCTCACTGGAGCGGCGTTTCCAGGCCGTCAAAGTTCCGCCGCCGAACGAGGAAGACGCGATCAAGATTATCATGGGTATCAAGGACCGCTATGAGAAGTTCCACGCGGTTTCCTACACCGACGATTCGATTGAGTTCGCCGTTTCGCACTCGAACCGCTACATCCCGGACCGTTTCCTGCCGGACAAGGCGATCGACCTGATCGACGAAGCGGGGGCGCGCGTGAAGCTGCGCCAGACTTCCCTGCCTGAGGAGATCACCGAGGTCCAGAAGCGGATCAAGTTCATCGTTCACCGGATGGAGAACGCCATCGCGAACCACGAGTTTGAGAAGGCGCGCTTTTACTCGGACGAGGAGCGGAAAGAGCGCGAAAACCTGCGCGCCCTGCGCGACAAGTACCATCTCGACGACTCGACGGCCGGCATCGTCAGCCGCGAGGACATCGAGGACGTGGTCAGCCGCTGGACCGGCGTGCCCGTGTTCTCGATTAAGGAAGAAGAAACGCAAAAGCTGCTCCGCGTCGAGGGCGAGCTCCACAAACGTGTCATTTCGCAGGAAAAGGCGATCTCGGCGCTTTCCCGCGCGATCCGCCGCTCGCGCGCGGGCTTGAAATCCCCGAACCGGCCCATCGGCTCGTTCCTGTTCCTGGGCCCTACGGGCGTCGGTAAGACGGAGATGGCGCGCACCCTGGCGCAATTCCTGTTCGGCAGCGAGAAGGCTCTCATCCGCTTCGACATGTCGGAGTTCATGGAGAAGCACTCGGTATCGAAGCTCATCGGCTCGCCTCCGGGCTACGTGGGCTACGAGGAGGGCGGCCAGCTTACGGAGCGCGTCAAGCGTTCACCGTACTCGGTCGTGCTGCTCGACGAGATCGAGAAGGCGCATCCGGACGTCTTCAACATCCTGCTGCAGGTCTTTGAGGACGGCCACCTGACCGACGGTCTCGGCAACACGGTCGACTTCAAGAACGTGATCCTCATCATGACCTCGAACATCGGCGCGCGGCACTTGCAGCGCAAGCAGGGACTCGGCTTCCAGTCGGAGCGCGAGGACCTGGTGATGGAAAAGATCGAGGAGCTCGTCAAGAACGAGGTCAAGCGGACCTTCAACCCCGAGTTCCTGAACCGCGTGGACGAGATCATCCTGTTCCACTCGCTTTCGGACGCGGACCTGATCCAGATTTTGGAGCTGCTGGTGCAGTCGCTGAACACCAACCTGGTACAAAAAGCGATCACGATTTCGGTGAGCGAGGACGCGAAGAAGTGGATTCTTGAAAAAACGCTGGTCGATCGCAGCTACGGGGCACGCCCCCTGCGCCGCGCGCTCCAGCGCTACGTCGAGGACCCGCTGTCGGAAGCGCTCATCGCGGGTCACATCTCGGAGCGGCCTGCGTTTCTTGAGGTATACCTCGAGAACAATCAGCTGTTCTACCGGCCGGTTGCCCCGCAGGATACAGACGAGCCAGGACGTCCGATGCCCGAAGGCGTGCTGCTGTACAGCGCATAGGCGCTTCAATGGGAAAAGCCCCGTCCATTATGGACGGGGCTTTTCTGTTTGCGGAAGCATTCGAGAGCGCGATGACAGACCACTTGCAAAGCCATACCGTAGAAATAGGTTCGGCTGATACGCACCACGCGCGCGGGGAAATCTCACCCCTTTACGCTCTTCACCGCCGACTGTAGGTTCTTGCTCAGGTCGTCGGCGTAATCACCCGCCGTGCTCTTCGCTTTTTGGTACGTCTTGCCGGCCTGTTTACTCAAGTCCTGCGCCTGATCTTTCACGTACTCACTGGCCGAGTCGTACTGGTCCGAAAGGTAGTCGCCCGCGTCCGCCGCCTTGCGCTTCAGCTGCCGGCGGGTTTTTGTGCCGGCCTGGGGCGCGTACAGCAGCGCGCCGAACACCCCGGCAGTGACGCCGATTGAGAACACCGTCCAAAACTTCAACTTATCCATGAGGGAGCTCCTTCGCGGGCCGCAATTTTCGGCCCCGCACGGGAGCGTAGGAAGCCGGAGCCGCGGGATGGGTTGCTGCCGGAGGTGTTTTGGAGCGGGAGACCGGGATCGAACCGGCGACATTCAGCTTGGGAAGCTGACGTTC
>CAXTSB010000197.1:0-3539 GCA_964246845.1 uncultured Acidobacteriaceae bacterium
GCAGCGTGAGGCCTTGGGCAAACCCGTTTTGGAAAGCCTGGCTTGACGCGAACGCGATCTTCCAGATCCCGGCCGCGCAAATGCTGGAGCCGGTACGCGAGCAGGGCTTGGAGGGCGTCATCGCCAAGCGCTTGTCAAGCACCTATGAGCAAGGGCAGCGCAGCGGCGCTTGGGTCAAGGTGCGGCTGGAGCTTGCGCAGGAGCTGGTCATAGCGGGCTGTACGCCCGGCGCGCACAATTCTGATGCCGTCCTGGTCGGCTTCTACCGGAGCGGGCAGCTCCGCTTCTGCGGAAACGTGCGCAACGGGCTTGTGCCGGCAAGCGGCCGTGCCTTGTACGCTCGGCTCGCGCCCCTTAAAGCCCAGGCGTGTCCATTTGTAAATCCGCCGGAGCCCAAGCTCAGGCGCTGGCCAGAGCTTGACCACGGCCAAGGTAAAGAACTGCCTTTGGCTGCGCCCCGAAACGGTTGCGCAGTTCCGTTTCCAGGGGTGGACTTCGGGTGACCGGCTGCACCACCCGAGCTTCGTTGCCCTGCGCGAGGACAAGGAGCCGCGGTCCGTCGTCAAGGAAGGCGAAGCTGCGCCTGCCGCGCGCAAGGTGCAGCAGGGCTTGAACGCCGATCGGAACAGCGCCCGGCTTAATGCGCGTACATAGCTTGCTGAGGAGCTTGTCGTTTAAGCATAGCTAAAGCACTTCGCCAATGTAAGCTGCATGCAGCTTACTCAAACAGCGCACAAGCTTTTTCCAGCCTGTGCCGAGTACTATCGCGCCCCCCCAGCACTTTTGTGTGATAGCCGTCCGCCCTTGGCTGGGGGTACGCTTTTCCGGTGCCATTTGCTGCCGTACTTGCTTGCAGCTAAGTGCAGCTGCCCGCACTTAGAAGAAAAGTGCAGTTTGTTGCAAGTGAATAGCTTAGGCAACTTGCTGCGATTCGATACAGCTGGTGCAACAGGTGCTTCGGGGGGACTTAAAACCAGCATGCCCGCGAGGGCTGTAGGATTCAAGTCCCCCTCCGGGTACCGGTTCCCGCTTCTGCTACAACTGCTGCATGTGGACTGTGCTGCTTTTTCTGCTTTTCGGCAGCGGCCGCGCCAAGGACCATGCCGCGCAGGCGGCCGCCGCCTTGCAGCGCGACTATGTGGAGCGGACTGGCTTGTACCGGACCACCGGTTGGTGGAACTCGGCCAATGCCGTGACCGCCCTTACGGACTATTCGCGCATTGCCGGGTCGAAGGAGTACCTGCCCGCACTGGCGCACACCTTCGAAGCTGCGCAGGTTGTAATTCCCAAAAGCGAGCAAACCGGCGCGCTCGCGAAGATGACCGGCGCTCCCGGCTTCCTGAACGACTACTACGACGACGAGGGCTGGTGGGCGCTGGCTTGGATCGATGCGTTCGACCTGACCGGCGAGCCCCGCTACCTTGCGATGGCCCGCTCCATCTTCGCCGACATGGCGGGCGGATGGGACGGGACCTGCGGCGGCGGCATCTGGTGGAGCAAGGACCGCACCTACAAAAACGCCATCGCGAACGAGCTGTTCCTTTCGGTCGCGGTGCACCTGGCCGCGAGGGCCGAGTCGCCGGAGTACGCGGACTGGGCGGGGCGCGAGTGGCGCTGGTTCCAGGGCTCGGGCATGGTGAACGCGCAGGGCCTTGTGAATGACGGGTTGACCATCGATCAGACTTCAGGCCGGTGCACCAACAACGGCCGCACGGTTTGGACCTACAACCAAGGCGTGTTGGTCGGCGCTCTGGCGGAGTGGTCCAAAGCCGCGGGCGGCAGCACCCGGCTCGCGGACGCGCAAAAGCTGGCTGGGGCCGCGCTCGACCACATGACGGATGCCGGAGGCATCCTCCACGAGCCCTGCGAACCCAAGTGCGGCGACGACGGGGTGCAATTCAAGGGCATCTTTGTCCGCAACCTGAGCGCCCTGAACACGCGCGCGCCGGACGGGCGCTGGCGCAAGTTCATGGAAGCGAACGCCCGCAGTATTTGGGCGCACGACCGGGGTCCGGAGGATGCGCTCGGCCTGGTATGGAGCGGGCCCGTGACGGAGGCGAAAGCCGGCGCGCAAGCTTCGGCGCTGGACGCGCTCGTCGCCGCGGCGGCACTGTCGGCCAAGCACTAATCAAGCAGGCGCTACTTCCCGATGCAGAAGGTGGAGAAGATTTGCCGGAGAATGTCGTCCGGGGTCGTTGCGCCGGTGAGTGCGTCGAGCGATTCGCGCGCGGCGTGGAGGTCGAGCAGGATCAGCTCGTGCGGAGTAGCGTCTTCAGCCGCATGTGAAGCCGCCGCGCAGGCTTGCCGGGCGGCGGCCGCCTGGGTGTGCTGACGCAGGTTGGTGAGCGACGCGCTTTCCGGCATCGCGCCGCCGGTGAGGGTTGTAGTCAGGGCAGTTCGGAGCGCCTCGATTCCCTCGCCGGTAAGGGCGGAGGTGCGCACGGTGACTACGTCCGGGGCAAACGCTTGCAAATCCGGAAGCCCGTCATGAACCGGTGGGAGCAGGTCGGCTTTGTTGCAAGCGACCAACAGCGGGCGGCCCTTCGCGGCTTCGAGGATTGCCCGCTCTTCCTCGTGGAGCGGAGCGGTCGCGTCCAGCACCAGCAGTATCATTCCGGCGTCGGCGCACGCCACGCGGGCGCGCAGGCTGCCGATCCGCTCGGCTTCGGATGAAGCTTCGCGCAAACCGGCGGTATCGACCAGCTCGATCGGGATGCCCGTGATCGAAAGCCGCTCGGCAATGGTATCGCGGGTGGTTCCGGGCTCGGCGGTCACGATGGACCGGTCGCGGTCGAGCAAACGATTGAAGAGCGAGCTTTTGCCGGCATTCGGGCGGCCGACAATCGCGAGCGTGATGCCTTGCGCGATTAAACGTCCGGCCGCGAAAGACCCCTCCAGCGCACCCAAGCCGCTTTCGACAGCCTGAAGGCGGGCGAGGAGGTCGGCGGGCGCGAGGACCGGCGTGTCATCCTCGGCGAAGTCGATCCCGGCTTCCATCTGCGCAATCAGCGCGAGCAGCTCGTGCTTGAGCGGCGCGACACGGCGGGCCAGCGCGCCCCCAAGCTGCGCCGCGGCGGTTTGCGCTTGCAGCAGCGTTTCAGCCTCGATCAGGTCGCGCACGGCTTCGGCTTGGGTCAGGTCGAGCCGGCCGGCAAGAAAAGCGCGCTCGGTGAACTCGCCGGGGCCGGCAAGGCGCGCGCCGCGCTCCAGCAGCAAGCGCAGCAAGTGGTGGAGCAGCACGGGCGCGCCGTGGGCGGCAATCTCCACGACGTTTTCGCCGGTGTACGAGCGGGGCGCCCGGTAAAAGGTCGCGACCGCTTCATCCAGCACCTGCCCTGTAAACGGGTCAAGCAGCCGGCAAAAACGGGCTTGGTTCGGGGCGAGGTCGGCCTTGTCCAGCAGCTCTAACGCGAGCGGCAGCGCATCCGGGCCGCTGATCCGCACAATGCCGATGCCGCCGCGTCCGGGTGGGGTGGCGATGGCGGCGATGGTGTCGGAAGGCATGGCGATGCTGAACAGAGCCCGGCCGCGCTAGGTGG
>CAXTSB010000198.1:0-3513 GCA_964246845.1 uncultured Acidobacteriaceae bacterium
ACAGCGGTATTCGCATCGAGTGGGACGATTTCGGCGTTGCGAAAGCCATACAGGTCCTGGAGCTGTTTCCATTCCGAAGTACCGGAGCTGGAGCCGGTTGACCCTTGGGGGAAGCAGTGCCGCTTAACGCCCTCAGAGCTGGGAGGCGGGGCTGCGCACTATAGAGCTTCCGGAAGCCGGACAGGCCTTTGCTCCGAACCTGGGTAGAAAGCTGTTATCGCGCGCGAACGGTTGCGCTCGCATTCACGCAACTCCCATAGCTGTGCGGCAGGCTTTCCTAGAGCGCTAAACCCTTCCACTTCAGCAGAGTCAAAAGCATTTCGCCTGTTTTCACGCGATGTTGGACTTTTGCTCATCCCTGCTCGTTTGTATTGCAGCAAACATCCAGAGGTGAAGCAATACGTGCCAAAATACATTCCGTCCAGGCGCTTCGGTTCGACGGAGCCCGCCTGTTTTGTCCGCAGCACCCGCAATTTCGGCTTTTCAAGTGTTTTCACAACGCCAGGATCTTCATGCTGTGCCTCGCGCCCGGCCACGACGCCAAGCCCTGCACACGGTCTGCTGAATGGCCGACGGAAACCGACATGCGGGATGAACTGATCAGGCTCGCCCTTGAACAGAATGCCTAAGCACCTGCTCCGCGCCGGATGCTGCTGAAGCGGAAACAGCCAGATACCAACTACAGGGTGTGCCGGTGTTTTCGATTTAACTCAGATACGTCCCTGATGCTGTTTCCGGACCAGCTTCGCCCGGAGAAGGGCGCAGGGAGCGTGGAAGCTCGGACACACGAAACTCCACTCCGCTTTCGGCAAGCCCGCGAGCTGCCCGTACAAGCTGGTCCCGCTTGGAAGAAAGCTTGTCGGCCGCGCTCGCACGAGCTTCCGCGGAGGCGAAGACCTCATGCTTCAGCAGGTGAGCCAGCTTGCGGTCGAACAAGTCGATTTCCTCATGCATGGAGCGAAGGTAGTACCTGTCACGGATAGGAAGAGCCATATTGACTTAGGAACCTTTTTGAAACCTGAAAAGAAGCACAGCGGCTGAGCTCGCGCCGCTTCGGACTCAGAGTGAAAAACGGCTTGGAACACAAAGAGGCCGAGTCGGCGCAGTTCCCGCACTTGGGCCAGACGCTTCGCGCTGCTACTCCGAGAAGGGCATGCCGAAGCTCAGGGCCGCGGACCTGGGAGGCCGATGCGTTTCTCCGATGACCCGCGGATCCATGCCCATCTGCTCCCACATCCTGAAAGCAGCGTCGTTCATGTAGAAAAGGCGCGCCTGCCGCCTTGACGTTCCCTTGTCTGTGTAGATGCTGATGGAGTTCAGCTTTTGGGTCTGCGCGGAGGCCAGCAGGTAAGGCCACATGGTCAGGCTCGGAGAGCCGGCCGCGCTGAGCACCTCATCGCTGGTTTGGGCAACGATCTTATAGTTTGAGCTGTCCACCGCAGCCTTGATTGCAACTGAGAGAAAGCGTGCCGGCCGCGGAACAAGCTGAACCGAACTTAGGGTATCTACACTGAATGGAGCAGTCACTATGAAACTCTTTCTGCGCCGGAAGCAAGCATAGGCAGTTCACTCGCAGTACGGCCGTTCGAGCTGGGTCTTAGTATGCAGTGAAGGATTACACCTCCGGCTGGAAGGTGTTCGCGCTTGCCGCGCAGCCAAATGTTACTTGTCTGGAGCAGTTCTCTTAAAGAGCGAAAGACGAGGTACTTACTTAGGATAGCCTTTTCCCGCGAGTTGTGCCGAAAAACCTACGCGGGGCCTTCAGCAGCGGCCAGCCTCACGCACTTTTAGGCCGGTACGCTCACCCTTTCAGTCCTTCGGCAGTGCCGGCGGCCGGCTTTGCATGCTCGGGCAGCAGCTGCACCAGCCGCTTCGGCCTGGGCGTCCAGGCCGGGTAGCTCAGTTCCGGCATGGGTTTGGCCTTGAAGATCCGCTTGGTTTGCCGCGCCATCCAGCGCGCGGCGGCCTTGGACTTCTTTCTCCGTGCGCTGTCGGTGGAGATACCGGTGCCGGCGTACATCTGCCGGTAGAGCTTGGCGAGCGCGCAGAATGCCATGCGGGCCCACCAAGTCGGCATGGCTTCAGACCGCTTCCAGATGGCGGAAAAGGTATAAAAGCGGTCCCACACAGCCTGGGTGCGCGTGCTGATCTCCTGCGACGACATGCTGGGATGCGGCGTGAACATCTTCGGTCGGACGGCGGACGGGATCAGCCAGTAGCGGGTGATCGGAGTGCCGTCGACCGTGGGCGGGCCTCCATCCAGGGCGGCCTGCTCGGCTTCCCAGCGTTTAAAGTCGACCGTACCCGGGAAAGGAGTCATCATGACGAACTGCGCGAACGTCACGCCGGCATCCATGGCCAGCTCCACGGTCGCGTCGAAGGTGGCGGGCTTGTCCGTGGGCAGGCCGAAGATGAACGAGCCGAGCACGTGAAGACCGTGCTTGCGGAAGATTTGCAGCTGTTCCACAAGTCTATCGCCTGAATGGTTGAAGTCCTTGAACACTGCCTTGAGGCCTTCCGGGGTCACGGCTTCCACGCCGACGAGCGCGCCTTTGATATTGGCGCGGCGCATGGCGTCCAGGTATTCGCCGTCCTCGGCGGACTCCATGGTGATCTGCGTGAAGAAGACCATGTCCTTGGGCAGCTTGGCCAGCTCGGCCATCAAGCGGAAGCGCTCGGCCCGGGTTTCGAGCAGCGAGTCGAGCCGGGCTTGGTTGCCCTGTTCGCGGGCAAGCCGGAGGTCGGTGAGCGTGACGGGGTAGAAGTTGTCGTCGGCCAGCGCGATGAAGCGGAAACCGAGCCGGCGCAGGTCGATGATCTCGTCGATGACTTTTTCAAACGAACGCTGGCGGGGTTTTTGACCGTCGGTGCGCCATACCGAGCAGAATGAGCAATGCTTGGGGCAGCCGCGGATGGTTTGCACCGACGCCCACATGTACTTGTCTGTGTTCATCAAGTCCCAGCGCGCGGGGAGAAACTCGTCGCCCTCGATTTTGCCGCCGTCGTAGATGCGTCCGGCCCGGCCGGCCTTGATGTCGCGCAAAACAATGCCCCAGGCCACGTCGCCGTCGCCTTTCACGACCACATCGGCGCAGCCGCGTTCGAACGGCTCCTCGGGGAAGAGAGTGGCGTGGATGCCGCCGTACACAACCGTCGCGCCGCGCTCATGCGCCAGCTTGCCGACCGCGTAGCCGCGCAGGGCATTGCCGGTGTGTACGCTGATGCCGACCACATCGCCGGGCTGAATGGTTTCCGGCTTGAGCGGCTCGATCGATTCGTCCACCAGCACAGGATCGCCCATCTCCCGCGGTGTCGCAGCGGCGAGAACAAAAAGCCAGCGTGGAGTGATGACTGCGGTACCGAAGGCGTTGTCGCTGGGGTTAATCAGATGAACGGCCAAAATGCCTCGCGCGGGAACAGGGTTGAACAGCATTCAGTAATTGCTTCACAGCGCGGCTGCCAGACCGCTGCCTACGGCAAAGCGCGTCAGCTCCGCCGTGGTGCGCAGGCCTA
>CAXTSB010000199.1:0-3461 GCA_964246845.1 uncultured Acidobacteriaceae bacterium
ATGGGGGCGGCGGGCGGGGCGAACGGGCTCGGCATAGGATCGGAAACCTTGCCCGGAACACTAACGCCAACCGCCGCACGCGTCAAACGGCCGCTCGGCCTGCTCAGGCCTATGTTGCTGGTTCACAATGCGTTCACGCCGTTTCCGGCTGTGGATAACGCCCGTGAACACGCGTTCACCTGCGTGCACGCGCCGAGCTGCGGAGCGCTGAATACGCGCGTTCACCTGCGTGCACGTGCTCGGGCCTTTGCAGCTTCCCATCGGGGGTGATGTGTCAACTTCCTTCCGCTGCGCAGCAGCGCCCGCCCTTGCTTCACACTGCAGCAACTCTGCGTGGAAACAGCATCGCACTGCGCTCGGCTCGTGCGCGCAACGTGCGTGTTGCCGCTGCGCTCGGGACGCTCCGGAGCGCACGCCGCGCCTCCGTTCGCACAATCTGCCGCGCGGTTTTTACTCCGCGGCGCGCACGATTTCCGCTCGCTTATCGCTCGCTTGCGCACCGGCCGCCAGTTCCAAAATGGGAACGGCAGCGTCGGAAATGTACTCGGCCTTGCTCAGCGCGATGCTCGCTGCGCATCTCTTTTGTTTAACGGAGGCTCACATGCACCAGCCGCATGCCGCGTCGTCTCTGCCGCACATCAAGCACGTCCGCCACACCCCCGAAGGCCTGCTTGTCGAGTTCGACCAGGGCTCGACCTTCCTCTACCAAACCAGCATGCTCTGGGATCTGCGCGACTTCGAAGGCGACGTCCCCTTGGATGTCGCGCGCGGCTTGGCTCCCGCTTCACCCACCGTTCACTAGACAGCGGCAAGCCCGCTTCGCATGATGCCGGCGCGCACACAGCGGTGCCGGTGGTTACGCTTCAGCTCTACATCGCAACGCTGCTTGAACACATGCTTGCAGTGCGTTTCCGGGGGATTGCGAATGACTCTTTAGCGGTGTGCGCCGCCGCTCTGTCTTGCAGTCAAACTTCACAAAACAGAGCGACAAAACAGAGCGGCACAGCACTCCCATCTGCGCTTGTATGGCTGTCCCGTGCACTGCTCCGGCTGAAGCCGGGCAGCGCAGGATGCCGAGCTTCCCGCAGATCGATCATGCTTCCTGCCCGGCAACGCTGACCATCCAGGGCACGCCGAACCGGTCCGTGCACATGCCGAACAGCGGCGACCAGAATGTCGGCGCAAGCGGCATCCGCACCCTGCCGCCCTCGCTCAGCGCGGTGAACAGGCGGCGCACCTCGGCCTCCTCGGCGTCGTCCACAGAAACATCGAAGCCGCCGAAGGGTGTGCCGTGCCCCGGCAGCGCGTCGGCTCCCATCAGCGTGATGCCGCCCAGCCGTATGGCGGTGTGCATGACCAGGTACTCCGACCCTTCCGGGCACGCTATATCCTTCGGCGCTTCGCTCCACCGCATGGTCATCACCCGCTCGGTGCCGAACACGGCTTCGTAGAACGTGAACGCCGCGTCGCAGTGGCCGGCAAACGTCAAGTGCAGATGCGTGTTCATCGCCGCTCCTAACGCCCGAGCCGCTGCACCCTCGGCTCGCGCTTCTCATGTTTACCTTGCAGGTCTCGTCGTGTGGCCCCTCGCATGCAGCTACCGGCAAGAGGACGCGCGGACGCCCATCATCCTCTCATTTTCCACCCGGGTCCGCTGAAGAAACTTCTCCCTCATGAGGTCTTCCCGCTTGATCCGCCGCTCCCTTCCCGCAGCCCGCACCCTGCTCCTTCTCCTCGCGGCCGGCACCGCGCACGCACAGGCGTTCCTGCCTTCGCCTGAGGCAGCCTCTTTGCCCGACATGCCGCTGCCCGTGTCGCCGGTGCTGCACGCGGCTGTGCCCGCTACAGAGCCGGCGATCGTGCTTCCCCACAGCTGGCGTCCACACGCCGCGGCCGCGCGCTCGGACGTGCCCGGCAAGGTCGGCTACTACCTCCGCAGCACGGCGTCCTTGCGCGTCCCGCTCGAAGCCTTCGCCGTCGCGGGCGTGCCCGACCTCACCGCGCCCCCGCACCTGCCGCAAGCGCCTTCCGGCGACGACCCGGTGCTTGCGCAGCAGTACCAGCACGCGGTCGACGCCTACGGCGACCAGATCGACGCTTGGCGGCGCTTGAGCGAGGCAGAGCTGCGCACCCGCGGCTGCCGCCTCGGCGTCGGCCTCGGTACGGCGGAAACGCGCGTGCTCTTCTCGAACCTCGTGCTGCCGCTCGCCCTGCGCCAGCAAGCGCGGTACATCCCGGCACCGGTTCACTCGGACCTTTCCGGGCGCATCGGCCACGCGCTCGCCTCCGTCGCGGTGACGCGCAACGACGCCGGCGGCGCGGTCCCGAACTACGCGAAGCTGGGCGGGACCGTTGCCGCGGCGTTCATCGGCAAGAGCGTCTATGCCAAGGCCTTTCACGCCCCCGAGCTCGACTCGACGCACTTCGCGGCGCGCTATATCGCCTACAGCCTGACCGGCGACGCAGCAACCAACACCGTGCACGAGCTGCTCCGCGCCGCCCGCGAGCCGGACATGAGCTTCTACGACCTGCACGGCCGCGCGGCCGAGGAAAGCTACTACCCGCTTTCGATCGGCGGCAAGCTCGTCTACTGGCTGCGCTCCACCTACGCCGCGCGGAACTTCGCTTCCGCCGTGCTGCTGGCCAGCCGCCCGGTGATCCCGAAGGAGCCGGCCGAACCGGTCCAAGGTGACCCGGGCACCTACGGCGGCTACCCAGACTACAACAGCGCCTACAACCATTTCGGCCAAGCGCTCCTCGGCTGGAAGGACGGCATCGAGAACGACGCGCGCTACCGGGCCAAACGGCTCGGTGCCGGGTTCGCCGAATCGGAAACGCAGGAGCTGCTGGCCAATCTGGCACTGCCTGTTCTTTTCGACTTAAACCCGCGCTATGTTCCGCTCGGCGCGGGGCACGCGGCCGGAGCGCGGCTCGGCCATGCCGTCGAGGGGCTCTGGGTCACGCACACGGACGCGGGCAGCCGGACGGTCAACCTGCCGGTGCTGGGCGGCACCGCGGGCGCGGCGCTGCTGGCCAAGGAGGCGTACTACCCGCGGCTGGGGCTCGCGGGGCTCCAATCGACGAACGTGTTCGCGAAGACTGTTTCGGCGAACCTGGCCGCGGACCTGATCTACAACGTGCTTGGGGAGGTTGTCCGCCGCAAGGGCTACTGAACCGGCTGCGCATCCGGTGCTGGGAAAGCGTCCAGGACGGCTCCGTGCAGAATAGAAGCCTGCAAGGAGGCGCGGGGTGAGGATCGCGGCCGTCAGCGACACGCACGGACGCCGGGGCTGGGCGGTGCCGCCCTGCGACGTGTTCATCCACGCGGGCGACATGACGGGCCGCGGCACGCTGGGCGAAACAGCCGTGTTCGCCCAAGAGCTGCGGGCAGTGCTGGCGCGGCCCGGCGGCCACCGCCGCCAGCGCGGTCGAGCCCGCGTGGCCCGCCTTCCAGCCCGGAT
>CAXTSB010000200.1:0-3438 GCA_964246845.1 uncultured Acidobacteriaceae bacterium
TGGTAATCGGGCCGATGGAGCAGGCCGTCACCCCGCGGCCATCCGGACCGAGCACCGCAAAGAAGCTTTCGACCCTTGACGAGCGGGTGAAGGTCACCGCGTCCAACCCGCGCGCAAGCTCCGCGAGCAGAACCGCCCGCGACTCCCGGGCCGGCACCGTCCGGTACGCTTCCACGATGTCCACCGCGGCCCCGGCCGCCCGCAAGGCCTCGGGCAGCACCTCACGCGCCTCGGCAGCCCTGGGCAGCAGCATGGTTTTGCCGCGTGCCGTGGGGGCGAGCTCGCGGATCACAGATTCCGCAACGGCCGGCTCGGGTTGGAGGTCGACGTGCAGGCCGCCGGCAAACAAGGCCTCCGCCGTGGCCGGGCCCACCGCGACCGTGAACGGCTGCGCGGGCCACGGCGCGGGTTTGCGCGCAAGCAGCACCCGCGCCGTGTTCGCACTGGTCACAAGCAGCATGTCGTATCGCTCTACCCGCGCCAGCGCCGCATCGAGCGGACCATAGGAAAGCGGCGATTCAATTTGAATCAGCGGAACCTCGGACACCTCGGCTCCGAGCGCACGCAAGCCGTCCGCCAAACTGCCGGCTTGTTCACGGGTGCGGGTGACCAGGATGCGGCGGCCCGCCAAAGGCCCGCTCATCCGGCCAGCAGCGCGCCCGCGCCGCGCTCCAGCAGCTGCTCGGCCAAGTGCAGGCCCAGCAGCCGCGGCTCGCCTTCCGTGCGGTGTTCCATCTCCACCCGCACTAGGGCGCTCCCGTCCGGCGTGGCGACCACGCCCGCAATGCTCCAATGGTCTGTATGCTGCTCGCAGAAGATGCCGATCGGTACCTGGCAGCCGCCGCCGAGCGCGCCCAGGGCGGCCCGCTCGGCGGTGACGGCGAAGCGCGTGGCTGGATCATTCAAGCCGGACAATACTTCCAGCACCTCCGCGTCCCCGGCGCGCGCTTCGATCGCAAGCGCGCCCTGCCCGGCGGCCGGGCACACGACGGAGGCGGGCAAGCGCTCGCGCAGTTCACCCAGGCGTTCCAGGCGATCAAGCCCCGCGCAGGCCAGCACGCAGGCTTCCGCTTCGCCCGCGTCCATCTTGCGGAGGCGCGTGTCCACATTGCCGCGGAACTCGATGTACTCCAAGTCGCGCCGGTGCGCGCGCAGCTGCGACTGCCGCCGCAAGCTGCTGGGGCCTACGCGCGCGCCCGGCGGCAATGAGGCGAAGCTGCCGAAACGGCGGGAGCAAAAAGCATCCCGCGGGTCGGCCCGGCGCGGCACGGCGGCGAGCGCGAACTCCGGGTTCAGCTCGGTCGGCAGGTCCTTCAGGCTGTGCACCGCCAGGTCCACGCGCGCCTCGACGAGCGCCTCCTCGATCTCCTTGGTGAACATGCCCTTGGTGCCCACCTTGCTGAACGCGACGCCCTGGAGCCGATCGCCGGTAGTGCGGATTACCTCGATCATCGCTTCATGGCCGCGAGCTTCAAGCTCCGCCGCGATGTGCCGCGACTGCCACAGGGCGAGCTCGGAGCCGCGCGAGCCGATGCGCAAACGCACTAAGCGCGCCTCGCGGCGGGCGCGGGCTGTTCCGTTTCGATTGCGTTTTCAGCGGGATCCACGGCGGGCACGGCCGCAGGCAACCCGAACGCGCCGCGGAGCGCTTCCACCTGCCCCGCATCGCCGGTGCGTGCGGCCTCTTTGAACGCCCGTATAGGCCCGTGCAAAAGCTTGTTCATCAGCCCCCGCGTCAAGGAATCGACGGCCTCCTGCTGCGCCGGTGTGAGTCCGCTCAAACGCCCCGCGGCCCGCCGCAGCTCCGCCTGCCGCATGGCTTCCCCGCTGCCCTGCAAGGCGACGAGAGCCGGGACAACATCAACCGCCTCCCTGCGCCGCGTCCACTCTTCCACCTCCGCCTCGATCAGGCGTTCAGCGCGCGCGGCCTCGCGCCCGCGGTCGAGGAGGTGCGCGTCCGCGACCTTTTGGAGGTCGTCGATGTCGTACACAAACACGCCGTCCACCCGGTTCATCTCCGGGTCCACGTCGCGCGGCACGGCGATGTCGATAAAAAACATGGGCCGGCCCCGCCGCCGTTGGGCGAAGCGCGCGCCGTCGTCGCGGCGAAACACCCACTCGTGCGAGCCGGTGGTGCTGATGACGATGTCGGCTGAGTCGGCCTCGGTCAGCAGCCGCTCCCAAGCCAGCACCCGACCCCCGAAGCTCCGCGCCAGGCGCTCGGCGCGCTCGCGGGTGCGGTTCGCGACTGTGATCGACCCCGCACCGCGCGAAAGCAGGTGGCGCGCCGCGAGCTCACCCATCTTGCCCGCCCCGACCAGCAAAACATGCTTGCCGTGGAGCGAGCCGAAGATTTTGAGCGCCAAGTCGACCGCGACGCTCGCGATGGAAACCGAACTGCCCGCGATGCCGGTTTCGTTGCGGACGCGCTTGGCCGCGATTGTCGCGGCTCCAAGCAGCCGGTCGAGCTCGCGGCCGGCCGCGCCTAGGGTCTTGGCCGCGCGAAAGGCTTCCTTGACCTGGCCCAGAATCTGCGGCTCGCCCACGACCATGGAGTCCAGGCTGGCCGCCACCCGAAACAGATGCCGGACGGCATCCGCGCCACGAAGCCCGTATAAGTGCTCGCGCAGTTCCGGCTCGTGCACCCCGCGGCGGCGGGCCAGCCACGCGCCTAAATCGGGACCGTCATCCTCGCAGGCGGCGATCAGCTCCACGCGGTTGCAGGTGGATACGATCGCGGCTTCGCGCACGCCGGGAAGGCCGCGCAAGGAGGCAAGCGCCGCCGGAAGCTCGTCCGGCGTGACGGCCACCCGCTCGCGCAATTCGAGCGGTGCCGTGCGGTGATTGAGGCCCGCCAACAGGATGCTCACGGCGCGGCAAACCTGTGGACGGAGCTCAGGAGGTTGGCCGCCCACACGCTGAGCACCACCAGGAAAGCGACCGAGGACACGTACACCGCCTGCCGGCCGCGCAGCCCGCGCGTCTGCCGAAACAGGAGGATGAGGACGTAAACCATCCACATCGCGAAGGAAAGGACCACCTTGGGGTCCTCGAAGTAGGCCGCGCCGACGCGCTCCTGCGCGATCAAGGAACCGGCGGCGAGCCCGACCGTCATGGCCCCGAAACCCAGGACGAGATTGGTTTGCGCGATGCGATCCATCACTTCGAGAGGCGGCAGCCAGGCAAAAAAGCCCGGCTGGCCTTTCTGCTTGAGTCGGCGCTCCTGCACGAAGTACAGGAGCGAGGCGAGCCGCGAGAACACCAGCGCGACATCCGCGATCAGCAGCGAGGCGACGTGCACGGCCACCCACCCGCCGCGGACCAGGGGCGAGGAAAACACGTAGCGGTCTCCGCCGAGCGCCGACGGCAGCAGCAGCAAAAAGGCGAGCGGCAGCGCGAACAGCCCGGCCAGCAACGTGCCGAGCAGCGCGATCGACA
>CAXTSB010000201.1:0-3396 GCA_964246845.1 uncultured Acidobacteriaceae bacterium
TCTCCGAAGTACGCTTGGGGGTAAGCTTCTGCCCGATGCTGTCAGAGCGTAGGAGCTCCGGTCTTACTGCCCCGCCCCAAACGAAGGCGGCGCATCCCCCGCCTTCCCACCCCAGTCCTTGTTCGGCGCGGCCCCTAGCGCGAACCACAGCGAACGCCCACAGAGCGAACTGTTAATCGATGCGCTCTTGTCGGCATACTTCTATAACTCGGGCATGTGCCGTCCCAAATCGCGGCTATCGTGCAGAATGCGCAGAACCTCAACGCGGGAAGAGATCACGCGATAGAGCAATAAGCGTCGGGGTGTTTTCACGCGCTCACCAGGTACGCGCTCTCGGCTGCTTGCCAGATAATAGGTGTATAAGCCATCCAGCAGTTCAGGGCGTTGCTTGGCACCTAACCGGAAAGGGTTTTCTCCCACGTCCGTTAGTGCTTGGATGATCAGAGTTTCGTACCGGCCCGCGGCAGAGGCACCGAACTGCGATACGGTCCAGTCCATAATCTCAGTGAAGTCTCGATCAGCGGGTGCGGTAAGGAGAAACGTGTAACTCGGCTGTTTCATCCGCCGGTGCGCAGGCTACGCAGGTGGCCCGCTATCTCCTCCGGTGAGTTACAAACAACGTACTCACCGCGCTCGACTGCATCGATGCCTTCCTGTGCCGCGCCCCGCAGCCACTCGATTTTCGCGCGATCTTCGGCTTGTCGCTGCTCCAGCAAGCGCAGGCCTTCTCGTACGACCTCACCGGCGTCACTGTATTGGCCGCTCTCGATGCCGGAGGTGATGAAGCTTTCAAAGTGCTCGGTTAAAAAGATGTTCCGTGTCGGCATCGCGATCATCCTCGCTGATTATGTAACTATGTGGAGCCTTATTAGAACTCAGTGTTGGCAATATCACCAGAGTGCTTACTGACCCGCCTCAAACGACGGCGGAGCATCCCCCGCCTGCACGCCCCAGTCCTTATTCGGCGCAGCCCCGAGCGCGAACCGCAGCGACCCGCCCTTCAGCGCGAACTGCTCCGGCAAGAACGTCTTCGTCCAGGGCTCACCGTCGACCTGGAGGCTTTGCACATACGGCCCCGCACCGTCGGCTGTGATCGTGAGGTCGCCGCCGGGGCGGTGCACCGTTGCCTTCGCGAACAGCGGCGAGCCCAGCACCAGCTCCGCCCGGCCCGGGATCTCCGGGTATAGGCCCAGCATCGCCCACACCGCCCAGGAGCTCATCTCGCCCAGGTCGTCGTTGCCGGGGATGCCGCCCGGCGTGTCGGTCCAAAGCGTATCGAGCACCTGCCGGACCAGTTGCTGCGTCTTCCAAGGCTCGCCGGCGAAATCGTATAGCCAGGGCGTCTCAATCGAGGGCTCGTTGTCGAGCTCGGCATGGAGCGGCCCAGCCTTGGTCACGGCGGGCTTGCCCTGCTCATCGTAGAAGAACGTGTCCAGCCGCGCCGCTGCCTTTTCCGTCCCGCCCATGGCCTGGAATAGGCCCTGCACGTTGAAGGGCACCATCCATACATACTGGGCCGCCGAACCCTCCACGAAGCCGTCGCCGGTCGCGGGCGTGAACGGGCGCGCGTCGCCCAGCTGGTTGCCGTCCCGGTCCTCGTCGCGCACCAGCGGCCAAGTGCCGTCGGCGTTGCGGTTTTGAAAGTACCCGGTCGCTGGGTTGTAGATATTGCGCCAATACTGGGCACGCTCCATGAAGCGCTTGTGAACCGGCTCGTCGCCCAGCATTCCGGCCAGCGAGGCGATGCCGAACTCCGCTGTCGCGTCCTCGAGCGTGTCGGCCGCGGGACCCCAACTCGGCGCGCCGACGGGAATGTAGTGCAGCTTGAGCCACCGGTCCAGCCCAGGGCGCTCGCCCGCGCACTCTACCGGGCAGCCTTCATCCTTCAGGTCGGCCGGGGTCGGCACTTCCGCCGCGTGCACCAGTGATTGCAACGACCCTTGCGCGTCAAACCCATGGCCGCCGAAGGCATAGATGTCCGCGAGCGAAGGCGCGGCGGGGTCGCCCGCCATCACGTGCGTGGACCCGCTGTTGTGCGTCCAGCGATCCCATTGGCCGCCGTTTTGCCGGGCCTGGTTATAGAGGCTTTGGGCGATGTCGCTGCCCACCCGCGGGTCAAGCCAGGTCACCAACTGCATCTGCGAGCGGTACACATCCCAACCGGAAAAGTTCGCGTACTGCGCCTTTTGGGTACCCGCGAGCCGGTGCGTTTGCCCGTCCATGCCCTGGTACTCGCCGTTCACGTCGCTGGCCAGGTTGGGGGTTTCGAGCGAGTGGTAAAGCGCGGTCGTGAACACGGTGCGCTGCGCGGGTGTGCCGCCGTCAATGGCGATTTGGCTCAGGCGTTCGTTCCAAGCCATCCGGGTCGCGGCTTTCTGCACCGCGAAGCTTAGCTTGCCCTCGGCCGCGAGATTGGCGCGGGCGTTGGCTTCGCTCACGTAGGAGATGCCCACATGAACATGAATAGAGCGGCCGCCTTCCCCAAAGCCGACCCACACGCCCGAGCCGCGACCCGTTTCCGGGAAGCCCTTAGGCCCGAAACCGGTGCCGCCCGAGGCAGTTGTCGCGCCCGGCTGCACCTGCTCGTCGTGCCACGCGCCGGTTGTGGTGAACGGCTCGTCAAACCGCGCGGCGAAATAAAGCGTGTAGTACGGACGGCGGTCGGCCGTGCCGATGTACCCGCAAAAGTTGCCGCTCGTGACCGAGCCTGTAATCATGCGCGCGGCCGCATTGATCGCGGTGTGCGCGTCCGACGAGCCTGCTTCCGAGTCCGAAGTGCGGACCAGCACCGCCGCGGGCTTGCCGGCGGGGAAGCGGAACAGGCCCGCTCCGGTGCGCTCGGACGCGGTCAGCCCGACGTTGACGCCGTTGCCCAAGGAAACCGCGTAGTAGCCCGGCTCGGCTTTCTCCTGCGCGTGCGAGAACGCCGAGGCGTACGCCGTGCGGAAATCGCTCGACGGGGATTTATCGACAGCCTCGGTGACCGGCATGAACGGGATGTCGCCCGAGCCGCCCGCGCAGCCCCAACCCTCGACGTTGGTCAGGCTGAAGCCGCGCAGCTGCGTCGCCCGGTACTCGTACCCGCCCGGCGCGGCGATCGGCTTGCCCGGCCGGAACGGGCTCGCCTCGGGCGAGAACTGCACCATGCCGAACGGCGCGGTCGCCCCCGGAAACACATTGCCGCCGTTGGCGGTCCCGATAAACGGGTTGACGAGCGCGGCAGGGTCGGTTTGGGCGGCAGCCGTGGCGGCGAGGAGAAAAACAAAGCCGATGCGCATGCGCTTGAGTATCGCACCGCTCGGCTTGCGCGGTACGGGGATGGCCGGGCAGCTTTCGCTTGCCCGTCCGCGACTGTCCATTTCCGGACACGGTGTCCGAAAGTGGACAGTTTTGGGC
>CAXTSB010000202.1:0-3375 GCA_964246845.1 uncultured Acidobacteriaceae bacterium
AGCTTGGGGACGGCGGCGGCGAGGGCTGTGCCGAGGCGTCCGCCGAGCTCGCCCGCGGGGAGCTTGGCCGCGAGCCCGCGCGCGAACGCCGGGGCTTGCGCGAGAGCCGGGTGGAGGGTTTTTTCATCCAAACCGAGCTGCGCGCGCAAAGGCAGGAACTCGGGCAGAAGCCAAGGTTCGTACGCGCGCGCGAGCTCGGCGAGGGACCAGGCGCGCAGGGCGTGCTCCTTGCGCCACCAAGCCGGTTCGTTGGCTGGTGGTTCGTCGGCGGCGGGCGCGGGCTGCGCGAGCGCCCAGGCCAAGCCGGTTTCCAGTTCGGGGCCGGGCGCGTCCGCCACCTGGGCGAGCACGGCTTGAGCGCGGAGGCCGTCAAAGAGCCGCTGCGAAACCAAGGGCCGGCGCAGCAGCTCCGCCGCGCCGGTGCGCAGGGTATAGAGCGAGGCCGCGAAGTTCCCCGAGTCGACCGAGGAGACCGAGATGGGCCGCAGCGGTTCGAGCGTGTCCGTGCGGTACCAGTTATAGAGGTGGCCGCGATGCTTGGGCAGCGCTTCAAACGTGGCGAGGGTCTTGAGGGTCAGCTCGGCGAACTCGGGCGCGGTCAGCCAACCGAACTCGACCGCTGCTTGACGGGCGTTCAGCAGCAGACCCAGGTTGGTGGGGGACACGCGCGCGGCCTCGTGCAGCCCTTCTTCCTCCACGTTGTCCGGGATCAGATGGTGGTGGTCCGCATCGCCGAACTGGAGGAAATAGCGCCAAATGCGAAGCGCTTGCTCGCGCAGGAAAGCCTCGTCGCGCGTGTTGAGCGGGGCCTGCTCCTCAGCGGGCGGCGCGTTGAGCCACGCGGTGAGCACGCCGGCTAAAGCCCACAAAAGCAGCACAGGCAAGGCGACCAGCAACGCTACAGGGATATTGGGGCCGATCGCGCGGCCGTCGATGACGAACAGGGAGTGCGAGCCGCGGCGAAAGAACAGCAGCACCGCGATGCTTAATGCGAACAGCGGGCTCGCTTTGAGGTAAAAATCGACAGGCGTGGTGCGCTTGCCGGACTCGGCCTCAGCCGCCGTTTCCCACTCCAGCAGCTTTTGCCCGGTAAAGAAACGCCGGACCAGCGCGCGCACGATCGCGTCGAGTGAAAGAAAGGTGGAGTGGGGCAGGAACACCAGCTGAAGCAGGGTAATGAACGCGGCCTGCCCCGTACCCTCAAACGCCTCGCCCACCGCGCCGGCTTGCTCGGAAGCGAGCGCGCGCACAAATGAAAAACAGAACTGCACCACCGTCGGCAGGAACATGAGAAAGATGGTGACGACGGTCCAGTACAGCGCGCCGCCGACCAGCCCGAACCAGCCCGCGAGCAGCAGCAGAAGGGTGCCGGGCTCGACCAGCGACCGGCGCAGATTGTCGAAGATCTTCCAGCGCGAAATGGTCGAGATGGGGTTGCGGACCTTGCGCCCGGACTCATCCGGCACGGAGTTCGAGATCCACTGTGCTATCTGCCAATCGCCGCGCACCCAGCGGTGCTTGCGCTTGGTGTATGCCGAGTAGTGCGAGGGGTAGTCGTCGACTACTTCAATATCGGTCGCGAGGCCCGCGCGGGCGTACGCGCCCTCGATCAGGTCATGCGATAGGAGCGCGTTGCGCGGGAAGCGCCGGTCGAGCACGGCATGGAGCGTGGAAGCCTCATAGATGCCCTTGCCGGTGAAGATGCCTTCGCCGTACAGGTCCTGGTAGACGTCGGAAACAGCGCGGGTGTAGATGTCGAAGCCGGTTTGGCCTGAGAACAGCGAGGCCAGGCGCGAGCGCGAAGCCGAGTGGACGCTGACCCCCACCCTCGGCTGCAGGATGCCGTAGCCGGCGGTGACGATGCGGCGCTCGGGGTCGATCACGGCTTGGTTGAGCGGGTGCGCCATGGCGCCGACCATGGCGGCGGCTGTACCGCGGGGCAGCTGCGTATCCGAGTCGAGCGTGATGATATAGCGGACTCTCGTGAGAGCCCGCCAACCCCCGGCCTTGACCGGGAACGCGTCGTACGCGCCTTCGAGATATTTGTTCAGGTCCAGCAGCTTGCCGCGCTTGCGCTCCCAGCCCATCCACACGCCCTGCCGCGCGTTGAAGATGCGGTGGCGATGGAAGAGCAGGAAGCGCCCGCCGCGATCACCCTTGTAGCGGTTGTCCAACTCGTCGATCAGCTCGATCGCGAGCGCGACAAGCGGGTTCGATGCGTCGTCGCTCGGTTTGGCCACGGCATCGGGCAGATCGGTGACCAGGGCGAAGTGGAGGTTGGGGTCGCGGTTGGCCAGCCAGCGTACCTCAAGATCGGCGACCAGCTCGCGCAGGCCTTTCTCGTTCAGCAGCAGCGTGGGTACCGCGACCAGGGTCGCGCAGTCTTCAGGAATGCCGGTTTTGCGGAAGTTGAGTTTAGGGAGCGCCCGGGCCTCAAACAGCGCGGTCACCACATTGTTCATGAGGTCCACGACGCCTTGGGTGGCCGGGAGAAACAACAGCAGAAACGCCGGGATCAGAGCCCAAAAGTTGCGCGCGGCGGGCACGACGGGCAGCAGCAGCGCCGCGATCAGCAGGATCGACAGCACCTCGATCGGCGCGATGTACCACAGGTCGGCGTCCCGCCGGGCGGCGATGCGCAGCCGCTCCAAAACTGGAGGACGGAAGCCGACCGCCTCGGCAAGCCGGCCCGCGCCTCCTTCGGTCAGCCAAAAGCCGATGTGAGCCTCGCGCCAGTGTACCCGCGGGTCCAGTCCCTGCCGGGCTTGGGCGGCGCGGGCCAGCCGGAGCGCTTCCCGCGCGACCTCGACCTCGCTGAAGTCGGCATAGCGGGCCAGCGCGGCCACCTGCATGCGGTAGCCCTCGCGGGACTGGAAATCCATGCGCGCGTACGCGCCGGCCGGGTCCTCGCGCAGCAGCGGGTCGAACGGGATGAGCGGTTCGGCGACGATGGACCAGTCGGCATAGCCAAGCTCGCGCAGGCTTTTCATGCAGGCATCGATGGTCGGGTTGCGCACGGGCGGGATGCCTGCCGCGAACACCGCTTCCCCCTCGCTGACCACCTGCTCCATGAGCACGAACTTCATCAGCGAGGACAGCGACCACAGCTCCTGGAGCGCGAGCGGCTCCGATTTTTGGATTTCGTTGATGTAGACAGGCAGGGCTTCGGCGTCCCAGCGCCAGCCCGTACCGCGGAAGTAGCCGCGCGCGACGGCGGCGATGCGCGGCAAACCTTCGCCTTCGGCCTGCGCGGGCAGGCGCGGCAGGCGGTCCAGCACCTTGCCGCCGCCCGCGACCTCGTTGAGCGCGGAGCGGAGGAGGCGCGGGTTTTCGCGCAGGACGAGTAGGGGGTCTTTGTCAGCTCGGGCGTAGTCG
>CAXTSB010000203.1:0-3314 GCA_964246845.1 uncultured Acidobacteriaceae bacterium
GCCGGGCAGTGTATCGGCTTCCATCACCGTCTCCGACACCCCCATCGGCGGCGCGGAGACCCCGCTCGCCGAACTGCCCGCGCCGGTCCAAACGCTGTCTTCGTCCCAGATTGAGGCGGTCAATGCCAACGACCTCGCCGACGCGCTCAACAAGCGCGTGAACGGGGTGTACGTCAACGACAACGCCGGCAATCCGTTCGAGTTCGACGTGAACTACCGCGGCTACACCGCTTCGCCCTTGCTCGGCACCCCGCAGGGCTTGTCGGTGTACCTGGACGGCGTGCGGCAGAACCAGCCGTTCGGCGACATCGTGGCTTGGGACTTGATTCCGAAGCAGGCCATCCGCACGATCGAGCTCGCGCCGGGCTCGGACCCGGTGTACGGGCTGAACACGCTCGGCGGCGCGCTCGCCGTGCGCACCAAGGACGGCGCGTCCGACCCGGGGTTCGAAGTGGAAACCGTGGGCGGCGCGTTCGGGCGGGCTTCAACCGAGGGCCAGTACGGCATCACACTGCCGCACGGCTGGGACGCGTTCGCGGCCGGCAACTACTACCGCGAGGACGGGTGGCGCCAGCATTCGCCGTCCGAGGTGCGGCAAAGCTTCGCGAAGCTGCGCTGGGCGGACGCGCGCACCGCGGCCTCGCTCGACGCGGGCTACAGCATCAATGCGCTCACGGGCAACGGACTGCAGGATTTCCGCGCGGCTGCCCGCTCCTACTCGAGCGTGTACTCCACCCCGGACATCACGCATGACCATGCACCTTCGCTTACCTTCAATCTGAGCCGCGACCTCACCCCGACCTGGGGTTTGTCGGCCAACGCCTACCTGCGCCATGTGCGGTCCGACACCATCAACGGCGACATTAATGACAACTCGTTCGGCAGCGACCTGTACACGCTGAGCCCGGACGACCAGGCGGCGCTTGCCGCCGCCGGCTACCCCGACGCGCCCGTATCCGGCAATCCTTCCACCGAGCCGTTCCCCTTCTACCAGTGCCTGGCGCGGGCGCTCGAATCCGGGGACCCGTCCGACTCCTGCGACGGCATCATCACGAACACAGACACGGAACAGAACAACTACGGGTTGTCCAGTCTCGTCGCAGCGCGTTCGGGGCGCAACCGCTTCGCCGCGGGCGCGGCCTGGGACCGGAGCTCGCTTTCGTTTTCGCAGCTGTCGCGGTTCGGCTTTCTGGCCGCCGACGGCGTATCCATCCTGCCCGTACCCGCCTTCGCCGACGGCACAACCGCGGATGACGGCGGCAATCCCGTGGACACCCGCGTCGGCCTGCACGGCATTGTCCAAACCGGCAGCGTGTACGCCACCGACACGCTGACCGCCGGGCGCTGGTCGTGGACCGCTTCGGCCCGCTTCAACCGCACGGGCTTAGACAATTTCGACCGTTTGCCTCCCGGCGACGGGCGCGGCTCCCTTACGGCTTCGAACACATTTCAGCGCCTTAATCCCAGCATCGGCGCGGTGTACCGGACACGCAAGCCGTTCGAGCTGTACGCGAATTACTCGGAAGCCAGCCGCGCCCCGACCACCCTGGAGCTCGGCTGCGCCGACCCGAACTTCCCCTGCAACCTGCCGAACGCCCTGGTGAGCGACCCGCCGCTGCATCAAGTCGTCACGCGGACGGTGGAAGCCGGGGTACGTTCAAGCGGCGACCGCGCCCTGCGGTGGACCGCGGACTGGTTCCGCGGCGAAAACAGCAACGACCTCCTATTCGTCGCCTCCGAACAGCTCGGGTTTGGGAACTTCCTCAACTTTGGCCGCACCGAGCGGCAGGGCATTGAGCTGGACGCAAGCGTACACAGCCGGACGCTGGAGGTAACGGGCGGCTACACCTTTCTGAGCGCCACCTACCAATCGCCGCAAACCCTGAGCGGCGGCACCAACAGCGCCAGCGACAGCGCACAGGCGGGCGAGCCCGGGGTGGACGGGGTGATCACGATCGCGCCCGGCGACCGCATCTCGCAGGTGCCCCGGCAGTTGTTCAAAGGCCTGGTTGAGTGGCGGCCGGCGACGAAATGGTCCGCGGTGCTGAACGTGCTCGCCACCGGCGCGTCCTACGCGCGCGGCAACGAGAACAACCTGGATCGCCCGGACGGCACGTACTATCTCGGCTCCGGCGTTTCCCCGGCGTATGGTGTCGTAAATCTGGGCGGCACGTACCAGGCAAGTCCGCGCTTCCAGCTCTTTTTGCAGGCGAATAACTTGCTGGATACGCACTACTCCAACGCGGCGCAGCTCGGCGCCGTACCCTTCGACAACAGCGGCCGCTTCATCGCCCAGCCATTCCCCGCCAATGCCGACGGCTCCACGCCCGGGCGCAGCACCACCTTTCTCGCTCCCGGCGCGCCGCTGAACCTGTATGGCGGGCTCAGGGTGCGGCTGCGCTAGCGCGACAGTTTGAGCAGCAGGAGCGCATACAGCGCCGCCGCGCCGAGGGCGGCTTGGTACTCACGGTGCTTCCGGTACAGGTTGGGATCAAAGCGGCCCGGCGCGCCGCCCGAGCGCGCGGGCAAGCGCCACGGCAGCAGACGCGGCACCTTTCGGGCGTAGAACACGAACGCCGGAAAGCGCTCGCGCAGAAAGGCTTCTTCCGCGCGGATCACCGGCCGGTACACCGCCGCGAACAGCACAGCCCACGCAGCCGCGAGCAGGGGCTCGCGCGCCGCGCCGGCAAAGCCGAACGCGAGCAGCATGGAGCCGAGGTAGAGCGGGTTGCGGGTCCAGGCGTAGGGGCCTGTGACGGTGAGCTCGGTATTTTTTTTTACATAGCCTGAGGCATAGCCGCGCAAGCCCAACCCGGCCAGCACGGGCGGCAAACTCCAGGCGAGCGAGCGCCCGCTGGGCCGGGCCAGCAGAAGAAACACAACGGCGAACAGGAAGCCGAGCGGGACGCGGATGCGCCGCGCTGTGCGCTGCCAACCCGTCATGCCGGTGCGCCCGCGCGGTCATGGGCGGAAGCGGGCAGAAGCGACATCGCGGCCGCTGCCGCGGCTTCCGGACGGATGCGGAGCAAACCGGCTTCCGGCGCTGCATGGCGGGTGTGGTCGCGGCGGCTCGCGGGGTCACGCAATACTTGGAAGCGCCCGTGAAACGGCCCGTTCCGCGCGGGGTCGGTCGGGCCGTAGATGCCCACTGTCGGCAGCCCCAGCGCGGCCGCCAGGTGCAGCGGCCCAGTGTCGCCGCCGATGGCCAAGGCGGCGCGGCGCGTGAGCTCGACCAGTTGGCCCAGCGTAGGCGTGAGCAGGAGCGGCCGGACCCGAAGCTCCCGGAGGCGGGCGGCCACGGCCCGGCCCAGCGC
>CAXTSB010000204.1:0-3150 GCA_964246845.1 uncultured Acidobacteriaceae bacterium
GGGCGAGTGCGGGTCCGACGTGGGCGTCGTGGAGCAGCAGCGCGGCCAAGGCAAGCACCGGCAAGCCGAGCAAGGCCAGAAGCATACGCAGCCGACGCTCATAGCCGAGGCGGGCAGGGCTGCGGCCCAGCGGCAAACGTTGGCGGCGGACGGGTTTGCGGGGCAGGGCCGGCATCGGTGCTTTCTTCAGCATTGTCACAGCTGCCGGCGGTTCCATGACCTCGGTGTGCAAATCCCGCCCGCTTCAAACCATTGGTGTCATCCTGAACGAAGTGAAGGACCTGTCCTTACCGCACTGCGAAGGAAAGCAGATTCTTCGCTGCGCTCAGAATGACACCTTCAGAGGGGTGCAAAGGTAACCAGACTCACGCGCGCCGCCCTACACTGCGATCCCATGCTTTTCAATCCGCCGGTACAGCGCCCCGCGGCTCAGGCCCAGCAGCTCGGCCGCCTGCGTGATATTGCCCTTGGCGCGCGCGAGCGCCTTGCGGATCAGCACGGTTTCCACCTCTTCGAGCGGCAGATCGTCGAGGCCCGACGAAGGCGGTTTCGCCGCGGGCAGATGGAGATCGCCGGGCTCGATGTGCGAGCCGCGCGCCATCAGCACGGCGCGCTCCATTGTGTGGTCGAGCTCGCGCACATTGCCCGGCCACGGGCAGTTGGCGAGCGCCGTGAGCGCGCCCGGCGTGAACCCCGCCACCGCCCGCCGGTATTTCGCCGCGTAGTGCGCGAGGAAGTGCGCGGCAAGCGGGGCGATGTCCTCCCGGCGCTCGCGCAGGGGCGGCACGCGCAGCTCCACTGTATTCAGGCGGAACAGCAGGTCTTCGCGGAACCGGCCTTCCTTGGCCTCACGGCGCAGGTCCGCATTGGTCGCGGAGATCACGCGCACATCCACCCGAATCGTTTTCGATGACCCGACCCGCTCCATCTGCCCGGTTTCGAGCACGCGCAGCAACCGCGCCTGCTGCCGCACAGGCACGTTCGCGATCTCGTCTAAGAACAAAGTTCCTCGATCCGCTAATTCAAACCGGCCCATCCGGTCCGACCGCGCGTCGGTAAACGCCCCGCGCACATGCCCGAACAACTCGCTTTCAAACGTCCCTTCAGGCAGGCCGCCGGTGTTGACCGAGACCATGGCGTGCGCGGCCCGCTCGGAAACCGCGTGGAGGGTTTGCGCCACCACCTCCTTGCCCGCCCCGTGCTCGCCGGTGATGAGCACGTTCGCGTCCGACGGGCCCACGCGCGCGATGGCTTCGACCAGCGGCTGCATCGCCGGCGCGGTCGCGATAAACAGGGGCCGGTCGGGCGCGCGCAGGAGCAATTCCGCTTCCAGCGCCCGCGCTCGTTTGAGCGCCGTCCTGAGCTCCACCTGCGTGCGCACGATCGCGAGCAGCCGCGCGTTTTCCCACGGCTTGGGCACAAAATCGCGCGCGCCGGCCCGCATCGCCTCCACCGCGAGCTCGATGTTGCCCCATGCCGTGAGCGCGATCACGGGCAGCTCGGGGTCGAGCGCGAGCGCGCCCCGGATCAGCTCCAACCCTTCCGCACCCGAAGTGGTGTCGCGCGTGTAGTTCATATCGACGAGCGCCGCGTCGAACGAGTCCCCGCCGAGCGCGCGCAGGGCTTCGGCGGGCGAGCCTGCGGTGTGTACCTCGAAGCCCTCCGGGCGCAGCAGCAGCGCAAGCGTTTCCGCGATGTGCGGCTGATCATCGGCGACGAGAATGCGGCCCGTGGTCACCATGTTATGGATTTTGCGCCTGCAGCACGCCCGTGCGCGCGTCCTCAAGCGAAACATGGTACGTGTCGAGCGTGGCCCCGGTCGCGCGGGCCAGTTCCACCTTGGCTTTCTCGTACGTGGCCTCGGCTGCCGACAGGGTCGAGTCTGCAAGCGCCAGGTCGTGCTCCGCAGCCAGCGTCTGCACGGCCGAGCCCGCCCCCAACTTCTGCTCCTGCTTTGAGATGTCGAAGGTCTTATGCGCCAGGTCGCGAGCCTTGCGCGCGGAGCCCACGCGCGCCGCGTTCTGCTCGGCCGTGTACTGGGCGTTGCGCACCTCGATGCGTATCTGCTTGCGCCGCTCCTGGATTTGTAGCTCTTCCTGCCGGTACTCGATCTCCGACCGGTACTGGTCGGACTTCGCGACCCGGTTGCGGATCGGGATGGTGAGGTTCACCCCCACCTCGTAATCGGGCGAGGTGCTGTTGAACGCGTTGGTGAACGAGGAGCCGAAATCGGCCTTCACGGTCGCTCCCGCAGTCTGCCCTGGGTTCAAGCGCCCGGCCAGGCCCGTGCCGCCGTAATAGCCCAGCACGCTGACCGAGGGCAGCACGTTGTTGCGCGCGGCGCGGCGGCTGATGTCGAAGTTGCGGAGCTGAAGGTCGAGCTCGCCCACGTCTGTCCGATCGCGAAACGCGCGGTCAATCAGCTCTTGCAAGGAGTCGCCCCCGGGAGGCCCCGGCGCGGCGGTGGTCAGCGGCACCACCGGAATCTCTGCTAAGAATGGGTCGTCCAGGTTGCGGGTTAGGGCGTTCTTGACCAGCGACTCCTGTAGTTGGAGCGTCGCTTTCGCGACCGTCAGGTCACCGTCGCGCGCGGCCACTTCGCTCTCGGCCTTCGTTACATCAAGCGCCGGGATGGCTTGCAGTTCCAGCGACTTGCGGTCGGTCGCGAGCGTGTCCTCGGCGAACCGGAGCGACCGCTCCTTGACCTGCATATCCTGGTAGGCGCTCACCAGCTCCCAGTAGATGTTCGCGATCTGCGTGATGGTCGCGATGACCTGCGCCTTGAAGGCGATGTCGGAGATCTTCTGATCGTTGCGCGCGATGCGGAGGTAGCGCAGGTTGGGCCCGAATCCGAACCCGGCGAGCACCGGCTGGACCACCTGCACGCGGTAGTAGGAGTTGAGCGTGGGGTTGATGGTGTTGAACAACGTGTTCTGCGCGACGCGGCTGTTGGTGAACAGCGCTTCCACGGTCGCCCCGGTCGCGAAGGACTGGATGTATTCAAATTGGCTTCCGATGGAGTTGGTTTGGAGCGACGGCACGCCCGTCGTGATCTGGTTGGCCAATGGCTGCGTGAAGTGCTCGTCGGTGACCGTGCCCAGGATGACGGGGTCGAACGAATTGATGACCGCGCCCGTGCCGAGCGTGGAC
>CAXTSB010000205.1:0-3092 GCA_964246845.1 uncultured Acidobacteriaceae bacterium
GCAACTGCTTCTGTTCCGCGCAACGGTACAAGTCGGTTGAACCGTTCCGCTTGCCCAGCGGTCAAATAAGCCGCATCCTATGCGGTTGGGGAGACCCCGAGGAGATTAATGGTCTACGAACTCGCCACGCTTTCTTGCTCACTGCTTGCTCTGGACGAAACCGCTGATCGGGCCCATGCTTGGGTCCATGGCGATCAGGCGAAAGGGCAGTTCCTGGGCAGCTGGGCGACGGAGCTAGGCACTTTGGGGCGTCTGCTCGTTCTCCGCGGTTTTGAAACGCAGGAAAGATGCAATGCCGAGCGTCGACGTGCTCTGCTGAGCGCGGACCCGTTTCACGCCGGGGATGCCGTCAGAACGCTGGAGATGGACAGCTACGCGCCGTTTTCCTTTTTACCGCCGGTCTCTCCGGGGGATTGGGGCGGCGTGTATGAGTTCAGGACCTACCGGCTGAGGCCGGGCGGGCTCGGTCCCACCTTGGCCGGGTGGGAAGCGGCTTTGGAACCGGCAAGGGAATACACCGAGCATCTGGTGATCAACATGTACGCTCTGGACGGGGCTCCCCGGATCACGCACATTTGGGGTTTCGCTAGCCTTGCGCAGCGTGCGGAGCTGCGGAAACGGGCATACGGCACCGGCGTATGGCCGCCGAAAGGCGGGCCGGAGCAGATTCTTGAGGCAACTTCGACCATCGCGCTGCCGCGCGACGGGTCTCCGCTTCACTGAGAACCGGAGCCTTACCCCGACTCAACGCGGCGTAACCGCGTCCACAACCGCGCGGGCCAGCGCTTCCGGTGTTTGCGCTTTGGTGTCGAGGACCAGGCGCGCCGAGCGGTACAGCGGCAAGCGCGCTCCGTGCCGTGCTTGGAGACGGGCCGCATCCGCCAGAACGGGCCGGGCCGCTGCTCCGGACTCCGCGGTGCAGCGGGCGATGGCGACAGCAAGCGGAGCTTCAAGAAAGACGGTCAAGGTTTCGGGGGTGCCGGCAAGCAGCGCCCGCGTTCCCGCGTGCTCGACCGCGCCGCCGCCGAGCGCGATGACGACCTCATTCTCCTGCAAAGCGGAAGCCACCACCGCCGCCTCCCACTCGCGGAACCGGGGCTCGCCGTGCTCCTCGAAGATAGACGCGATGGACGCGTTGTGGCGCTTGACCAGTATTTCGTCCGTATCCAGGAATCGCCAGCCGAGCATGGGCGCGAGCAGGCGGCCGACCGTGGTTTTACCCGCGCCCATGAAGCCCAGGAGGGCGACGCGGCTGTACCCGGCTATTGCTTGTTTCTCGCGACCGGCTCGGGCGCGCCGCCGAGCGCGGTCTTGATGTTCTCCCACACCGCGGGCGAAGGGTCATGGATCGGCATCAGCAGCTTCGCCTGCTGCGCGATGTATTCGAGGTCGCGCACCAGCTCGGCGCAGTTTTCGCACTCGCTGAGGTGCGGTTCGTGCGTGAAATCTGTTTCGGCCTCGAACAACTGCGGCAGCCTTTGCTGGAAGGCGGCGCAATCGGGAGTTTGTTCCTTCATTCTTGTGCGTCCTTTCGCAAGCCCGTTTTCAGGAGGTCGCGCAGCTTCATGCGCGCCTTGTGCAGCTGGGACTTGCTGTTGCCAATGGAGCAGTCCAACATGCCGGCGATCTCATTGTGCTCGTAGCCTTCCACATCATGAAGAACGAACACGAGCCGATAGCCGGGGGGAAGATTTTCAACGGCGCGCTCGAGCGTGACGCGGTCGATGGAGCCGGACAGGTTCAGGTCGCGCGCGCCGATGTCCTTGCGCGGGCCGTCGTCCGAAGAAGGCTCGAGCGTTTCCTCAAGCGAGACCTGCGGCAGGCCCTTTTTTCTCAGATGCATTAGAACGACGTTGACCGCCAAGCGATGCAGCCAGGTGGAAAAAGCGGAGTCGCCGCGGAAGGTGCCGATCTTGCGGTAAAGCTGGAGAAAGGCTTCCTGGGTCAGGTCCTCGGCCTCGGCGACGTTGCCGAGCATGCGGAGGCAAAGGGAGTACACGCGGCGCTTGTGAAGGCCGTAGAGGGTTTCAAACGCGCGTCCGTCGCCGCCCTGCGCGGCTGCGATCGCTTCGGCCTCGCCGGCGATGGGTGGGTTGCGGCGCATGTGCTGCACCGGGTGTTTCGCTTGCTGGGTGGGTCCTGCTGTGCTCACGGATCTCCGTTTAGTTCGTAATGCGGACGCTGGGAAAGGCCTGCCCGTATCTTACTAGGTGCCCAAGAACCGGGCATATAGCGACCGCGCCAGGCCTGTATCGGTGGTGCCCTGCACCAGGGTGCGTCCGTCAGGAAACACGGTCAAGGTATGCGGGGGCCGCGTAAAGCGGAGCAGGAGGCCGTTCCAGCGGACCTCGCCCAACGGCTCCAAGCGGCGGGCCAGGGCGGGGAAATCCACCGGCCGCGCATGCTCGTGGATTTGCACGGAGTTGCGCCCGCAGAGGGTGATGTGAGGGCGGCCCTCGCCGCGCAGGTGCCGGAAGCCGCGCGCGGGGCCGCACACTTCGCAGTCGGGCCGGGGCGCGTGGGCTCGCAGCTCGGCTCGGTCGCCGGTCCACAAATCATGCGTGAAAAAGGTGGTCCGGAGCGCGTCCGCATTGCCGGACAACAGTTTCAGGGCTTCCCCGGCCGAAACCGAGGCAGCTAGGTTGACCGCGGGACCTAAAATCCCGGCTGTATCGCAGGTCTCGACCGGTCCTGTCGGCGGAGCGGGAAACAGGCAGGCCAGGCAGGCGGTCCGGCCCGGGAGCACGTTCATGCCGGCCGCCGTTGCGCCCACCGCGCCCGTGTAAATCCAAGGCTTCGCTTGCTCCACCGCGTAGTCGTTCAGCAGGTAGCGGGTTTCAAAGTTGTCGGTCGCATCAAGCACCAGCTCGGCCCCGCCCAGGAGCTCGTGGATGTTGCCGGGCGTGAGGTCGGCGACATGGGCCCGCACGTCCGCCTCACTGTTGAATCGGGCAATGTGCCGGCGCGCGGCTTCGGCCTTGGGCAGAGCCTCGTGCGCATCGGCCTCATCGAACAGGATTTGCCGCTGAAGATTGCTGGGCTCCACATAGTCGCGGTCGATTAACGTAAGCCGGCCGACGCCGGCTTACGTT
>CAXTSB010000206.1:0-3047 GCA_964246845.1 uncultured Acidobacteriaceae bacterium
GTCCTTCGCCGCCCTGCGCCTGCCCGCCGCGGTGGCCGCCGTCGCGCTCGGGCTGGGACCGCCGGCCGCGCTGCGGCTCAGGCAGCGGGGATACGCGTTTGAGTCCATCGTCTCCGTCGGGCTGATGATGGCGGCTTTCCTCATCGCCGCGCACATCGCCTTCGTGCGCTTCGAGCCGCTGCTTTCCTCCGAATCCATAGCCGCCGTCATCAACAGCGCGCACGAGCCCGATGCCCGGCTCCTCGTGTACGGCGACCAGGCCAACGCATCCTCGGTGATCTTCTACACGCACAAGCAGGCGCTGCTGATCAATGGGCGCTCCTCCTCGATGATCTGGGGGTCGGACTACCCGGACGCGCCCCGCATCTTCCTGGACGATGCAGACCTGAAACACTTGTGGCAAACATCCGGGCCGCGGCTGTATCTCGTGCTGCCCGCCGGCGACGAGCCGCGCGTGCAGGCGCTGCTTGCCGGCCGCCCAATGGTGCGCTTGGAGCAGCTCTCGGACCGCTCGCTGTGGAGCAACCGGTAGGGCGAGGGGAAAGGGTGGAGGGGAAGGCACAGCGCGAGCGGCAGCGGCGATACAGTTCGGGGTCTTCAGCGACCTCTACCCTCTACCCTCGATCTTCTCCATCCGCCCTTCCTCACCCAGCCGGAACACCTCGCCCCGCCAAAGAATGCGTCCGCTGGTATAGCTCGCGGCCCAAAAGAAAAAGCCCATCAGGTCGCGCACGGGAAAGAGCAGAACCGTGCGCACGAAGGCCGGGTCGCGTGCGACCGGGCCCGCCATGAGCGCAGCCAGCCCCATGCGGGAAAGCACCGACCAGCCCAGCGCCGCCCACGCGAGCCTCGGGCGGCCGAGGCGCGCAGCGGCGGTAAAAGCCAGCAGCCCGAACGGCAAGCTGAAGGTCAGCCCGGTACCGAAATGCCCTTTCGGGCGTGAAAAACGCGTCGACTTCATCCAGCGCGTTTGGTGCTTCATGCTGGTCAGGAACGTCAGGTTGAGCACGATGTGGTCGATCACATAGCGGGACAAGACGATTTTGCCGCCCCCCGCGGCAATCCAGCTGCCGAGCAGGAAATCATCGGAACAATAAGGCCCGAGCCGCCCGAAACCGCCCATGCGCTCCACCGCCCCGCGCCGCACCGTCATTGTGGGCCCGAGCAGGAACCGCATTCCCTCCAGCAGGTTCGCCGACAGTACGCCGGCGGTCATCTCCACCGTCATGCCCGCGGCTTCAAGCTTAGCCCACAATCCTTGGTCGGCGACGCCGCGGTACAAGCAGGTACTCGCGGCTACATCGCGATCGCGGAAGTCGGCCGCAACAGCGCGCAGGTAGTCCGGCGCGACCCGGACGTCTGAATCGCTGATCACCCACACATCGTGCCGGGCGGCGGCGGCCATGCGCTCCAGCGAGCTCACCTTGGCGTTGACATGCACCGGCCCGTCGACCGCGAGGCACCGCGACGGGATGCGAGGATAGCGCGCCGCGACCTCGCGGGCGACCTCGAGGCCGGGGTCGTCCGGATTCTTGGCGCAAAACAGCACCTCAAAAGGGACCGGGTAGTCCTGCTCAAAAAAAGTCGCAATGTGGGCGGCAAGGTTCGGCTCCGCGCCATGCAGGGGTTTCAATAGGGATACAGGAGGCAGCGGAAGCTCGTCCGGCTCCACCCTGGTTTTCGAAAACTTGGCCGCGCCAAAGGCGGCGATGCCGGTGAAAACGGTGGAGCTGAGGAGGCCGAAAAGCCCGATTGCAAGCAGAGCCGGAAACATTCGTTCTCAGGCTACAGCCTCAGGCCGGGGGCGGCGTGCGCGGGGGGCGCGGCGCGGGCGCAACCGGCGGCCGGCGCAAGGGAACGATCGCCGCCGGATCGGCCTCGGACTGCCCATGCATGCGCGCCCGCATCTCGGAGCGGCCATAGTGGACAAAGCCCTGCATCTGCCGGTTCATCTCCTCCATGCGTTCGCGCATTTGAAGGATGATCGCGATGCCGGATATGTTGACGCCGAGGTCGCGCGCGAGATTCAGAATGAACTCCAGCCGCTCGATGTCTTCATCCGTATACATGCGTGTATTGCCGTCCGAGCGCGAAGGCTTCAGCAGGCCCTCGCGCTCGTACAGCCGCAGGGTTTGCGGGTGAATCTCGTACATCTCCGCGACCGAGGAGATGGTGTAGGTACCTTTGCGTTTCCCCGGCATGATCCCCCTCGTTCCGCGAACCTCAGTTTTCCACTTTCTCGAACATACCCGAGCGGGGGTCTTCCGGATTCAGCTTCGCGAGCTCCCGCAGAATTTCCTTGGAGCGCTCGTCCCGGAGCTGCGGGACCGCGATGTCGACGGTCACGATCTGATCGCCGCGCTTGCCTTCGACCGACGCGGAAGTGACCCCGCGCTCGCGCATCCTGAGCCGCTGGCCGCCCTGCGTGCCGGGCGGGATGCGCAGCTGCGCGCGTCCGTCGATAGTCGGGACTTCAATCTTAGAACCAAGGGCTGCCTCGGCCACCGTGACCGGTACCCGCAGCGTGATGTCGTCACCCACGCGCGTGAACACCGGGTTCGTGCCTACCTTCATGATCAGGAAAAGGTCGCCCGCGGGCGCGCCCTGCGTCCCGGCGTTTCCTTTTCCGGCCAGCCGAATCCGCTGGCCATCGCGCGTACCCGGTTTGATCCTGAACTCCACCGTTTCCGCCCGGCGCACCCGGCCTTCGCCGCCGCAGGTCGCGCAGCCGCCGCCCACCCGGCCCGAGCCGCCGCAAGTCTTGCACTGCACGTTGAACTTCATCTGCCCGTGCATCTGCGTCACCTGGCCCGTACCCGCGCACTCCGGGCAGGTGTGCGCGCCGGCTTGCTGCGAGCGGCCCTTGCAGGTCGGGCATACATCCATCCGATGCACCTCCAGGCGCATCTGCCCGCCGCGGATAGTGGTCCAAAACTCCACAGCAACTTGGTACTCAAGGTCGGTGCCGGGCTCGGGGCCGCTTTGCCGCTGCCCGCCCGAGAACATGCCGGAGAAAATATCGCGCCAGCCGCCGCCCTGCCCCGGGG
>CAXTSB010000207.1:0-3008 GCA_964246845.1 uncultured Acidobacteriaceae bacterium
TGCCGACCGCGCCCGCGCCTTGGTCGCCCGCCCCGGCCGCGACGGGCGTTCCCGCCGCGAGACCCAGGTCGTTTTCCGCGACGGTCGCGCACACGGCCGCCGACTCGTGGAGCTCCGGCAGCCAGCGCTCGGGGATGCCGGCGGCCCGCGCCACCTCGCTTGACCAGCGGCGGTTTTTCACATCGAGCAGCAGCGTCCCGGAGGCCTCCTGCACGTCCATCGCGAGCGCGCCCGTCAGTCGGAACCGGATATAGTCTTTTGGACATACGACGTGCTCGATGCGCGCCCACACTTCCGGCTCGTGGTCGCGCACCCACAGCAGCTTGGTCAAGGTGAAGTTGGGCAAAGCGGGATTGGCGACGAGCTCGATAAGCGCTTCGCTGCCGATCTCGCGGTGCAGCCAGTCGCACTGCGGCTGCGTGCGCTGGTCGCACCAGATGAGCGAAGGCCGCAGCACGTTTCCGTCGGCGTCGAGCATCACCGCCCCATGCATCTGCCCGGTCAGGCCGACCGCGTCCACCCGCACTCCGCCCGTGAGCACGGCCCGGATGGCTTCCCGCGCCGCGCGCCACCAGTCGTCAGGATCCTGCTCGGCCCAGTCCGGCCGCTCCGCGCGAAACGGCGCGTGCTCGCTCGACGCCGATGCCGCGACGCGGCCCTGCTCGTCCACCAGAACAGCCCGTGTCCCGCCCGTGCCCACATCCAGACCCAGAAAGTACATGCGCACACCAGGGTAGCAAGCCCGATACACTCGTGAGAATGAACATTAAAACCACGGAAAGCCGCGAGGTGTACCGCAACCACTGGATGCGGGTGCGCGAAGACCGGGTCGAACGCGCGAACGGCGTGTCCGGGCTGTACGGCGTGGTGGAGAAGCACCCTTGCGCGGTGATTATTCCGCTGCACGAAGGACGTTTAACGCTGGTGGAGCAGTTCCGCTACACCGTCGGTGAAATGTGCCTGGAGTTCCCCCAAGGCGGCTGGGAAGACCCGGACGCCGACCCGCGCGAGCTTGCCGCGGGCGAACTGCGCGAGGAAACCGGGTTGCGCGCCGGACGGCTGGACTACCTGGGTCCCATGTGGGTGGCGTATGGGTTCTGCAACCAGCAGCAGCACGCCTTTCTCGCCACTGAGCTGACGCAAGGCGCGCACGACCGTGACCCCGAGGAGGCCGACATGCGCGTCCACACGGTTACGGTCGAGGAGTTTGAGCAGATGCTGCGCGGGCACCGCATCAAGGACTGCTGCACGCTGGCCACATGGGGTTTGTACAAAATATGGAAGGAAGCGCGATGAAAGCAAATTGGACGGCAAAGGACATTCCAAGCCAGGCGGGCAAGCGCGTCATCGTCACGGGCGCGAACTCGGGCGTCGGCTTCCAAACCGCCCGTGAGCTCGCCCGCGCCGGGGCTGAGGTGGTGCTGGCCGGGCGCTCGCCCGAGCGCATCCGCCATGCCGTCGGCAAGATCAAAGCCGAACAGCCGCAGGCAGAAGTCCATGCCGGGCTTCTCGACCTGTCCACGCTTGCCTCGGTGCGTGCCTTCGCAGAGGCGGAGCGCGCCGCGGGCAGGCCGCTCGACATCCTGGTCAACAATGCAGGTATCAGCGTGACGCCCCGGCGCGAGCTCACCGTGGACGGGTTTGAAAAGCAGCTGGCGACCAACTACCTGGGCCACTTCGCGCTGACGGCCCTGCTGCTGCCGCTCCTGCTCAGGGTGCCTGCACCGCGCGTGGTCAGCATCTCCAGCAACGCCCATCAGCGCGCCTCGCTTGAGTTGGACGACATTCATCTGGCCCAGGGCTACAACCCCTACAAAGCCTACGCACAAACCAAGCTCGCGATGCTGGTATACGCATTCGAGCTCCAGCGGCAATCGGATGCTCACGGGGGCAAGCTGGCCAGCATCGCAGCCCACCCCGGCTTGTCGAAAACCGCGATCGCGAAGGAAGCCGAGGGCGTTGTGAAGATCGGCAGTCAGGTCCTTTTAGCGGTTCTCGGCCAAACCGACGTCCAGGGCGCGCTTCCGCAGCTGTACGCAGCGGCCGCGCCGGAAGCCAAGCCGGGCGGCTACTATGGCCCAGACGGATTTCAGGGCTTTAAGGGATATCCGGCACCGGCCAAGATCGCGCCGACCGCCGCCGACCCGTCTGCCGGTACACGCCTTTGGAGGCTTTCAGAAGAAATTACGGGTGTGCACTATGACTGGGCCGCCTAGGTTCGTCGCCGGCCGTCGCGCGCCAGCAGGCCAATTAAGGCGAGCCCGGCGGCCAACACACCCCCGTCCACCCGTACGCTCGCCTGGTGCAGCCGGTCGAACTCCGCGCGCCGCGGATCATCGGCCGGGGCGGCCGGTACATCGCCGTGAAGCGCGAGCCGGTCGACTTCCATGCGGGGCATGATGTTCCACTGGAGAAACGCCGTAAGCAGAAGCATCGCCGCAGTGCATAGGATAGGCCCGAGCAGGCGCCGCGGGTAAACCCGCAGCGGGGCGGCCGCCAGCAGAAGCAGCAATAAAAGCGACCCGACGACCAGCCCTTCGTTGTTGAGCGTGAGCAGGGTATCGCGGATCAGCAAGCCGAATACAGGCCCGACGGAGAGGACGTGGGAAGCCGCCTGTGCCACCACAGCAAAGAACGCGACCGCGCCCACCCATAAAGCAGCAAGCAGTGCGATCACGATCCGAAGGAAGGCGCGCACTACCGCCCCCCGAGAAACGACGGCCGCCCGGTGAGCCGCTCCACCCGCTTCTTGGTCGGCGGGTGGGTCGAGAACAGCTCCACCAGCGAACCGCCCATGGCCGGCGCGATGATGAACATATGCGCCGTGGCCGACTGCGCCGCGAACGGCAGCCGCTTGTTGTAGCCTTCCAGCTTTTCAAGCGCCGAAGCAAGCGCATACGGGTCGCCCGTCATCTCCGCCCCCGTGGCATCGGCCGCGTACTCGCGCGAGCGCGAAACCGCGAACTGGATGAGCATGGCCGCGATTGGCGCCAGGATGAGCATCAGCA
>CAXTSB010000208.1:0-2991 GCA_964246845.1 uncultured Acidobacteriaceae bacterium
CTGGGCGGGCTGGACGGGCTGCTGCACATCACCGACATGAGCTGGGGCCGCCTGACCCATCCGCGCGATCTCGTCAACGTCGGCGACGAGATCCAGGTGCAGGTTCTCAAGTTCGATAAAGAGAAGCAGCGCGTCTCGCTCGGCTTCAAGCAGCTCACCCCCGATCCGTGGCTGGATGCGACTGAACGCTACCCCATCGGCGCGCAGGTTCGCGGCCGCGTCCTCTCCGTTACCGACTACGGCGCCTTCGTAGAGCTCGAGCAAGGCATCGAGGGTCTGGTCCACGTCTCGGAGATGACCTGGTCCAAGCGCATGAAGCATCCGTCGAAGATGATCAAGCCGGGCGACGAGGTGGACACGCTGGTGTTGAGCGTGAACCCAAACGACCGCCGCATCTCGCTTGGAATGAAGCAATTGCAGGAAAATCCCTGGGAAAACCTTTCCGACCGCTATCCGGCCGGGACGGTGGTCGAGGGGCGTGTGCGAAACCTGACCGACTTCGGCGCGTTTATTGAGATAGAGGACGGCATCGACGGCCTGGTGCATGTGTCGAACATGAGCTGGACCAAGCGCATTAAGCACCCGTCGGAGGTCCTGAAGAAGGGCGAGAAGATCCGGGCGGTCGTGCTCGGCGTAGAGCCGGAAAACCGGCGGCTGTCGCTCGGCATGAAGCAGCTGGAGCCGGATGTGTGGGAGAAGTTCTTCGACCAGCACCGGGTGGGCGATGTGGTGCACGGCAAGGTGCTCCGCACGGCGCAGTTCGGCGCGTTTGTCGAGATCGCGGATGGGGTCGAGGGCTTGTGCCACGTCTCCGAAGCCACGGATCAGAACGGCGCCCCGGTGAACCTGGAAGCCGGCCAGGAGCACGAGTTCAAGATCATCAAGATGAGCCCGGACGAGAAAAAGGTCGGGTTGAGCTTGCGTGCGGTCGGCGAGGAAGGTTCACGGGCTGATGTGGAGGCGTACAAGCCTCCTGTGTCGAGCTCGACGACGACGCTGGGAGACTTGATGAACTGGAAGCGGCAGTAGTCAGCTTCAGGTGAAACGCCGCCTTCCCAAAGGGCGGCGTTTTTCTTTTCTAGTGAACTTGATCAGCGATTTTCCGCGCTGCAACATGCCTGCCGGCAACCTCTATGTCGACCACGGGAATCAGGTTTCTCTCGTGGTAGCGCATGAAGCGGCCGTTTTCAGGACTTATGAAGTAAATACCGGATACGCCCATCTGCTCGAACTCCCGAAAGCGCCGCATCATGCGTGAGAATCGATCCTCTGGGCTGAGAATTTCAAAGACGGCCATCGGCGGATGCGTCGGGTACCGTTCCTCAGGCAGCGCAGCATCCAGCAATGCCACGTCCGGGACTAAGTAGCAGGTTTCACGAACCTTGATCCGCAAGCTCGGTCGAACGCGAATGCCCCAGATTTTCGCACGTTCGGCAAAAAGCACATCACAGCCACATGCCAGGCAGAGTGAGGCTCTTCGGCCCCGGTCCGCTCCGTAACTTCCCCGTCGATAAACTCGGCATCCAGCTCAAAGCCGGTTTGCAGGTACTCGTCGACCGACATCATAGGGCTGTCACCACTCGCTGTACGGCCGCCCGTCCGAGCCCGCCTGCGTCGCCCCGGAGTGGATGTTGGTGATGCCGGGGTCGGTTTGGTCGACCGATTGCACTGTTTCGTCCTGGTCGGGGGTCCAGGTGGTATTGCTTTGGGTCATCGGGTCTTTCGGAATCTCCTTCAGGTACCCGGCCTGCACGAGGTCATCAATCGACTGCGGGGCTTTTTCCTTGTCGAGCGTGTAGGAGTCCACCGCCTCCCGCAGGACTTGAAGGTCGGTGCGGAGGGTCGCCTCGCGGGCGCTTTTCACGGAGGCGGTGTAGGAGGGGATCGCGATGGCGGCGAGCACGCCGATGATCAGCATGACAATCATCAGCTCGACTAACGTAAAACCGCCTGCGCGGCTTGCGCCCACTTCGTGGGGGGTCTTTGTAGAAGACTTCACCATGTCGAATACTTCGTCCCGTCGAGCGCGGTGCCCTCGGCTTTTGAGTACACATCGAACAGGTTCTGGCCGCCGAAGGAGGTCGCGTCGGGGTCGTCCTGCATGGAGCGCTCGCCCCACTCGTTCTTGCCGGTCATCGGGTCGATGGGAATTTGGCGCAGGAACCGCACCTTTTTGCCTTGTACATCGACGCCCTTGACCAGGGTGGCGAGGTCGGGCGGGTAGCCTTGGGAGTCAAGCTTGGTTTGGAAGGCATTGCGGTCCGCGGCGTCCTTGTATTTGTCGATGGCCGCCCGCATGGTCCACAGGTCGTAGCGGAGCTCGCGCTCCTTCTCACGCTTGCGCTCGAAACGGGTGATGGGGACCGCGGCCGTGGCCAAGATGGAAAGGATCGCGACCGTGACGATGAGCTCGACCAAGGTTACGCCCGCCTCGCTGCGCCATGGGCTGTTGCCTATTTTGCTGCGCCGGTCGTGTTGGAGAAGTGCGCTCACTGAATATGGATGCTTCCAGAGGAACCGGTTGCCGGGATTGCCTGCTGCTGCGAATTGCGGACCACGGGCCGCGTGATCTCGATTTTCGCGTCTCCGGCGGCTTTGGCCTGGAAGGTGAGGGTACACAGTGTTCCCGAGCCTGACACCCCGGCCACGCCCGGCGGACGCGAGGTGGAGATGGCCACCGTTCCGTTGTCGTCGCGGTGGACCAGGGCGACTGCCTGCCCGTCCTTGCCGAGCAGATCGCCTGTATCTACATTGACGAGCTGGAGCTTCGATTGGTCATAGGTGAGCTGGAGCGGGACTGAGTACACATCGCTGCCGCCGGTGAGCATGACCTTTTCCTGGAAGGTGTTGCCGACCGATTGCATGGGATTCGAGGCCTGAAGCTGGAGCTGGACCGGCGCGCTGCCCGCGTCCGGGGCGCTTGCTGAAGGACCCGACGCGTCAGGCGGCGGCGGGGGCGGATTGACCGCGCCCGGCGGGATAACCTGGCCG
>CAXTSB010000209.1:0-2983 GCA_964246845.1 uncultured Acidobacteriaceae bacterium
CGATCTGGCCTTCCTCGCCCTTCTTGACTTTGGCGTCCGTCGCGCCCGGCAGGTCGTGCAGCACGCCCGGAATCTCCACAACAGAACCATTGCCGAAGATCATGGTGGTGAAGTGCATCTGCACCTGCGCGCGGCCTTTCACGCGTCCGGCCCGCTCTACGCGGTCGATCACGCCCTGCACATACACCCCGGCCGGAATCGCGACCCGGCTGCCGACGGTGACCGGGAATGTGGAAGCCAGGTACACGCCGTCGCCCGGCTGCGCTGACTTGGTGTTCACAGCCGATTTCAGCGCAAGCAGGACCCGGGTGCCCGCCGGCACGGTGATTGCTCCAGCGGGCGGCGTTTGCCCGAAGCCGATCAACGGCGCACACAGTATCCCGAGCGTCGCCAGTGCTGTGCGTTTTTCCTTCCGGTGATTGATCATGAGTTTTGCTCCCTTGGACCGCCGTCGGATCGATCTTGTCAACCCGGTTTCGCGGTCTGAGTCGCGGCAAAATACCATTCTCGCGCCATGGAGAGCACTGGGGCAACTCAAGCTCCAAGTGTTCCAGTTTGCATCTGTCGAGCGATGAGCCTTCTTTCGCAAACGCTGTGCGCTTTGCTGGAGCAAGCTGTTTCCGAAAGGGCCTTCCCCGGCGCGGCGTTCGGCGCGGCTCACCGGGGCACCACGGTGGCGCTCGGCGGTGTGGGGCGGTTCACTTATGAGGGCGCGTCCGCGCCGGTCCTGCCGGACACGCCCTACGACTTGGCCAGCATCACGAAAGTCGCCGCGACCACAGCCATGGCCATGCTGCTGCACCAACGCGGGCAGTTCAGCCTCGGTCAGCCGCTTGTCGACCTCCTGCCCGCGTTCCCCGGCGGCAGAGGCGTGACCATGCGGCTCCTGCTCGCCCACGCTTCAGGACTGCCCGCCTATGCCAAGCTGTATGAGCACGCCTCAGGGCGCGATGCCGTGCTGCGGGCCGCTGCGGCGCTCGCGCCGGCCTACCCGCCCGGCACGGAAACCCGGTACTCCGACCCCGGCTTCATCCTGCTCGGCGCGGCCTTGGAGAAGCTCGCGGGCGAGGCGCTCGATGCGTTTTGCACGCGCGAAATCTTCGCGCCGCTCGGGATGAGGCAAACCCGCTTCGGACGCCCTGCCGCGGGCGACGCTCCCCCGACGGAAATCGACGATCTGGTCCGGCACCGGACGATCCAAAACGAACCGCATGATGAAAACTGCTGGGCGATGGGCGGGGTGGCCGGGCATGCCGGGCTGTTCGCGCCCGTGGGGGACCTGCTGCGGCTCGCGGAAGCGATGCTCGCGCCACTGAACGATCGGCCCTCCTTGTTTGCACGCGAGATAGTGGAGCTGTTCACGCGCCGCGCCGGAGTACCGCCCGGCTCCCCGCGCGCCCTGGGTTGGGATACCCCGTCCGGCAGCCCATCCTCGGCGGGCCGACTCGCCGGCCCGCGCTGTTTTGGGCACCTGGGCTACACGGGAACCTCGCTCTGGATCGACCCGGTGCTCGATGCTGCTTTCGTGCTGCTGACAAACCGGACCTTTCCCATGCGCCGGAATAACAAGATTGCCGAGGTGCGCCCGGCCTTCCACGATGCGGCAAGAAAATTGCTCCAGAACAGTACCCTTCCGCTTCCGGCGACCCTCTTATAAGGAGTCAACCGTTAGGGCAAAGGACTACAATCATCGGGCAGGAAAGGCGAAGAGAAAACGATGGCTACCCTCATCCCACCCCCCCTGGACGCACAAAGCGCGTACGACGATTTCTCGTTCGGCAAGCTGACGACCGAGAGCGCGAATGAGGCTTCCCAGGGATTTGACACAAAGTCAGCCTTGGAGATAGCACGCATTATCAATCAGGAGGATGCCAAGGTCACCGCGGCCGTGAAAAAGGCGCTTCCGGAAATTGCCCAGGTCATCGACGCCGTGGCCCGGAGCTTGCGCGAGGGCGGCCGGCTGATCTATGTCGGCGCCGGCTCTTCGGGCCGCATCGCCGCGCTCGACTCCTGCGAGTGCCCGCCCTACTTCTCGAACGACCCTCACTCCATCCAATACATCATGGCCGGCGGACCCAAGGCGCTCGCTTCCCCGGTTGAGGTCAATGAGGACTCCGAGGAGCTTGGGCAGCGCGACATCGCGCGCCGCCGCCCGTCGCGCAAGGACGTGGTGATCGGCCTTTCCGCGAGCGGGCGCACACCGTATGTGGTCGCCGCCGTGGCGTACGCGCGCACCCAGGGCGCGAAAACAGCGTGCATCACCTGCAACCACCACACCCCCATCGCCGCCGCCGCCGACATCGTCATCGTCGCGGACGTAGGCCCGGAGGTGGTTTCCGGCTCGACCCGCATGAAGGCCGCGACCGCTCAAAAGATGATCACCAACATGGTCACCACCGGCGCGATGACCCGGCTCGGCTACGTGTACGAGAACCTGATGGTCCACGTGCACATGCAGAACTCGAAGCTGGTGGAGCGCGGCATCGCCATCCTCGAGCGCGCCTGCGCGGTTTCGCGCGAGGAGGCTGTGTCGGTCATCAAGAGCGCCGGCAGGAGCGTGCCGATCGCGCTCGTGATGTTGAAGGCCAAGGTGGACAAGCAAGAAGCCGTGCGGCGGCTCGCCAAGTCGGACGGCAATGTGCGCCGGGCAATTGAGGATTCCGTACTGGACCTGTAACGCGCTTCCCCCCCTGCCCATGCGCGCGAGCCCTCCCTCGGCTCGCGTTTTATCTGTTCGCGGTTTCTCGACCCGCGCATCTCACCGCCTACATGCGGACCCTGTTTCTGCTCCAACTTGGGAGCACCCTGGCGATGTTCGGGCTGATCTGGTTTGTGCAGGTCGTGCATTACCCCTTGTTCGCGATGGTGGGGCCGGAACAGTTTCCCGGCTATGAAGCGGCGCACGCGAACCGGACTACCTGGGTGGTCGCGCCCTTGATGCTGGTCGAGCTCGCGACCGCGGTGGTGCTGCTCCTCCCTGCCC
>CAXTSB010000210.1:0-2958 GCA_964246845.1 uncultured Acidobacteriaceae bacterium
TTGCTTTACTGGCTGCTCTACCAAAAGTTGTTCCCGTATTTTTCGCCGTTCCGCATCTTCCGCTACGTCACGTTCCGAACGGCGTTCGCCTCGCTCACCGCGCTGCTCATCGGGCTGTTTATCGGGCCCTATGTCATTGAAAAGCTGCGCGAGTTCCAGATCGGCCAGTACATCCGCGAGGACGGTCCGCAAGCGCACCAGAAAAAGGCAGGCACCCCGACCATGGGCGGCGTGCTGATCTGTATCTCCATCCTGCTGCCCACGCTGCTGTGGGCCGACCTGTCGAACCCGTTTATTTGGCTCGTGATCCTGTCCACCGCCGGCTTCGGCGCGATCGGCTTCGCGGACGACTACATCAAGGTCGTCCACCGGCGCAATCTGGGGCTGACGGCGCGCGCCAAAACCGGCTACCAAATCTTGGTGAGCACGGGCGTCGCGGTCGCGCTGGTGTCCATGCAGTCGCAGGGCAGCTACTCAACCGACGTGCTGGTGCCGTTCCTCAAGCGCCTACACCCAGCGCTCAGCATCCCGGTGCTGCTCGGGGTGCCGCACCTCCACCTGCTCGCGTTCCTGCCTTTTATCGCGTTTGTCGTTATCGTGATCGTCGGCTCCAGCAACGCGGTAAACCTCACGGACGGCCTGGACGGCCTCGCGATTGGCTGCACCATCATCGCGGCGGCCGCGCTCACGGTACTCACCTACGTCAGCGGGCACGTCGTCTTCGCCGATTACCTGGAGCTCCAGCGTATGTCGATGGTCAGCGAGCTCACCATCTTTTGCGGGTCCATGGTGGGCGCAAGCATCGGCTTCCTTTGGTACAACGCGCACCCGGCGGAGGTGTTCATGGGCGACGTCGGCTCGCTCGCGCTCGGCGGCGCCATCGGCACGGTCGCGGTCGCGATCAAGCAGGAGCTGCTCCTGCCGTTTATCGGCGGCATTTTCGTGTTGGAAGCGCTGTCGGTCATCCTCCAGGTAGGCTCGTACAAGCTCAGGAAAAAGCGCATCTTCAAGATGGCGCCGCTGCACCACCATTTCGAGCTCGGCGGCTGGTCGGAGTCCAAGGTGATCGCCCGGTTCTGGATCGGGGCGCTGGTGTTCGCGCTGTTCGCGCTGACGACGTTGAAGCTGCGCTGAACGCGGCCTGCCCGTGAGGATTTACACTCGCGGCATCGGAGGTAGAGAGCCATGGCAACCATCGCGCAAGTTCCGGTCGAAGAGTACCTGCACAGCGGCTATGAGCCGGACGCGGAGTACGTGGACGGCGAGATTGAGGAGCGACCCATGGGACAGTTTGATCATTCGAGCTGGCAGCGTGCCGTCCAGAAATGGTTTCTGCTGCGGGAAGATGAGTGGAACATCCTCGTCCTGCCGGAACAGCGCGTGCAAGTCAGCTCGACCCGATACCGTGTGCCGGATGTGCTCCTGTTCAATCGTAAGGAGCCGGAAGAGCAGATTCTCACGCATCCTCCGATCGCGGTTTTCGAGGTGCTTTCACCCGAGGACCGTGTGCCGCGCATGGTGATCAAACTGCATGACTACGAACGGATGGGCATCCGCAATGTCTTTCTTATTGACCCCAAGGACCGCTCAGCATGGTGCTTCCGACAGGGGAATTTAGTCGAAGCTGAGTCCGGGCCGCTGGAAGGCAGTGTGTGCATTGCCGACTGGGAACAAATCCGGAAATACGTGAGCTGAATGGATCTGAAGAGCAAACGCGTACTGGTCGTCGGCCTGGGCCGCTCAGGCCTTGCCGCCGCGCTTTTTCTGCGCCGCAAGGGTGCGCAGGTCACTGTATCCGACATCCGCAGCGCCGAAGCGCTCGAAAAAGAAATCCCCAAGCTGCTTGAGGAAGGCATCGCGGTCGAGGCGGGCGGGCACGGGTTGCTCACTTTTCGCCGGCAGGACCTGATCGTGGTTTCGCCGGGCGTCCCGCTCGACACGCCTGAGCTCAAGCAGGTGCGGGCGTTCGGGCAGCAGGTCATCGGCGAAGTCGAGCTGGCCTCGCGCTTTCTTGAAGGTCGCACCCTCGCGATCACCGGTTCCAACGGCAAGACCACCACGACCACCTTGTGCGGTGCGATCCTCGCGGCTTCCGGCGCGCCCACTTTGGTCGGCGGCAACATCGGCGTCCCCGTGGCGGCGCTGGCTGAAAGCTCACGCCCGGACGGCTGGAACGTACTCGAAATCTCCTCGTTTCAGCTGGAAACAACAGATGCCTTCCGGCCCGACATTGCCGTGCTCCTGAATATCACGCCCGACCACCTGGACCGGCATGGGTCGTTTGAGCAGTACCGGATCGCAAAGGAGCGCATCTTCGCAAACCAGCGCCCGGAAGACGCGCTGGTCCTGAACGCGGACGATGAGTGGGCGCACCGAGCTGCGGCGCGGGCGCGGGGCCGCGTGTTCTGGTTCTCGCGTACCCGGGTTATCAAGCAGGGCGCGTTTGTGTACAACGGCGCGGTCATCTTCCGCCCGAGCGAGCAGGCCCCGGCGGAACCCGTGCTGCCTATCGCGGAAATCCCGCTCAGGGGGGCGCACAACCTTGAAAACGTACTCGCCGCCGTGTGCGCGGCGCGGCTTGCCGGCGTGCCCGCTCCCGTCATCCGCACGGCGGTTGCCAACTTCCATGCGGTCGCGCACCGCCTGGAGTTCGTCGCGCGCATCGGCGGGGTGGATTACTACAACGACTCGAAGGCGACCAATGTGGATGCTGCGGCCAAGGCGCTCGCTTCCTTCGAAGGAGGCGTCCACCTCATCCTGGGCGGCAAGGACAAGGACGGCGATTACCGCACACTGCGGCCGCTCTTAGAGGGTCGTGTGCGGGCGGTGTACCTGATCGGCAAGGCTGCCGACAAGATCGAAAACCACCTTCGGGGCACCGTGACCCTGCACCGGGCCGGGACGCTGGCCCGCGCGGTCGAGCTCGCGGGCGAGGCGGCGGCGGAGGGCGACACTTTC
>CAXTSB010000211.1:0-2832 GCA_964246845.1 uncultured Acidobacteriaceae bacterium
GTCGCGTGCGCCGCGATCTGCGCCGCCTTCGCGCTTTGGAGGCCCTCGGCCCGCAAGTGGTCCCGCACCTGCTCCCGGCGCGGGCTCGACGCCTCCAGATACTCCCGCGTGTAGCCCCGGATTTCCGGCTGCCCGTACTCCCCGCGCTCGACCTCGTAGCCGAGCGACCGGAGCCGCAAGCCGAGCTCAGCCCGGTATACCGCCGTCGCGTAGGCTTGGCTCGCGAACAGCTGCTGCGGCTGGAGCGCGCGCGGGCTTCCGTCTCCCCGCTCGGTCATGTTGAACACCACCGCATGGGTGTGGAGCTGCGGCGCGGCATAGCCCTCGACCGGCCGCGCCGTGTCGTGCTCAAAGGTCGCCGCGATGAGTTTGCCCGTCGGCTCGGGCGCGTGCGCGCCTCCGATCCGCGCTTCCGCCCAGCGCTCCAGCTCGCCCAGAGCTACCCGCACGCTCGCCCGGTGCGCTTCCCTCACCCGCTCGTCGCCTCCGACCAGCGCGGTCAAGGACACGGACTTGGGCGCGGAAAAGGTCGCGTCCCACCCGGCCCGGTGCTCGACGGAGGTGACTTCCTTGCCGCCCTTGCCCTCGTAGGTCTTGGCCGGAGAATGCCGGACCAGCTGCCGCTCCGTTTCCGGGTGCCGGCCCTCGCTCAGCCGCGCGAACGCCTCCGCTTCGACCGGCCCCGCCAGACTCCATGCTTCCGCGAGCCGGCCCCGCCACTCCGTGTGCCCCTCGCCGCCCCGGCTCCAATAGTTCTGCTTCGCGGACGCGAACTCCTGCGCGTGGTACCGCTGCGCTTGGCCGGACGACAGCGGCTTGGAAATGGACAGCATCAGGTTAATGAGTGCCGGGCGTTGCGCCCGGCGAGGGTTTGATTTCCGGCCCAATAGGATTCCGGCGTATCAGGTCAATAGCCGGATCGACGGTGAAGCCCCGCAGCAGCCCCGTGTTCAACGGCACATAGGTTCCGCTCTCCACATATTCGAAGTACGTCTTGTCGGGATTCTGCTGAATCTTCCAGGGCTGCTCCTTGGCAGCCTCCCCCGCCTCGGCGGGAGATTTAATCTCGTGTTTTTTCATCACCGGCACCACTTCCGGGATAAACCCGGATACAACCCCGAGAAGCCTGAACATGACCTGCGGCTCATAAAGGTCGCGGTAGACGATGGGGCCGCCCGAAAAACCGGGGTTGTTGTAGCCGTCCAGCAGGATCAGCACCGGCCTTTTCGAGGCCGGAGTCTTCGCCTGGTCCTGCGGGATATAGGCCGAAAGCGTCCCGCGTTTCATGAGCGCGAGCGGGTACAGACCATTCGCCCCCTGCCCCGGGGTTTGGACCCCGTAAGGAAATCCTAGAAAATACACCTCCTGCCCAAGCAGAAAATCCTGCTTTTCAAACGGCAGCTCGAAGCTGCCGGTCAACAGGCGGGGCGGCACGAGCACCGCGATGTCGGTCGGATCGTCGCATCGAAGTATTTTCACCGGCACAGAAATCCACTTGTCCGCAGTGAGGATGTCCACTGTGGAGTCCTCTTTCAAGCCGCTCACCACGTGTTTGGCGGTAATAAGATATTCGCGTCCGTCCACATCCACGGTGAACGCCGTCGCGGTCGCTTCGTGCTCGGTGCCGCCGTTCACCCTCACCTCCAACACCCGCTGGAAAACGTTGGTGGTGACCTGCGCCTCCGCTCTGTGAACTGCGTAAACCAGTAACAGGGCTGAGGCGATGATGCCCTTTGCCCTTACCGTCTTTCCGGTGCGGTGCGGAGTTCTCTCAGCCACAAGTTTCATTCGATCCCCTGCGATGCGTCCCAGGTGTAAGCCGCCTTGGGCGTAGCGGCGGCTGCCTCGGCCGGGCGCGGGCTCCCCTCCACCGTGACCGTCTCCCGTTGCGGCACAGCTGGCGCGGGCGCACGCGGCGCTTCGATCTGCCGGGGCGCGGATCGGGCAGGCCCGATCCTGCGCGGCTGCTCATACGTTTCCCATGCCGGCCGCGGCGGCTGGAGCGCCCACCGCCACAGAAAATCGTACCGGCTCCGGGGCAGCCCCCACAGGTGGCGCTCCCGTCGGCCCTGAAGCCAGGCGCGGGTCAAGAGAACGAGTGTCAGGAGGGCCCAGCAAGCGAACAAGGGCGGCATGAAGAAGCTCCACCACCGTTCCCCGCCGAAGTAGTCCCGGCACAGCATGTCCCGCAATTTGCCGGACTCGGCGTGCTGCGGCACGCTCCAGTCGAGCCCCGTCCAACCTTCCCGCTCCGCTTCCACGCTCAAGCGGAACGGCACGGCGTCGCCCGCCCACACGGTCGAGGCGACCGGCTTCGCCGCCACGTCCCGCTCGTCCGCGAAGCCGAGCTCGTGCCCGGTTCCGGCCGCAGGGCCGCCGCGGCCCTTGCCCTTTTTCCCCGGCTTGGGTCGCGGCTTCGGTTCCGCTTCGGCGGGCTTCGGTTTGAGCTTGAGCACCCACCGGATCTCGGTCGTCGCCTCCGGGTCGCTGCCTTTGAGCGAGCTCGCGATGTAAGCCGGAAGGTAGTGCCGCTGGAGCGGCGTCAGGGTGTAGAGCAGCGGACTCAAGAGCGGCCCGAGCCCGGCATTGGCGAGCATTACCAAAAGGAGAAACGCGGCGAACAGCAGCCCCTTCCAGTTCACCGTCCCGCTCCCTTTCCACCCGCCGTCCCGCTTCCCTTTTCGGCTCCTCCGGTGAGAAATTCCCCGAGCATTTTGCGTGCCTGTTCGCGCTTGCGCGCGTCCGCCGCGTCGCGCACCTGAAGCACCGCCTCGGGCAAGAACGGCAGCTCCTGCTGCTCGGCACGGGCTCGGGCGTGGAACAGATTTAAGA
>CAXTSB010000212.1:0-2819 GCA_964246845.1 uncultured Acidobacteriaceae bacterium
GTGCGGGCCAATGGGGTCCGCACGGCTTGGGACCGGGCTGGACGCCGAGTTTCGGACAAGCGACCACTTCCGCGCTCGCGACGCCTGAAAACCACTTGGTGGTCGACATCTTCGACGCGGGGAGCCGCAAGCTTGTGTTCCGGGGTGTGACGCCCGTGGATTTTTCCGACTCCGACAAGAAAAATCGGAAGCAGCTGACGGGCAGCTTGAAAACCATGTTCAAGAAATTTCCATCGAAGCGGTAGCGCCGGAGGCTCGAGACCCGGGCCTCCGGCGGCGCGCTACAACGTTTTCTTGGACAGATACCAGCTGTCGACTTGAAGTCCCGCGCCGCCGCCGTTGGTGCGCTTTTCCGCGTCGGCCACGGTGGCCGGGCTGGGGACGATGACGGGCTGGCCGGGGGTCCAGTTGGCCGGGGCGGAAACACCGTTCTTATCCGTGAGCTGGATGGCCTCGAAGATGCGCACCAACTCGTCGACCGAGCGGCCCAGCTGCGGCGGGTAATAGATCAAGGCGCGGATCACACCCTTGGGGTCGATCGCAAACACCGCGCGGACGGCGGCGGTGTCGGAAACGGCCTCGTGGACCAGCCCATACGCGGTCGACACCTTGAAGTCGAGGTCAGCGATGAGCGGAAACTGGATTTTGACGCCGGACATCTGCTCCATGTCGCGCACCCAAGCAATGTGCGAGAACACGGAGTCGATGGACACGCCGATCAGCTGAACGTTCAACCGATCCCAATCGACCTGGCGTTTAGCGAACTCGATGAACTCGGTCGTGCACACCGGCGTGAAGTCCGACGGGTGCGAAAACAGCATGACGTACTTGCCCTGCTTGGTGTAGTCGGAAAGCTTGATGGTGCCGTGCGTGCTCTTCGCTTCGAAATCCGGGGCTTGCTCAAGAATGCGGGGAATACGGGATTCAGCCGTAAGGCTCATAGTGTCTCCAAGAAGGGTCCGGACGACGCCGGTATGTACTGAGAGAAGGGATGCCGCAAACGGGCAGGGGTTACAACAAGCGGGTTGCGGCGCGCCGAAGCAGCGGCCGCATCGTACACCGGGAGGCGCACCGGAAGGCGGAGCAACGGCTTGCGGGCTGCTGGATCACGCTGATGTTCAAGCTACCACGCCGGACGGAGAAGCGCCATGGCGCGTGAGTACCGCTACCTGCTGCTGGATGTATTCACCGCGGTTCCTTTCGGCGGCAATCCCCTAGCTGTTTTCCTCGACGGCACAGGGTTGAGCACCGGCGAAATGCAAGCCTTGGCACGCGAGCTGAACTTGTCGGAAACCACGTTTTGCCTGCCCGGAGAACCCGCGCCGGAAGCTGACATGCGGGTGCGGATCTTCACCACGGAAGAAGAGCTGCCGTTTGCCGGGCACCCTTCGCTCGGCACGGCGGCCGCGCTGCGCTGCGCCGTCCCGGGCCTGCGCGGGGCTGGGCTTGTGCGCTTGGGGCTCCAAGCCGGGGTAGTCCCCGTCCGCTTTGATACGCCGCTGCCGGAAGAAGAGCTGCCCTGGGGCCTGCCTATGCGCGGCGAGATGGAGCAGACCCTTCCGGTGTGGGGGCAGGAACACGCGCACGATGCCGTTGCCGCCGCGCTGGGGCTGCCCATGGATGCGCTGGACCGCGCCAAGCCCGTGCAAACCGTTTCCACGGGCTTGCCGTTTGCTGTTGTCCCGCTTGTTTCGCTGGAGGCGCTGGCCGGCCTGCCGACAGCCCGAGCCGAAGCAGCGCACTACCTGCGTGGAACGGACGCGAAGTTCTTTTACGTCCTTGCACCGCACAGCCAGCCGACCCGCTGGCGCGCCCGCATGCCCTTGTACGGCGGCGAAGACCCAGCCACCGGCTCCGCCGCAGGTTCGGCCACGGCCTACCTGGTCCGGCATGGGTATGCTCCCGTCGGCACGCCTTTGGTGATCGAGCAGGGGGTCGAGATGGGCCGGCCGAGCCGGATTGAGACCCGCGCGGCGGTTGCAGGCCCGGAGCGCTATGTACGGGTTGGAGGCAGCACCGTTCTTGTGGCAGAGGGACGTTTTTCCTGCCGTGATGCACATCGGTTCCACAAGCCGGAAGCCGCTCCCGGCGCGGGTTCTCCCCCAATTGGGGCAGGATTTCCCACCTTTCCTTTTCGGGAACCCCTGTTGTTTCGCCCCAACTTCGCCCTTGCGCCCCCCGGAGCAGGGCCGTAGTCTGGGCAAGCGTTCGGAGGTCAGCAAGACCGACCGAGGGGCGCGACTTTCGCCTTTTTACCTACAACCTGACCGAGTGGAGAGCCGCAGCGCCGCGCGGGTCTTCGCGCCGGAGCCGGACGCCAATCTGAACTGACGGCGTCCCGCTCCGGCGGTAGACCGCGCTCGTCGCCCCGACTGGTCCGCTCACCCGTGTCTGTTTGCACCGGCTTTGCTCGGTGGGAGTAGGGACGCCCGACGTGCCGCCGCGGCGCGCTTGCTTGAGCTTCGTCTCCATGCAAGCCCGCCGCCCGGCGCGGGCGCTTCCTCTTGCCCCCGCACACAGCCGCTTGCCCGCCGACACGGCGCAAAGACCCCGCACTCCGGGGCCGCGTGGTCCTGTGTTCTTTTTACACGGGCCGCGCGGGATGGAGCGGATGAGGACACGATGCGGCCCAAGAAAGTGATTCTTCTCGTCGACGGCAACGAACAAGCCTTGAGCGTGCGCAAGTTCATGCTGGAAACCCGCGGCTACCGCGTGGCTGAAGCCCAAAGCGCGTCAGCGGCGCTGGACCGCTTCGCCCAAGGCGGGATCGCCCTGGTGTTGAGCGACCTGCAGCTGCCCGGCATGGACGGCACCGAGAT
>CAXTSB010000213.1:0-2806 GCA_964246845.1 uncultured Acidobacteriaceae bacterium
CCTTGGGCTGGATGCAGCCCTCGGCGTCAGTCTTGGTGCCGGGCTCGGAGCTTCCAATGGCCTGCGCATATAAGTGATACGCCGTGCCGTCCGGCAAGATGACGGCATCGGGACGCAGCCGCAGCGTCGCGTAATTGCGCAACCGGTGCCCTTGCTCCACTTCGACCACGCGCCCCCGCAGCTCGGAGCCGACCGGAATCACGATGCGGCCTTCCTTGAAAACATCAGACGCCACCTGCGCGCGGAACGGCTCGCCGGTCTGCGCGCGGTCGGTGCTGAGCGCGTTCAGCAGGCGCACCTTGATGTTGGTGCCTTCGGCAAGCTCGTTTGAAGGCGACGGTACCACGCCGACAACCCCATAATCCGGGTTTTCAGGCCTCGGCACGAGCTTTACGCCGCGGCTGGTCTCAGCGGTTTGCGCGCGCGCGGCGTTGAGCTGGTCGGTGGTCTGCGTGATGACCCCGTAATCGTTCGCGGACGGGGCGGCGGCGCGCTCGGGTATGGCGGGCGAAGGCTTGCGCACGGGGGCTTGCTCGGCCGGCTTCGCGGGAGCCTGGTTTTCCTGCGCTTGTGTTTCTTGAGAATCGTCCTGAGCGACAATCGGGTCGTCCGCCGGCGGGTGCGCCACCCCTGAGTTCTGCTGCCCCCACACCGGCGCGCTCAACCCCGCCAACACCAACGCCAACCCAATTGCTTTCCGCTGCATGACCCCTCACTTCCTGCCTTCAATCTAAGCCTATCGGGCAGCGTAGGCGTCCTTGAGGGGAATCAGGAAAGTAAATCTTTACGCGCGCGCAACCACGCCGCGCGGGCGGTTGCTAGAATCAGCCTTGACCGCGGGAAACTTGCCCGCAAACGAAAGCAGTGTGTGCCCGGGCTTGTCGAACATATCGGTACCACCCCCGTCGACCGCCGCCCGCGCCTCAACGACCGCCTGCGGCACCGCATCGCGCTGCCCGGCCGGGCGGCCCGAGCAAAGAGAAGGACACAGATGACCGAGATCACCTCCATCCACGCCCGCGAAATCCTGGACTCGCGCGGCAACCCCACCGTTGAAGCCGAGGTCACGCTCGAGGGCGGCATTGTCGGCCGCGCCGCGGTTCCTTCGGGCGCCTCCACCGGCGAGCATGAAGCAGTGGAGCTGCGCGACAACGACAAGTCGCACTACCTCGGCAAGGGCGTGCTGAGCGCGGTCGAGAACGTGGAGTCGGTGCTCGCGCCGGAGCTGACCGGCATGGACGCCGCCAACCAGCGCCTGCTGGATGCAACCATGCTCGCCATGGACGGCACGGCGAATAAGAGCAAGCTGGGCGCGAATGCGATCCTCGCGGTCTCCATGGCGGCGGCGCGTGCTTCCGCGACCGCGCTCCGCTTGCCCCTATATCGTTACCTGGGCGGCGTCAACGCGTCCGTTCTGCCCACGCCGATGATGAACATCCTGAACGGGGGCGCGCACGCCGACAACAACGTCGACTTCCAGGAATTCATGGTGATGCCGGTCGGCGCGGAACGCTTTTCGGACGCGCTGCGCTGGGGCGCGGAGGTCTTCCATACGCTCAAGGGTGTGCTGAAGCGCAACGGCTACAACACCGCGGTGGGCGACGAAGGCGGGTTTGCGCCCTCGCTCAAGTCGAACGAGGAAGCGATCGACCTGATCCTCCAGTCGATCGAGCTGGCCGGCTACAAGCCCGGCGAGGAGATCGCCATCGCGCTCGACCCGGCTTCCAGCGAGTTCTATGACAAAGCGTCCGGCAAGTACGTATTCAAAAAGTCCGACAAGCGCGAGCTGTCGAGCGATGAAATGGCGCGCTACTGGGAGAACTGGGCGCGACAGTACCCCATCGTGTCGATCGAGGACGGCTTGGCCGAGGACGATTGGGACGGCTGGCGCGCGCTGACGGAGATCTTGGGCGAGCGCATCCAGCTGGTCGGCGACGACCTGTTCGTGACCAACACCGAGCGGCTCCAGCGCGGCATCGACGAGGGCATCGCGAACTCCATCCTCATCAAGGTCAACCAGATTGGGACGGTTTCGGAGACGCTCGAAGCAATCGAGCTCGGCCGGCGCTACGGGTATACCTCCATCATCTCGCACCGTTCGGGCGAAACCGAGGACACCTTTATCGCGGACCTGGCGGTCGCGACCGGCGCGGGGCAGATCAAAACCGGCTCGGCCTCACGCACCGACCGGATCGCCAAGTACAACCAGCTGCTCCGGATCGAGGAAGAGCTGGGGCAAACGGCGGAGTACCTCGGCCTCGAAGCGGTGAACTGCGGCGAGTAGACTGATGAAGGCTTTAGGAGGGTAAGGTGAGTACAACGGCACAGTTCATCACGATCATTGTCGGCATTCTCGCAGGTATCTTCTTGAACAACCGGGCTCTCGATCGGTTGGAAGACAGGATGGAAGCTAAGTTCGCGAAAGCCGAGGAACGAAACGAAGCACGACTGTCGAAGCTGGAAGAGCGGAACGAAGCCCGGCTCGCGAAGCTGGAAGAGCGGAACGAAGCCCGGCTCACAAAACTCGAGGACAGGATGAACACCCGCTTCAACTCCCTTGACGGACGCATCGACCGCATTTTCGGCGAACTCGGAACCTTCCACTCCATCCAAGGCGAACACAAATCCAAGATCGACATATTGGAACGCAAGCAAGGCCTGTAAGACACCCAGCCAGGAGCACACAATGCAGAAACTCTCCCTCTTGATCCCCGTTCTTTTCGCTTCCGGCGCGCTCGCGCAAACCGCCGCGCCCAAGCCTGCGAGCCCCGCCCCGCAAAGCGCCCCGCCCTCCTCGGCGCAAACC
>CAXTSB010000214.1:0-2748 GCA_964246845.1 uncultured Acidobacteriaceae bacterium
CGGCCCGCCCCATACCTCAGGTGCCATCAGCTACGCCACCCGGCCGTCGCTTTTCGCGGCCCTTTGGAGGTCGTCGGGCAGCGAGAGCAGCTTTTTCTCCGCCTTACCCGCGAGCTTGGTCGCCAACGCAAGCGCCTGCGCCACTACTTGGTCCATGTTGTAGTACTTGTAGGTTGCCAAGCGCCCGGCGAAGTGCACCAGCGGCAGCGCATCGGCCATGGCCTTGTAGCGCGCGTAGAGCTCGGCATTCTGCGGCTGCGGCACCGGGTAGTACGGGTCGCCCTCGGCGGTCGGGTACTCGTACACGATGCTCGTCTTCGCGTGCTCCTGGCCGGTCAGGTACTTAAACTCAGTCACGCGCGTGTAGGCATGCTCGTTCGGATAGTTCACCACCGCCGCCGTTTGAAACTGTTCCTTATTGTGCGTTTGGTGCTCGAAGCGCAGCGAACGGTACGGCAGCTTGCCGTAGCAGTAGTTGAAATATTCATCGACCGGCCCAGTGAAGATCAGCTCGCGGAAGCTCACTTCTTCCTTGATCTCCGCGTAGTCGGTATTCAGCATCACCGAAATGTTCGGGTGGTCGAGCATGCGCTCAAACATCCGCGTGTAGCCGTGGAGCGGCATGGCCTGGAACTGGTCGGTGAAGTAGCGGTCGTCCTTGTTGGAGCGAACGGGCACGCGCGCGGTCACGGCCGCGTCGAGCTCCGACGGGTCGAGGTCCCACTGCTTGCGCGTGTAGTTGCGGAAGAACTTGGTGTACAGTTCGCGCCCGACCCGGCTGACGACCACATCCTCGGAGGTGCGGATTTCCTCGCGCGGCTCGGCGAGCTTCGCGAGAAAGCCTTCCACTTCGCCGCAGCTCAGGTTCATCCCGTACAGCGCGTTCAGGGTGTCGACGTTGATCGGCATGGGCACCAACTGGCCGTCGACGCTGGTCTTCACGCGGTGCTCGTAGGGCCGCCAAGCGGTGAAGCGCGACAGGTAGTCAAATACCTTGGCCGAGTTTGTATGAAAAATATGCGGTCCGTAGCGATGGACCAAAACGCCTTCGTCGTTGTAAAAATCGTACGCATTGCCGCCGATATGCGTCCGGCGGTCCACCAGGAGAATGCGCGCGTTCTTTTGCGAAGCAAGCCGCTCGGCAAGAACACTTCCGGCAAAGCCGGCACCGACAATCATGTAATCAAACATCGTTTCGATTTCCGTTTCCCGCGTCACTGCCGCCGAAAGCGCGCAGGAAACCACCCTGCCGCGCTCCGGACGGCGCGCGCGAACGTTTCCGTATTTTTTTCTTTGGATGCTGCCGGCCCGGCGGTCAGCCGTTCACCGAGGAGGAAACCGCCTAGTTTTTCTCGAAAACCAGGAAGTAGTCCTGCCCGTCGGCCTTGGTGAAGTCGTAGCGCGCCACTTTATGAAAGCCCGCCGCCGTGACTTCCTGGACGACCACCGGCTCGTTCAAGCCGTGGTCCGCGCCGTTTCCGTTGCGGTCGACAATGCCGAACTTGGCATGAGGGCGCATCGCCGGCTTGAGATTGCGCAGGAATACATCGGTATGCGCGATCTCGTGATAGACCTTCAGCATCAGCACCGCGTCCACGCTGTTCGGGGGCAGCTTGGGGTCGTCCGGCGTCCCCAGGACGGTGCGGATATCGTGCATCTGGTCCTTGGACGTGCGCTCCATAATAGCGCGGATCGCGGCGGGGTTGATGTCTTCGGCGTACACAATGCCGTTTGGAGCGACGCGGGCCGAAGCCCGCACGGTGAACCAACCGGAGCCCGCGCCAATGTCGGCAACGTCGGAGCCGGGGTGGAGTCCGAGCGCGTCCATCACACGGCCGGGCTGCAGCTTCTGGTCGCGGTCCTTGTACTCGAAAATCGACAGGTCGCCCTTGTAGGGCTCGCTGGTGGGGTGCTGCGGCGCAGACGTTTGCTGGGGCAGAACCAGGGGCGCGAGCAGGAACAAGGCTGCGGCGAGGCGGGCGGAGAGCATGCTGCTAGCATGCGCCCTTGGCGGAGTCTGTGTCCAAGGCAACAGTCGAGGGCCCGCCGTCTATGGAGGGCAGCGGTTGGTAAGAACAGTTTTCCCGCCGGAGGACGCGAGCGCGCAAACCGGGCCGAAGCGGGCGAGGTCGACCTGTCGTCGCGGATCAGGGGTCAGGAGAAACAGCCTGCCTGCCCCGCCCCAAAGCGCGTGCAGCCGGTCGTCGGTCACGAAGATGTCGGGCGCGTCCGGCCAGTGGCTGCCGTACCACAGCCCGTTCACCCGGCCGTTGACGACCGAGACTTCCCGCTCGATATAAAAGTTCAGGCCGGACGCGGAAGTGTACTCACCGTCAATTAAAACGCGGTCTCGCGGAGCCGCTGTGCGCGCGACAGCCAGGGCCGGCCCGCGCGAGCCGATGATGGGGTAAAAGCGCGCAAGCCCCGCGTGGATGCACAGCAGGACGGCCGCGCCCGCCCCGGCCAGGGTGAGGTTGGCCGCGAACTGCCGACCCCGGACCCGCAGCATATGGCTGCCGGGCCCGGCGGCGAGCAGGGCCAGCCCGAGCACCAGGAGCGGGCCCCGGAAAAACCCCATGGCCGGCCCGGTGAGGTCGCTGGCGTGGCCCAGCGAGAGCGTGTACATCTCAGGGTGGCTTGTGAGCAGCGTTGCGAGGTCAGCGCCCGCGGGCGGGGCGGGCGCGGCGGCTGCGGACCACAGCGCGGCCGCCGCCGGCAGAACAGCTGCGGGCAGGAGGAGCCACCGGC
>CAXTSB010000215.1:0-2434 GCA_964246845.1 uncultured Acidobacteriaceae bacterium
GCTGAATGTCGTTGGTCGTGCCGGTGTCGATCTGGCGTAGGTTCAGGGGTGAGATGTTGGCAGCCCGGACGATGTGCGGAGTCAGCAGGAATACGATTTCGTCGTCGGTTTTGGTATCGGTCGTGTTGCCGAAGACATAGCGAAGAATGGGGAGCTCCGCAATGCCGGGATAGCCGGAAACAGCGCGGCTGGTCTGGTGCTGCAAGATGCCGGAAAGGATCGTGGATTCCCCTTCACGAAGCCGGATGGTTTGCTCGCTTACGCGCTGCGTGATGATCGGCTCGGCGATGCCGCCTAGATTCTGAACGCCGTTCGTTGAAGAAACCTCGATCTTCAGCTTCATGCTGACATCACGGTCGTAATGGACAGTGGGTTTCATGTCGACATTGACGCCGATGTCGAGATACTGGAACTGTGTATTGACGAGCGAAGAGGTAATTGCGGTAGCTACACCGGCTTGGAATGAACCCGTGGCGACCGGCAACCGTTCGCCGATGCGGACGATGGATTCTTGCCCGTCAGTGGCACGCAAACGCGGGTTTTGAATCAGCTTGGATTGATTGTCGTTGAGTAGAAGGTTGACCTGCGCCTGCCCGATGCTGACGGCGAAGTTCGTCGAGTTAATGTGCGCGAGTTGATTCAGTTGAAGAACCCCGCCGGTTGCCGTTGAACCGCCGGTGGTAGACGTTCCGCTCGTCGAGGTTGATGTGGTCGTAGTCGTCCCGGTAATCGCGTTGCTCTGCTGGAAGTTGATGCTGGCCGTTTGCGGGAGCTGGATGCCGAGCTGGCGCGTCAGATTCCGGCTGACTTCCAGGATCGCGATATCGACCACCACCTCGGGCCGGGCTTTATCGAGGTCGTTGATGAGCTTGCCCGCGAGCAGCAGCTCATCCGGCGTGCCGCGCATAATGATCGCGTTCTGGCTCGGGATGCCGTAGAGCTTAATGGTGCCCGAGAAGACATTGCGCAGCGCGGTTTGGATGTCGTTCAGGTCGTTTTGCTGGGCGACATTGGTCAGGTAAAACGTCTGCACCGCTTGCGTGTCGAGCTCGGTGCGCTTGCCGCGGGTGTTTTGCGCGACAAAGATGGTGTTGTCGGTAATGGGCCGCCAGAACGTTCCGGACTCAAGCGCGAGGATGCGCAGCGCTTCCGTCAGGTTGGTATTCGCGAGGTCGAGCGTGAGCCGCTGCGAGTGGTAGTCGGGGTCGAACAGGACGTTGATGCCGGCGGTTTTCGCGATGGTCTGGTAGACGACCTTCGCATCCTCGGTCATGTGCAGCGTCAGCGGCTCGTTCGAGATGGGCTTGAGCTCGGGGATGCCGCCGAGGGACTGGAGCTGCTTGCGCGTCGCGGGTGAAACGGCCTGGTCCGGCACAGGCTGCGAGCCTTCGCCGTCCACTTTCTCGCGGGTGACCCGGATGTCCTGGGTGGCGAGCTCGTTCGAGGGGTCGATTTCGAGCGCGCGTAGGAACTCGGTGAGCGCGCCGGTGTTGTCGCCCTGGTCGCGCAAAAGCTCGCCGTGCTTGACGTGCGCGGCGGCCGCGGTGAGGCGCAGGCGCTCGTAGGAGATTTTGTATTTCAGGTCGCCGGGCTTTTTTTGGAAAGCCTTGGCGTAGAAGGTGTAGGCGGCCTCCACATCGTCGCGGGCTTCGGCGGCGCGGCCTTGCGTGTAGTCCCTGTTGGCCGATTCAGCATGAGCCGGGGCCGCGAGGGCCAGGAAGGAGAGGGACAGCGCAGTGCCGCAGTGGGTCAGGCGGTTCATGAAACTCCGAGAAGATGGGCTCCGGCGGGGACCGGCGTGCGCGGGGTCCGCGCTGCTGTGTCAGACGGACGCCGGTTCAGGATAGCATCGTGAGTTCAAAGAAATAAGACGTGGGCGGGTTACGGGGGTAAGGGCCGAAAGGCAGGGCCAAGGGCCAAGTGGCGAGGGTCAAGGGTAAAAGCCGACAAGGGGGCGACACCGACTTGCTTCCGGCTTGCCTTTGCAACTGCCTCTTCTTGGCCCTTGGCCCACCCTGTACCCTGGTTCCATGGCAAAACAGGCGACCTACGTCACCCAAGCGCCGGGAAAGCCGCCCGCGTCGAAGAAGCCCGTGGAGCGCGACCCGGTCGCGGCCGGCAATCGCGATGCGGCGCAGAACCGGGCGGCGGGACACAACTACTTTCTGGGTGACCGCGTGGAGGCCGGCGTGGCCCTGCGCGGGGCGGAGGTCAAAAGCATCCGTGAAGGCAAGGCCAACCTGAAGGACAGCTACGGCTTGGTGAAGGACGGGGAGGCGTGGCTCTTGAACGCGCACATCGGGGCGTACTCGCACGGCTCGCTCGACATGCCGGACGCGACCCGGACGCGCAAGCTGCTGCTCCACGGGGGCGAAATCCGGAAATTGCAGGATCAAACGCAAGCCAAGGGCTACACATTGGTGCCCACGCGCTT
>CAXTSB010000216.1:0-2417 GCA_964246845.1 uncultured Acidobacteriaceae bacterium
ATCCCCGTGCGGGCCGGGGCGCGCCCGCGCGGGCTCCTGCTGCTGCGCGGCGCGCGGCTGTCGGAGGAAAGCCTCCTTGCGCTGGGCGGCCTGGTTTCAATCGCGCTCGACCGCGCCCAGGCGCTCGAAGATGCGGCCCGCAGCGAGGCGCTCAAAAAAAGCGAGCAGCTGCGGACGCTGGTACTCGACTCGATCACGCACGAGCTCCGGACCCCGCTGACCTCCATCCGGGGCGCGGCTACCGCGCTGCTGTACGAGCCGGGTGCACCCGAGGCGGAGCGGGCCGAGCTGCTCGCCATCATCGACGAAGAAAGCGAGCGCCTAAACCGTTTGCTCGGCCAAGCGCTGGAGCTGGCCGAGCTGGAGTCGCACGAGGTCCGCATGGAGTTTCGGCCGGTGCCGGTTTCTGCTTTGCTGGCGGACGCGGCGGAGCACTGCCCCGGGCACCCGGTTGAGATCGACTTGCCGGCTAAGCTGCCCCCGGTGCGCGCCGACCCCGGCATGGCCCCCAAGGTTCTCGCCAACCTGCTCGGAAACGCCGCGAAGTACTCGCCCCCGGGTTCGGCCGTTTCCATCCACGCCGCACACGCGGAGGGACTGGTGCGCATCAGCGTCGCCGACCGGGGCGCGGGCATCCCGCCCGCCGAGCAGGCGCTGATCTTCGACCGGCTGTACCGCTCGCCCGCGCAGGCGGGGCTGACGCCCGGCACCGGCATGGGCCTGGCCATCAGCCGCGCCATCGTGGAAGCGCACGGCGGCACCCTCTCGGTCGCGAGCAAGCCGGGGCAGGGCGCGACGTTCACCTTCACCCTGCCCGCGGCCTGATGCGGAACAACGTGCTCGCCGCCCGACAAAACCGACCTACTGCGAGTTGATGTCCGAGTCCAAGGTCACCCGTTTCGCGCTGACGGGCCCGGTGAACCTTAAGTTCGCAGGACAGTTATGGCTTGTATCACACACGTCCTCGACAAAGGTCCCGGAGTAGCTTTGGCCGGATTTGTCCACGGTCACCTGTTCTTGAATGCGGATGATGTTGGTCAGATTGAGGCTGTCGGCGTACCCGATTGCGAAGTGGTTAAGCCGATAGGTGGAGCGGCCGATCTTTTCCCATACGCCCTGGCAAACAGCACCAGTGGACGGCACGCGTTCGGAGTTCTCAAACTCAGTGAAATCCGAATGCCAAACGACATAGGACGTATCGCTGTAATTTTTGCTTTTGTCCATAATCGACACCTTCCACAAGCCGACGATGGGCTCCAAACCGAACCGACCTCCCGGCCCCGACCATTGCTCCTCAGCTGCTTGGGGGAGCGAGGCTGGGATGAGCTGCCCGCCTTGTAAGAACGGCTGGCCGGCAAACGATGTCTTTTTCGCTTTGACGCCGCACTGCGCATGCACCGCGGGAGCCGCGACGCTGCAAACACACAACAAGCCGAGTACCGGACCGAATATCTCTCCTGCACATTTCATAACGCCCTCCTTGCCGGCGTCCTGCCGACGAGAGGAAAGCTAGCAAGGAAACCCGCGGAAGCAACCTGAGTTCCTCCTGAAGACTTCCTCATCCGGCATGAGGACGTAAGTCTCATGCCCGCACGGCCTTAGTTCAGGTGAGGCCGCGGCCTTTGTCGGCATGAGCGGCGGTTATGACACCTTCTCTGCTGTACAACACTCGCGTATGCCGGAGGCTTCCCGGTCCGCGGCTCCGCCGTCGGTTTGCTTCGACGGCTTTGAACTGTGCTCCGAGCAAGGCGCCCTTTTCCACCGCGGACGCCGGCTCAAGCTGCAGCCGCAGCCCTTGCGCGTCCTGGCGTACCTGATCGCGCGCGCGCCCGCGGTCGTGACCCGGGAAGAATTGGGCAGCCACATCTGGGGCGCGGGCGTCCACGTCGACCTCGACCAAAGCCTCAGCTACTGCATCCGCCAGGTGCGCAAAGCGCTCGGCGACAGCGCCGTGCTGCCCCGGTACATTGAAACGTTGCCGAAGCAGGGATACCGGTTTAGCGGCCCGGTCCCGGCGTGTCCCGGCGACGCAGGCGAGGCACGACAAGCAATTCGCGAAGATGTGGAAGTCGTGATGCCTGCCCCGCCGCCGAGTTTAGGCGTTACATCGAAGCTCAAACCGCCCGCCGTGCTCCCGGAGGCAGCCCGGCGCACGGCATGGAAGCTCGTGCTGACCGCTTTGCTCGTAATGGCCGCGCTTGGGGCGGCTTGGGTCCGGTACGGACTTCCTTCCACGACCGCCGCGCGGCCCATCGCGACTATTGCTGAAGGGCGAACCGCGCTTCCAGGACCTGATACGCAAGATCCGGGCACTATCCTAATGCCGTCTGATTTGTTTAGGAGGGTTTGGCTCCGCAGGTAGGACTCGAACCTACAACCCTTCGGTTAACAGCCGAATGCTCTGCCATTGAGCTACT
>CAXTSB010000217.1:0-2416 GCA_964246845.1 uncultured Acidobacteriaceae bacterium
CGCGAGCCGATGCCCGGCAACGCCGCGCCCCGCTTGATCGAGACGGCCGCGGGCATGATCAACGCGGTCGGGCTGCAAAACGTCGGCGTGGACGCGTTTGTCGCGGATAAACTGCAAAGCTTCAGCCGTACCCCCCCACCCTGCGCCGTGCTTTGCAACGTCTTCGGGTACGAGATCGACGATTACCTGGCGGTCATCCGCGTGCTCAACGCAGCCGACGGCATCAGCGCGTACGAGATCAATGCATCCTGCCCGAATACAAAGCACGGCGGCATGGTGTTCGGCGCGGACCCCAAACTGCTGGCTTCGCTGACCGCGCAAGCGAAAAAGGCTGCCCGCCGGCCGATCTTTGTGAAGCTCTCGCCCAATGTGACTTCGATCGCGGAGATGGCCCGGGCGGCCGAGGATGCCGGGGCCGACGGGCTGACGCTGGTCAACACATTTCTTTCGCTTGCCATCGACATCACGACGCGCAAACCGCGAATCGCGAACAATACCGGCGGACTTTCCGGGCCGGCGATCAAGCCGATTGCCGTGCGCATGGTGTGGGAAGCCGCACAGGCCGTCAAGATTCCCATCTTGGGCGCGGGCGGCATCCGATCGGGCGAGGACGCGGTGGAGTTCCTGATGGCGGGCGCGGCGGCCGTGCAGGTCGGCACCGCTTCCTACGCGGACCCGCGCGCGGTGGAGAGGGTGGCGGCGCAGCTGGAAAACTGGTGCGTCCGCAACGGGATCGCCGAGGTCCGCTCGCTTACCGGGGCCTTCCAACCCGCAGCCTCGCCGAAGCCCGCGCCCGGCATGGTGTCGAGCGTGCCGGACGGCGCGCCTGCCCCGGTCGAGCAAGAAACAGCACAAAAAGGGAAATGAGCGGTTTACTGGGCCGGAGCAGCGGCGGCCGCGCGCGCCCGCGTCAGCACGGATGTTTTAATCTGCTTGCCCTTGGGCGTTTTCAGGTACAGGTGGTTGCCGTCCACGCTCGCCTCGACCGGGTCGCCCACGATCATACCTTCGGTGTAGTCCTTCGCGTTGGCACCCACCTTTTCCGCGCGCACGGTGTACACCAGGTCGCCCGTTTGCACGGTGAACACCGCGTGCGTGGTGGTGTTGCCCTTTTTGTCCCGACTTTCGGTTGTGGCGTTCAGCAGCTTGCCGGGATAGTACACGCGGTCGGCGGCCCAGGCCGCGACGGCGAAGCCGCAGGCAAGCACAGCTGCACAGGCGCGGGCTGATTTCCTCATGCCGCTTTTCTCCATCCCCGATTCCGGATTTCCTTCGCCTGCGTCGCGGCGACCTCGGAGATAAACGCCGGGGCCGGCGTCACGAGCATGATCAGCAGCCAGGCGAACAGGGAGATGAGCAGTCCGGCGACGGCGAAGTCTTGCAGCGTCAGCGGAAACTGCAGCTGCCTCCAGTGCAGCGCAAATGCCCAGGTCCGCAAGGGCTCCACGTGGTGGATCACCGCAATGGCGAGCAGAAACAAGCCCACGGAGGCGGTCGCCAGGCCGGTGAGCGCCACGTCGATGGTCCGGTGCAGCCGCTGCCGGTTGCGGCAGCCCCTGCACTCCACAAGGTGCTGCTCCAGGTCGCCCCGCACCTCCTGCGAAGAACCTGAAAGGTCGTACCGCCATGAAGAAAGGATGTACCCCACGGAGGGATCTGTGCACTGCGCCATACGTTGCCTCTCCTCGCCGGCCCGCGTTTGCCCCGCTTGCTTCAAATCTTGCGACGCTCCCCGCGCTTAATAAGTAACCCAGCCGCGCTGGGGTCTATCTCTTCGATTGTAGCGGGTTGGGTTGAAATCCGTAGCCTTTTTACCTTAAAGCAGGATTGACTCAGTCGGAACGTCCTGCCGTGCCAGCACCAGCCGGTTGCCGAGCAGGGTCATGCGGTCGCGCAGCGCCCACTCGGCGGCTTTTTGCGCGAGCTCGGGCAGGTTGTTGCTTTCGGATAGGTGCGCCAAGACGACATAGGCCGCGCCCCCGTCATAGCGCTTTTCCAGAAACTCCGCCGCGGCCGCGTTGGACAGGTGTCCCACGCGCGACAGCACCCGCTGCTTGACCGACCACGGGTACGGCCCGTCCCGCAGCATGTCCAAGTCATGGTTCGACTCAAGCATCACCACGTCGGTGCGCCGGAGCTGCTCGCATGCGTTCGCGGGCATGTAGCCGAGGTCGGTGGCGATGCCGATGCGCACCCCCTCGCTCGCCAGCACAAAGCCGACCGGGTCCGCCGCGTCGTGCGGAATGGTGAATGCGGTGATTTGGAGGTCGCCGATCGCAAACGGCTTTCCGGCTTCGAAGTACTCGACCGCCGGCAGCTCCCAAGGCTCGGCTTTCGCGAATTCCCCGCACGGCGCGCTGTCGGCGCTTTGCTCCGCCGCCCCTCCGTGCCCGCTTTGCAATCGCGGGGTTTCCAC
>CAXTSB010000218.1:0-744 GCA_964246845.1 uncultured Acidobacteriaceae bacterium
CACCCGAGCCCAGCGGCCTGCGCGACGCGGCCTAGCCGCGCCTCCGAGCCCGCCGCGGGGGGGGCGGGGGGCGCGGTCCGGCATGCTCGCGGGCAATCTCCTGTCCCACGGCATTCCCTCTGCGGGGGTCGTGTGGCGGGCCCGCCGGTGGCGCCGGCGGACCCTTCCCGTGGGTGCGGCGGCCCACAACTTGTCTTAATCCTATGCACAACGCACCCACAATCCGGGTTCTCTTGTCGGCCTACGCCTGCGCGCCCAACTACGGCACGGAGCCGGGCCACGGCTGGAACTGGGCGGTCCACCTTGCCGAGCGCGGCCTGGATGTGCATGTGCTGGCCGAAGCAGGCGCCCGGCCCGCGATCGAAGCATACATGCGGGATCACCCTGAGCTGCCGATCCAGTTCACCTTCATACAGGCGCGGCCGCGGACCCTTTGCCGATCGAGCAGCCTGCGCTACTTCCTTTGGCAGTTCGCCGCGGTGCGTGCTGCTCGCCGGCTGCACCGGGCTCAGCCATTCGACCTTGTACACCATGTCACGTTCGGCAGCATTCATGTTCCGACGCAGCTCTGGCGGTTGGGCATCCCGACTGTGTTCGGACCGGTAGGCGGCGGCAACACCGCGCCTCCGCCGCTGCTGCCGTACTTCGGAAAGGCAGCATGGCGGGAGCGCATGCGCAGCCTGAGCGTGCGCCTTCTGCCTTTTTCATTTCTGCACCGCCGCGCTTACAAGCGGGTGCACCAGC
>CAXTSB010000218.1:754-2338 GCA_964246845.1 uncultured Acidobacteriaceae bacterium
AGCTGCTTGGAACCAACCTTGAAACCCTGGCGGCTTTTCGTGCAATGGGCTGCCCGGATGCGCGGCTGTTTCTTGACGCGGGGCTTCCGGACGACTTCTTCGCCGACGCCGCACGTGCTTTCCCAAGCTGGGAAGGGGCGCCGCTGCGCATCTTGTGGGTCGGGCGGCTTCTCCCGCGCAAGGGCCTCCGGCTTACTCTGGATATCCTGGCCCGCGTCCGCGTGCCGTTCACCTTGACTATTCTCGGCAGCGGCATGGCTGAAGAGGAAGTCCGCGCTCAAATACGCGAGCGCGGACTGGAACAACAAGTTCTCTGGAAGCCGGAACGCGTTCCATGGGAGGAAGTACGCAGGGCCTATGCGGCGCATGACTGCCTCCTGTTCAATTCCTTGCGCGATTCATTCGGAGCGCAGCTTCTGGAAGCGATGGCGGCCGGGCTGCCGATCGTGTGCCTCGCGACCAGCGGAGCCCGTGATTTCGTTCCCCAAGCCGCCGGCATCAAAGTGCCGGTTCACTCGGCGGAGCAGGTTGTGGCCGACATGGCCGCGGCGATCGAACGGTTCGCGGCCGCACCGCCCGCGCTGCGTTCGCGCATGTCCGCCGCCGCGCTGGATGCGGCCCGCAACCACAGCTGGCGCAAACGCGCCGCCTGCGCCCATGAGATGTACACAGAGCTGCTGACCCAGGCGAGAACGGCAAAAGCAGACCGTCGCATCCTCTTTTTCCCCGCAAACACCGCGACCAAACTCATGGCGCGTACCAATCCGGCAAGGAAAGGCTTCGGTGGATGAACGTATCCGAACAGGCGATGCTCGATCTGCAAAGCAAGCTCGACGGCATCACGGAGGTGCTCAAGCCCGGCGCCAGCGTCTTTTATTTCGATTACCCGCTGCACCGCAACATCGGCGACCTGCTGATCAATCAGGGCACGGAGGCCTTTTTTCGTCGTCATGCAATCTGTGTCAAACGGCGCTACAACATTCATGACCTGCCTGCGGTATTGGAGGGGGTTGCGCCCGATGACGTCTTTGTGTTCCACGGCGGCGGCAACCTCGGCGACCTCTACCCCGAGCACCTCGACTCCATGCTGGGCGTCATGCGCCAGTTTCCGAGCCATCAGGTCGTGCAAATGCCGCAAACGGTGTATTTCGCGGGCGAGCAAGCGCGGGAAGAGCGGTGCCGCGTCCTGCGTGACCATCCAAACCTGACCATCTACGTTCGAGATACGCGCTCTGTCGAAGCGCTCAGCGGCTGTGGAGTGCCGCGCGTCTATCTGATGCCCGACATGGCGCACCAACTTTGGGGCGAACTCCAGCCTTCGCCCGCCTCCCCAAGCGACCCGGCTCTTTACTTTTTCCGGCGCGATCCGGAAGGAGCCGCTATCCCGCCGGCCATAGTCCGGCATACGGCGGAGGCCGTTGACTGGGATAATTGCATGCGTTTGTCGGACAGGCTTGCCTGCGCGCTGCTTTCCCGCTTCGTGGTGCGCACACGGCAAATGGGCCGACCCGTGGACGTGTGCCGGCCCTGGTACCGGGTACGCGACAACCTGGTGCGCAGCGGCGTCGCCATGCTGTCCCGGCC
>CAXTSB010000219.1:0-2261 GCA_964246845.1 uncultured Acidobacteriaceae bacterium
TCAGGGTGCAGCGCCGGGTCGGTTGAAGTGTTCGCGGGTGCGCTGCCGCGCTTGGCGGCGGGGGACGCTGCTGTAACGGCCGGGCGCGCGGAAGCGGCGGGGATGCTCGACGGGGTGGGCGAGCCGCTTCCAAACAGCGTATTGAAGGCAAGCGCCAACACCGCTACTCCCAATACGGCGGCGATCGCGACCTTACGCTTGTCTTCGGTTCCGAGGCCTTTCAACTGCGCCATCAGCGGTCCTCCCCGGAGGAACTGCCCGCGCCGCCTGTGTTGAGCAGCGCGGGGTCGGCCATTTCACCGCGAAGATAGGTCGTCATCCGCACGCGCAGATTTACCTGGCCGCCCTGCTGTCCGGTAAGCGTGACGGAGCGGATGGTGAAGAAAACGTGGTTTCTGTCGCGTTCCACATCGTTTAGGAAGTGCATGACCTGCGTGTACTCGCCGTTGACATTGGCGTCGATACGCGCTTCAACAACGCCGGGCACCGCGGGGCCGACCGGGTATGCCGCCCGGCTCAAGCGCACGTGGTCGCGCGTGGTGAGCGCGCCGAGTTCATTCAGCAGGACGGAAAAGCTGGTCGGGATACGGTCGCTTTCAAACGCATCGGCCTGCGTGCGCGAAGCCTGCAGCTGCCCCGGCAGTGCTTGCAGCCGCCCCGCCTGCTGTTTGAGCTGCGCATAATTCGCGAGCTCCGCCGCGTACTCGGCGGTTTGGTCGCTGTGCCCGCGGTGGGAGGCCAGCAGGAGCTTGGTCCCGAGCACGAAGTCGAGCAGAAGCAGCGCCCCGACGACCGCGAGGTGCGCGTTCAGCGCCGTGCCGAACCGGTCAAACCTGTTGCGGCGCGTCATGGGCGTTCTCCCAGCGGCGGCGGAATGGGCGGCAGCCCGCCGTTCGCGAACGGCGGTGAAGAGTGATACCGCACCTTGGCTCCGGTTTTCGGAGCGGGGGTCGGGTCGGGGTTGGTCAGCTGAGCCTGCGAGGAAGCCGGGGCGGGTGCTTGGGCGGCAGCTTTTTCAAGCTCAGGCGAAGCTTTGGTCCGCCCGCGCCCGACCGGGTGCGAGTTCGGCAGCGGACGGTAGTCCGCCAAGATGTCGAAGGTGACATCGGTCGGGCTGGAAATCTCGGTGAGGCCGGGCCGCCCTTGGCCGCCGCTGTTTTGATTTGCCGATTCTGCGATGAGGCGTGGCGCGGCGAAATAGCGGGAGCGCTCAAGATTGTGCACCAGGTCCACAGCCCTGTCGCGTGCGCCGACGATCCGGAGCTGGATGATGACGCGGCCGTCAGACCCAACCACGGGATTGATGACTTGCACCTGCACCCCGCTCGGCAGCGTTGTTTCCAGGTCGCTCATCGCCGCCGTCCAACCGAAGCTCTTGCGCCGGAACAGCTCATTCAGGAACGCCGCCTGCCCCAGCACCTGCGCGTTCGGTCCTTGCCGGGTCAGCGCGCGCGCCCGCGCCTGCTCGCGCTGGAGCAGCGCAATATTACTCCGGAGCTGGTCCACCTTGGCCTCGGCAAGGCGCGCCCGGGTTTCCGCCGCGCGGATGACAAGCAGCATGGGCAAGGCCAGCACAAGCAGGATGACGGCGGCCGCGCGCAAACGCGCCAGTACCGGGCGCAGTTCCAAGTAGGGCCGTGTCGCGAGATTAAGGTTGACCCTCATGCGTTCGCCTCAAGCATTGTGCAGGGCTCCGGTAACTGGGGCCAGCAGTGAGCGGGGCACGGTACGCGAGGGCAGCCCCGGCGCCGCGCCCAGGTCGCGCACCCGCACCACCGGCTCGCCCAGCAAGTCCGCGAATGCTTCCGCCGTACCAGGCCCGATGTAAAAGACTTCGTCCGGCGCACGCCCCACGGTGTCCTCATAAAAGGCAATCGCGACCCCGACACCTCGCCGCACCTCATCTTCCTCGTAGCGCGCCTGCGCCTCAGTGCTCCTGGGCAGACGCGGTAGGCCTTCGGGCGGCCCCGCATCGTCCGAACCGAGAAAATCGAGCGCGCGGTGCAGCAGCAAGTCCTGGCCGCGCAGGATCGCGGTTGTCAGCGTGCCGCCGTTCCGGTTCACCAGCAGCGCCGGCTCCGCGCCTGCCAGGGGCATGGCCGCGATCGTACTCGGCAGGACGGCACCGGGAAGAAATCCGGCTTCGCGCACAATGCTCTCGTACTCGACGACCACCTCGCGCGGCATCGCGACCAGCAGCACCCGCACGCCTTCCGGGCCCGGGGTCATGGGCTGCCAGCTGACCGCGGCCGTGTCGGCGT
>CAXTSB010000220.1:0-2242 GCA_964246845.1 uncultured Acidobacteriaceae bacterium
GCGCGGGGCTGCGCCGGCCCGCCTCGGCCAGCAGCGCCGGCCACTCGGCAGGGCCCAGGCTGAGCGCCGCCTCGAACATTTCGTCGAGCAATGCTTGTTCGCTTACCATCGCCCATCATCCGTCCACAAACTCAGAGGGAGTTGCTCGCTCAAGAAAACCCAGGCAGGCAGGCGCGGAGCGCGGCTCGGACGGCCGCTTTCGGGTGGGGGCCCGGCGGTTTCGCGCGGCAAAACGCGGCGCGTTCCGCGAGAACAAAAGCATCGCACAAGCAGGCATCGCTTGCCAGATATTTTTTACTTTCCCCGATTCGGCACATGCTGGATCCACACCCAAGGTAGGCGTATGCTCGTGCGCAAAGGGGCCATGGCATGGAATCACGGGACCAACCGGTGACTCTGCTCCTCCAAGCCATGCGCGAGGGCGACGCGGGAGCGGCGGAGCAGCTGCTGCCGCTGGTGTACGCCGAGCTGCACCGGCTGGCGAAGGGCTACATGCGCCGCGAGCGGGAAGGGCATACGCTCCAGCCCACCGCGCTGATCCATGAGGCATTTCTGCGGCTCGCCCCCAACCCGATGGATTGGCAAAGCCGCGGGCATTTTCTGGCCGTTGCGGCGACGGTGATGCGCCGCGTATTGGTCGACCACGCGCGCGGGCGCAATGCCGAGATGCGTTGCGGCGGGATCCCGCATGTGGCGATCGAGGAGGCGCAGGCCGCGGGCGCGGAGCGCTCCATTGACGTGTTGGCGCTTGATGAAGCCCTGGCCCGCCTTGCGGAGCGCGAGCCGCGCCAAGCCCGCGTGGTGGAGCTGCGCTACTTCGCCGGCCTGAGCGTGGAGGAGATCGCCGCGCTGACCGGGGTTGCGCCGCGTACGGTCAAGCGCGACTGGGCCATGGCGCGGATGTGGCTATTTGAGCAGCTGCGTCCGCAGCCGCCTGGGGCGGAGCAGCGCGTCGGCGAGTCCGGTTAGGTGTGCCGTTGGGCAGGGACGAATCGAGCCTTCGCGAGAGCGAATGTGCTTGTCACTGAGGTCGATGGTCATGGCGGCGAGTGTCCACTTCCGGACATGGTGTCCAGAAGTGGACAGTTTTGGGCAGGGGCTTTGTCGTGGAATCAGTGACTTACGCTTGAGTCGGTTTGGCCATTGACGTGCGGGTAGAAGCGGCAGGAACGCCGGGCCGTCCGCCTCCACACGCGGCGCGCCCGGGATAGGAGCCCTGTCCATGCCCGCCCTGCTTGCCGACCTCCGCTACGCCCTGCGCCGCCTGCGCCAGTCGCCCGGCTTCACGCTCACCGCCGTGATCACGCTCGCGCTTGGGCTGGGCGCGACCATAGCGATGCTGGCGATCATCGATTCTGTGCTGCTCCGGCCCGTGAACCTGCCGCACGCCGAGCGGATCGTTTCGCTCGAACGCGACCTGCGTGCAGACAGTCGGGCCGTGTACTTTGAGTGTGCCGACCTGGACGCGCTGCGCCGGGGAGTACGGGCTTTTGCGGCCGTCGGCGGGTACGCGCAGAGCGTTGCGATCTGGAAGAGCAGCGACGGCCCGCACATCTCGAATGTGCTTCAAGTGGAGCCCGGCTACTTTGCCGTGCCGGGCGTACCCGCGCGGCTAGGGCGCCTGCTCGAAGCCCGGGACGCCGGAACGGGCAATATGGTCGTTAACGATCTATTCTGGCGTGGTGTGCTCCACGCGGACCCACATGTGGTGGGCCGCACGCTCCGTTTGGGTAAGTTCGGACTTGCAACCGTGGTCGGCGTGCTGCCGCCCGGATCGTCGCTTCCGAATTACCTTGCCGGGACCGAGTCCGTGTACCTGCCCCTGGAGCGCCGCTCGGCTACGGTTCGCGGCGACCTGGCCTCGAGTATTCTCATCGCCGCCCGGCTTTGCCCGGGGGTGACCCGCAAGCAGGCCGAGGCTGAGGCTTCCGCGATCTACGCCCACGGTCCCGCCGCGAACGACCCGCGCCGCGGCACGCTTATGCTTGAGCCGTACTCACTTTCGCTGGTGCGGGGGCAGCAGCCCGCCCTGTACGCGCTGCTCGGCGCGTGCGGGGCGCTGCTGTTGATCGCTTGCGCCAACTGGGCCAACCTCCAACTGGCGCGGGCCGCCGCGCGCTCGGGTGAGGTGGAGCTGCGCGCCGCGCTCGGCGCGACCCCCGCCCGGCCAGCCGGGCCGCGCGCGGCCGCACGCCGGGCGGGGGGGGGGCGGGGGGCGGGGGGCGGGCTGGTGGTGGCGCCG
>CAXTSB010000221.1:0-2170 GCA_964246845.1 uncultured Acidobacteriaceae bacterium
GGTTGACCGTGGCCGCGCTCCGGCCTTCGGCGAGCAGGTGCGCCCGGTAGCGGCCGGCCAAGGCCTTGGTGAACGCCCGGGGCTCCTCCTCCGACCGGACCCAGCCGAAGAACCGCTCCAAGCCGGTCCGGTACGCGCGCCGGGAGTGGGGCGAGGTCACCGAGTCGAGGACGAGTGCGATCAGCCGGGCTTCCGCGGCCCCGCCCTGCCCTTCCGGGCCGCCGAGCGCCGCCAATGCCGTTTCCGGGCTCATGGGAGCAATGTAGCACGATAAGCGGCATTATCGGGTGTAATCCTGCACACCCCGGAACAGGGTTTCCGGCAGCTGTGCCGGAAATGGGATAGGCTTGAAACCGGCGTTTTTCTAGGAGGTTCGAGGAACATGGGCAGGCCGGTCGCGTGGCTCCGCGAGCTCCCCCGGCTCCGCGCCGAGGTCGAGCGCTCGCGCACCGAAACCTGGGCCCGGCGTGATGTGGAGCGGCTGTTCTCCCTCGGCCGCGTGCAGGCGCAAGCGCTGATGAAAGCCGTCGGCGGGCTCCAAGCCGTCGCCGGGGCGCACTTCGTCGAGCGCCCGGCCCTGCTCGGCTTCCTCGACGAGCTGCTCGCCGCGCCCGTACCCGCGGACGCTTTCCAAGCCCGGCTCCAAGCCCCCGAGCCCGCGCCCCGGCCTCGCCCGCTGCGCATTTCCCTGCCTCCAGCCCTGCGCACCGCCATGCTCCCCGAGCTGCCCCCAAATGTCCGGCTCGCGCCCGGGCGGATCGAGATCACCGCGCCTACCGCCGAGCAGATGGCCGCCTCGCTCTTGGCGCTCGCCCTCGTCATGCAGAACGACGATCGCTGGCAGGACCTGATCGAGCCCGCTCCGTCGCCGCCCCCGGTCGAGGACGAGGAGCTCGGAAACTGGCTCCAGGATCTCCGCGCCCGGCACGCCGGCCCAAGCGAACAAGTCGAGCAGAACTGACCCGCGCTCTCAAGAGCATCCACAGCCGCCGCGCAAAACCCTGTGGGAAGCGCCGGGTTCCAGGGCCTGAACTCCGCGTCCCACGCGGGCCGGAAGCGCTTTGCACCGGAGCCGGTGCATGTTGCCAGGGCGTTCGTGGTACTAGAGAAGGCCCGCCCAGCCGAACCGTCTTACTTCACGGCTATCAGAGCATTATCTTCAGCAAACATCGGTTTTTGTTCATAAAAAAAGATCAGGGCGTGAAGTCTTTTCCAAGACAAACGTGTTACGCTCCGTCCTGATTTGGTGAAGCGCAAAACTCACCGCCCTTCTTGCGCTTTCATGCTCTTATCTTGCTCCCCGCGAGGGCTTCTGATGACCGCACTCCCCCACAGACAAGCCACATTTACCGATACTCAATCGGAGGAGGAGATAGCATTTCTGAACTCTTCGGTAAGGATTTGCTTCCTGAGCCACAAGTACGATCGCCCTAAGCCTGTGCTCACCCTTGTCAACGACGGCGCAAAGCTGGAGGTGTGACCTTTTATGCTACAAACGTAACCTGCTGTCAGATAACCGCGTAACCGCGAAGGATCTCTCCAATGAAAGCCGGCTCTCTCCCTACCATGCGTGCACTGATCGGTTCCGGCGCGGTGTTCGCCGCCGCTTCTTGCGCTTCTGCCGCCACACTCTGCGTCAATGCTTCCGGCGCAAATGGCTGCTACCCAAGCATTTCCGCCGCGGTTGCCGCGGCAAGTGCGAATGACCTCCTCCAAGTCGCGCCCGGCACTTATCGCGAAGCGGTCATCATCTCCAAGCCGCTTTCCATTGCCGCCACCGGCGCCACCCTGGATGCAAGCGGGCAGCCGCGCGGGTTTTTTGTGGACGGGCTCGACACGCCCGGCCTGGCACAAGTGCACATCTCCGGCTTTACCGTCGAGAACGCGAACTTTGAAGGCATTCTGGTGGCCAACAGTTCGTCCGTCACGCTTTCCTCCAACCAAGTGGTGAATAACAACCGCGCGCTCGTTCCGACAGCCACCAGTGCCACTTGCCCCGGCATACCCTCCTATGAAACCAGCGAGTCGACCGACTGCGGTGAGGGAATCCATCTGCTGGGGGCCGACCACGCGGTCATTACCGCGAACACGGTCACCGGCAACTCCGGCGGTATCCTGGTTTCAGACGATACGGGTGCCAGCCACGACAACGTCATTACCTTCAATACGG
>CAXTSB010000222.1:0-2142 GCA_964246845.1 uncultured Acidobacteriaceae bacterium
CCGCGGACCCTTGTCCATCACCCCCGACCCACCCGCGCCGGCAGCCGATGCAGAAGCGCGGACAGGACCGCAGGAGGACCGTTCATGAATCCCTTTCTGTTTCGCCGCGTCCGCGGACCGGTGTTTCTGCTCACTTTTGCCGTGACGGCGCTGCTGAGCCAATGGCACCTGCTCTCGTTCGGCCGCTCCTGGCCGCTGTACCTGCTCGCCGCCGGAGGGCTGAACCTGCTCGAAGCGCTTATCCCGGTCAGGCTGCCCTTCGGCTACAACCCGTCCGCGCTCCCGTACCGGCGCACCGTCACCAGCGCCGTTGTGCCGCTCGCGGTCGGCGCGGTCGCGCTGCTGATCACCACGGGCGCGGTCAATGGGTTCCGGTTCGCCGACGGGTTCGCGCGCTGGTGGCCTTTGGCGCTGATCGTCATCGGGGTTTTGCTGCTTCTAGAGAGAATCTTTGAGCGGGGTCGCTACGCTGGGGCAACCGCACCGCGGCGCAGGGGCGGCGTCGGCGGATGGCTTGTGCTGCTCCTGCTGCTCGGTTTGGGCGTTTCGGCCAATGGGCATCTGCGCCCGCACGAGGATTGGCACTGGGGCGACAACAACTTTGAGTGGGACTGGGGCGGTGCGCTCGACGGCGAAGCGCATGAAAACACGGTCACGCTTGAAGAAAACATCGCGCCTCGCGTCGCGCTCACGGTCGACAACGCGCGCGGTGACGTGCTGCTGTCGCCTTCCGCGGATGGGCGCATCCACGTGCGCGCCGTCGAAACCGCGCATGTGCCTGACAATGAAAAGGACCGGGCTTTCGCCGCCGTCCGACCGCGCTTGGAGGTGCATGGCGACGAAGCGACGCTGACCGTGCCCGGCCGCGAACACGTCGAGGTACGGCTTGAGATTGCACTGCCTCCGGGCGTCGCACCCACGATCCGCACCCACCACGGCGACGTGTCCGCTTCGGGCCTCGACGGGGCGCTTGCCGTCAATAGCGACCACGGGGACGCGGCACTGGAAAATCTGCGCGGCCCCGTCCGGCTCACGATGGACCATGGCGACCTGCGCGCCCGCTCGCTCATGGGCGACTTGGAAGTGGACGGCCGCGCGGACGACGTTTCCGTCGCGGGCATCCGCGGCCGTACCATGCTTCACGGCGCATTTTTCGGCGATACGGAGATCAGTGACGCCTCGGGGGCGGTCTCGTTCCGCTCGGACCGGACGACACTGGAAATCCCGATGCTGAAAGGCACGTTGACGCTCGACAACGACGACCTGCGCGTCGCCGGCGTCCCGGCCGGAGTCGACCTCCAAACCCGGTCGAAGGACGTGGAGATCACCGGACTGTCCGGACCCGCGACGATCGAGGACTCGAACAGCGACGTATCCGTCGCGCTCGCCGGAGCCGCCGGGCCGCTGTCAGTTCGGAACAGCACGGGCAACATCGTCTTTTCGGCACCGGGGGACGCGAGCTTCACACTGAACGGCGTTACGGGCAAGGAGGATGAGATCAGCTCGGAGTTCCCGTTCGCGCAAGCGTCGGACGGCGGCGGGAAAAGCATCCGAGGGCAGCAAGGGCAAGGCGGCCCGCATATCGACCTGAAAACCGAACACGGCGACCTGACCCTGCGCCGGGCCGGGGAAAAGCCGCCGCGCCGCCTGCGGGCCGAGGGCGACGCCCCGACCCCCGTGGCGCAATAAAGCAAGGCAAGGGATAGACCGTCAGCCGTAAGCGGCTTATCGGGCGGGGCAGGCGCGGTGAAAGCCTGCCGCGCTCACACTCTAGGAAAGCTGCTTCAACGCGGCATCCGCTGCTGGGGTGGGCGCTCCATCGCCGACAGGCAGGATGCCCCATCGCGCGCGTACCAGGCTTTCAACCTGTGCGACCACCTCACGGAGGCTGAGCACGGTTGAGTCGATCACCACCGCGTCCTCGGCCGCTTGGAGGGGGCTTGCGGCCCGGCTTTGATCGCGCCGGTCCCGCGCGTTCATCTCCCGAAGCACCGTCGCACGGTCGGCCCCAGTTTCTTGCCGGAGGCGGCGGGCGGCGCGGGCCTCGGGCGTAGCTTCAAGGAATACTTTCAGGGTCGCTTCCGGGAAAACCACCGTCCCGATATCCCGGCCTTCCATCACGATCCCGCGCGCGCCGGCTGG
>CAXTSB010000223.1:0-2141 GCA_964246845.1 uncultured Acidobacteriaceae bacterium
ATCAGCTCTGCGGGGGACGGGCATGGACGGCTTGCTGGCGGCCGTCGACCGCGCGCTGACGGCGGACCCGGTCGAGACCACGGAGTTCTGGATTCCGCAGGGCGCGGGCGAAGCCGTGGCGGCGCTGGAAGCGGGCGGCACGGTGCTGGCCCGCGCCTTCGAGCGCCGGGGCGGGGAGGACGGCGTGCGTCTTCGGGTCGCCGCGCCGCGCTCGCTCTTGGGGCGTTGGCGGCGATTCGGCGTAAATGCGTGAGCCGGATATCTATGGAGAACTCGCCGAAACCCGTGCGGCTGGCCGGCGGGCTCCGTGCTGCAAACGTGCGGGAGGAGGTTGAGCGGGTACGGCCGTTCGGGGTGGATGTTTGCTCCGGTGTGCGGCGGGGAGGCATGCTGCATACGCAACTTTGGAGCATCACGGCAGCCGTGGCTGCTTATTGTAGTAATGTATCTACATAGAGCAAAGGAGGTGCGGCGATGCTGAGCACTTTTTCAAGCCGTGAGTTCAATCAAGACGCGGCCCGCGCTAAGCGCGCGGCTCAGGACGGGCCTGTATTCATCACAGATCGGGGCAAGCCGGCGCATGTGCTCCTGAACATCGACGAGTACCGGCGGCTTACCGAGAAACCGCGCAGCATCGTGGATGCACTCGCCATGCCCGATGGCGAAGACATTGAGTTTGACCCACCCCGCATTGTGCTTGGCCTGCGCCCAGCTGATCTCGACTAGTGTTCATTCTGGACACAAACGTGATTTCGGAGCTGCGCGAAAGTCGCTCCAAGAAGGCCGCGCCTTCTGTCTTGAAGTGGGCCACGAGCGTTGACGCAGGCCGTTTCTATGTTTCCGCCATTACGGTGATGGAAATCGAACTTGGCATATTGCAAAAGGAACGGCGGGACGCGAGACAAGGAGCGGTACTGAGAGGGTGGCTGGAAACACGCGTGCTCCCGGAGTTCGCCGGGCGCATTCTGATGATCGACACAGCGGTCGCCCGGCGCTGTGCGCACATCCATGTGCCTGATCGCCGTGCGGAGCGCGACGCGCTGATCGCGGCCACGGCGCTGGTGCACGGCATGACCGTGGTCACGCGGAACACCGTCGACTTTGAGTCGACCGGCGTTGCCCTTCTGAACCCCTGGGAGGCCTGAAACAGTCGCCTTCGCCCGCGCCCTATGGTATCTATAAGGGAGCGCCACGCGTCCGCAACCCCGCTCCTCGCGCGCCTGTTTGACTCCGAACACTTTATGGACTTGATTTTCCGGCAACTCGGTTCGCTGTTTCTCGGTTCCATTCCGACCGCGATCCTATTTCTACTGCTTGTGGCCTCGTATACGGTTTTGGTGGACAAGCCTCTGCGCCGCGTCCTGGCGGAGCGGCGCGAGCGGACCGTGGGCGCGAAAGAAAAGGCCGCGGCCGCCGTTGCCGATGCGGAAGCGAAAACCCGCGAGTACAACGAAGGCTTGCGTGCGGCTCGGGCGGAAGTACTGGCGGAGCGCGAAAAGCAGGTGGCGGGCTGGCTCGCCCGGCGGGACAAGGTATTGAGCGAAACGAGGGCGGCCGGGCAAACGCGGGTGCGTGAGGCCGGCGAGGCCGCGGCCGCGGATGCGGAGCGGGCCCGCGCGGCCATGGACCCTGCCATCGATGCGCTTGCGGGGCAGGTGTTGTCGGCAGTGCTGCCGGCCGCGGAGGCCCGGTCTTGAAGCGCGTCCTTCTTGCTTTGGCGCTGCTGCCCGCGTACACGGTGTGGGCGCAGGACCGTCCGCAGCCGATCACAAACGGAACCTCGCAAACGCGCATGGACGCGCCCGAAAAGAACTCGGAGCTGGAAGCCTACACGCACGCGCCGATCGTGCGGAAGCTCGCCGGCTCCATGGGTATTTCGACCGATCAGGCGTCGCGGTATTTCGAGGACTTCAACTCGGGTGTGCTGCTGCTTGTGGTGTTTTATTACCTGCTCAAGCTGGTGCCGGGCAAGCTGCGGGCCAAGCGCGCGGCCGTGGCGCGCGAACTGGCGGAAGCCGTCGCGGTCCAGCGTGTCGAGCGACACGCCGATGACGCGGCAGCCGGGAATGAAGCCGGAGCTGGCGAGATGGCACAGGCCCGGCAGCAGCTTGCGCTGGGCGAGGTCGCCGGTGGCGCCGACA
>CAXTSB010000224.1:0-2052 GCA_964246845.1 uncultured Acidobacteriaceae bacterium
CCCTGAGCCCGAGCCGTCGGAGGCCGCATCCGGGAGCCGGCGGCTCGGCCTTATCCTGGGCGCGGCTGCCGTAATCCTCGCGCTGGTCCTGTTTTTCGCCCTCCGCCATGGCGCGGACAAAACCGCCGCCCAAGCAGGCGCGCCCGCGGGGGCAGCTCCCGCGGCGAGCGCCCCGGCAGTGCCGGTTCCGGTGCCAAGCACGCCGGCAGCGCAGCCGGGAAACCCGCAGGGCGGCGCAACCCCGGCCAACGCCCGCGACATCTGGCGCGTGGTCGCCTTTACCTACAACCGTCGGCAGGAAGCAGAGCGCAAAGCCGCCGAGATCAACCGCAAGCACCCCAACTACAAAGCCGATGTATGGTCCCGCAACGGCCAGCGTCCCTTTTTAGTCACCCTGGGCGGGCTGCTGCCGCACGACCAGGCGATGGAGCTGCGCGAGCTTGCGAAGAACTCGGGTGTCGCCCCGGATGTGTACGCGCAAAACTACTCGCACTGAAGGGTTAGAGGTAGCAGCTCCAAACCTCTTCGAGGTCGAGCCGAAATCCTTCCACCGGGCCGGAGCCCTCCACGGCAGGCCCGGAGACCACCTCCGGCGCAGCCGTCCCGGCCGTATACACCAGAACTTCCTTTTTCCTCGGGTTCACCAGCCAGGCGACCTGCGCTCCGTTCTCGATCCAAAGCTCCATCTTGCGTTGAGTGGCCTTCAGGCTGTCCGTTCTGGAAAGCAGCTCGATCACAAAGTCAGGGCAAACGTGCGCGAAGCGCTCCCGGTCTTTGAGCGTCACCGTCGCGAGCCGTTCGGCCGTGCAGTAGGCCGCATTGGGGCTCATCATGGAGCCGTCGGGCAGGGTAAAACCCGCGTTGGAGCCGTACGCGCAGCCGCGCCGATGCGTTTTCCACCATGCCCGCAGCTGCAGGATGATCTCGCTGTTGCCGTTATCTGACAAAGTGCCCGACGGCGACATCATCTGGATCACCCCTTCCCGTGTGCGCTCCACACGCGCGATGTCGTTCAACCGGCAGAACACATAGAGCTGGTCGTCGGTTAAAGGCGGGTCGATCCGCAGTTCATAGCCGCCCAGCGCCGGGTTGATGGGAAGACGGGTCCTCATGGGCGCGATTGTAACGGATTACCCCATGTGCAGCCCGGCTGCCCGGTAGATTTGCGCCATCAGCTGCATATCTCGCAGGCCCTCGGCCCCGTCCGGCTTTACAGGGCGATTGAGCCGGATGCACTCGGCGAAGTAGTCCGCTTGCGCGGTGAACTGCTGCGGGTCGTGAATTGGCTCGGGAAAGTCGATCGGCTGCTTGTTCATGGAACCGGTCAGGTGGATACCCTGGTAGCCGAATGCGGGCGAAAGCTCCAGGAATCCCTTGGACCCGTGGACGCGCACAAACCCGTCCATGCTCGCGCCGTAAGTGGTGTTGCAGCTCGCCACGATGCCCGAGGGAAACCGCATCGTCCAGCCCACGTTCTCCTCGACCTCATTGAACCGGTCATCCTTGTCGATCACGGACGAGTAAGCGGAAAGCACCTGCGGCTCCTCGCCCGTGAGATAGCGGCAGGCGTTGAGCGAGTAAATACCGACATCCATGAGCGGGCCGCCGCCGGCCAGCTTGCGGTTGAGCCGCCACTCGCCCGCCGGGATGTTGAAGCCGTTCGCGCTTTCGATCGCCTGCACCTGCCCGATGGCGCCCGTACGGATCAGCTCGATCGCGCGGAGATTGACCGGCTCCAGCTGGCACCGGTAGGCGATCATCAGTTTCTTGTTCGCCTGGGAGCAGGCCGCGATCATGGCCTGCGCGTCGGCGACAGAGGTCGCCATGGGCTTCTCGCACAGCACGTGCTTACCCGCCTTGGCGGCGCGGATGGTGAACTCGGCATGCTGCGAGTTCGGCAGGCCGATGTAGACCGCGTCGATGGCCGGGTTGTCGCGCATCCGATCGTACTGCTCGTAGGTGTAAATGGAGCTTTCCAGGACACCGTACTTGGCCGCGAGCGGCTTAGCTTTCTCGTCCACATGCCCGGTGACCAGGCCCGTAACTTTAGCG
>CAXTSB010000225.1:0-2044 GCA_964246845.1 uncultured Acidobacteriaceae bacterium
GTGTAAACCCAGGCTCCCCGGCGGCCCCCGCGGGCCTGGCGGCGGGCGACGTGATCCTGCGCGCGGCCGACAAGCCGATCAATACGCGCGGCGCGCTCGCCCGCGCCATGCGCGACAGCAAGGGCAGGGCGGTCGCGCTCCTGATCATGCGCAATCACCAGGAAAGCGGTGTAAGCCTCCAGCCCGCCAAGCGCAAAAAGCTGTAGCCCGGTCTTCCGTCAAGGTACGCTTACCGTGGCCTCAAAGGCTCCGACGCGCGCGTCCACGGGGTATACCGCGACTCGCGCCGCCGCCAGCACCGCATCGGCGGCGCGCACCTGCTCGGCATACTCGCGGGTGCCCCGCAGCGGGTTCGCCAATTTTGAGTCAGGCTGGATGGAAAAGGGAAAGCCGCCTGAAAACCAGATCAGGTTTTTACGCTCGGGAATGGGCTGGAGAAAGGCGGCCAGCTGCTCCAACGCCGCCAGAGTCCCCCGCACGCGCGCATCCGTATCCAGCGCGATATTGTCCGCTTCGAATTGCCGCAGAACAGAGTTTGTAGTTGGGTTGGCACCCGCCGAGGCGACGCGCTTCAGCTCTTCCCGGTTGTCCGCAGTGCTGAGCTGAAGCACGGATGCCTGCCCGCCCCCACCCGCGCGCAGCGACTCGGCCAGCTTACCCGCATCGGTCGTAAAGCTGTTGACCAAACGCAGCCGCGAAGCCAGGGTGAACACGGCGATGCGGGTGCCCGGCGGGATGCCGCGCAGGTAGGCGAGCATCTGCTGCCGCACCTGGCCCTGGCTCGCCGCCGGCGTATTCAAGGCATCCAGCAGAAGTACGTTCGCCGCGCTGCCCACGGTGTATGCCGGAACATTAGTGAAATCACCCGGCGGGAGATTGGGCGCTGCTTTGGTCGCCGGCGCATCGGTCGGCTGGTGCTCTTCAAAGACGGTGGGGGTTACAGGCTTGCCGTTGTCCAGGATGCGGAAGGCGGACTTGCTCAGGCCGTGGACCGGGGCGCGTTTGTGCGTCAGCACCACATCGAGCAGTTCGAGCTTGGGCTCTGTCCGAATGGTAGTGACGGGTTGGGGGTTCGGCGGCGCGCCCGTTTGCTGCGCGCCGCTTGCCGTTGAGAGTAGGAAGCAAAAAACCGCAAAGCGGAAAGCGGCGGGCATGCACACCTCGGGAATCGAAGGGCGGCGTACGGCCCGCTCCCGCCGCGATGCTAAGAGAGCGTGTGGTCGGATAGCAAGAACGGCTTCTCTACTTAATAAGCATTTCCACGCATCACGCCGCAAGCACCGCGCGAAAGCGCGCCTTGCCTTGCCGTGTATGGTCGAGCGCGGCGTTTGCCTCCGCCATGGGGAAGGTCTCGATGGTCGGCCGGATGCCGTGCCGGGCCGTGAACTCGAGCATCTGTCGCGTTTCATCGATAGACCCGGGCTGGCCGCCGACAATCCCTTTTTCGCCCGCGAGGATGCCCCAGGGAATAAAGGAGATCGGCTTGTCCGGGATGCCCACCATGCACAGTTTGCCGCCGGGCCGCAGCGCTTGGAGGTATAGGTCGTAGGGCAGGTCCGCGCTCACGGTCGACAGGATGAAGTCGAACCGGGCTTTCACTTTCGAGAGCTCATCCGTGCCGCGGGTCGCGATGAACTGCCGCGCGCCGAATGCATGAGCCTGCTCGTCTTTCTCGTGCGTGGAGCTGATCGCGGTCACCTCGCAGCCCCATTTGGCCATGTACTGCACGGCCAGATGCCCCAGGCCGCCGATGCCGACCACGGCCACCCGGTCTGTCGGCTTGACGCCTTGGCGCAGGAGCGGCGTAAAGACGGTCGTGCCCGCACACAGCAGCGGCCCGGCATGTTTCGAGGCGATCTCTTCCGGCAAGGGGTGCGCGAACTGCCAGTTTTCCACCCGCACCAAGGAACCGAAGCCGCCCTTGTGCGGGCCCATCACGGTCCCGACCACCTGCGGGCACCAGTTCTGGCGGCCGCTTTCGCACCACTCACAGGCCATGCAGGAGCCGCACAACGCCCCGACCCCGACCCGCTGCCCCACCTTG
>CAXTSB010000226.1:0-2028 GCA_964246845.1 uncultured Acidobacteriaceae bacterium
TCGGCGCACAGCGCGGGCGCGTCTAGCCCGGCCCACTCGCGCGCGCGGAACTCGCCGGTCGACAGATCAAGCAGTGCAAGCCCGGCCGCCGTTTCCGTCGCGTGGCCCGCGGCGAGGGAGTTGTTCTCGGCGGCCCCGAGATCGACCCCGGCGGCGGTGCCGGGCGTGAACACGCGCGTGACCTCGCGGCGGACGATCTTCTTCGCCTGGCTTTTTGAGGACGCCGGGTCCTCCATCTGTTCGCACACAGCCACGCGGTGCCCGGCGCGCAGCAGCTTGGCGATGTGCGCCTCGGCGGAGTGCGCCGGTACGCCGCACATGGGCACGCCGCGCTCCTTGTCGCGCGAGGTGAGCGTAATCCCAAGCTCGCGCGCGGCGGTGCGGGCGTCGTCGTAAAAGAGCTCGTAAAAGTCGCCCAACCGGAATAGAAGCAGCGCGCCCGGGTGCTCGGCCTTGGCGGCCGCGTACTGGCGCATGAGCGGGGTCAGGGCGTCGGGAGGCGGGGAGGACACGAGATACAGGGTAGAGGGGAAAGGGTGGAGGGTAAAGGGTTGTTCTCAATCGCTTTCCAAATTGGACAGCTTTAGTCGAGCTAGAGCGAAACGCGTCTACGATGGTTTGTGAGCAGGATTCGGATCGACGCTGTATGGTTCCAGTCTTTTGCCGACGATCACCTTCCCACGCACGTTCACGGCTTTTACGGCGAAGTAGAAGTTATTGTGGAGCTTTCAGAAGGTGGAGCTGCGGTTTTATCGTCCCGCACCAGAAATATCAAACCCGCGAATGCCAAGATCGCGGATGTACGCAAGATTCTGGATACAGCCGCGCGGAACTACATTATTCTTAAAAGTTTGTGGGAGAAGCAGCATGGATCAGGAAGTACTCAGGTCGGCGACGACGGACAGTGACATCGAAGAAGCGCTGGCGGCCGCTCGGCAGCACGAAAAAGAGTATGGCCCCGACCCGTACGCTTTGCGGGTGGAGTACCTGGAGAGCGCGCACATACTCGTTATTCACCTCAGCACCGGCATGAGGATGGCTATTCCAGTTGAGAACCTGCAAGGGCTTGAAGCCGCCACGGCGGAACAGCTGCGCCGGGTCGAGATGATGGGCATCGGATATGCCTTCTTCTTCCCTGATCTCGATGCTGACTTTTATGTTCCGTCGTTGTTGCAGGGCGTTTATGGCAACAGGCGATGGATGGCCCGGCTCGCCAAGCATGGAATCGGCTCCGCGGCGTGACCAACTCCGAAAGCAGATTCAAATAACAAAGGCCGCCCTTAGGCGGCCTTTGTTACAGCAGCGGCAGCAGCCTTCAGCCCCGTACTTCCGAGTCCGACCCGTGCTGCTTCACCATCTTGTTGTAAATCCCCAGCAGCAGAAACGGCGCGGCCCATTGACCGACAAACAGCGCGTTCTCGTCCTTGCCTTGGGTTTTCAGGATCAGCGAACCGATGATGGACGCGAACGAAGCGCCGAGAAAAAACGAGGAGGGCAGCTTGGAGCTGTACGCCTCCATGAAAGATGTGATCTGGTCTTCCTGGCTGTCGCCGGCGCGGACGCGGTAGTCGGACATGGGCGGGTTCCTCCGTGTTGGGTGAGTGCTTGGACGTGGGGTGAGCCGTCCGCCCGATGGAGGCCGGCGGCTGCATGGCGTTGACAAGCAGGGAGATGGGCCGCGGGCGGGTTTGGGTTGCCGGGCGAACGAATTTTCTTTTCACCCCGGCGCTGCCGGGCCGCCTCGTATACTGAAATAAGCCTTCACCCACCCATGATCGACCTTTCAGCCATGCGCGGCGCGGCGGCACTGTACGGGGCGGCGAGCGTCGCGGCGCTGCCGGCGGTGCTCGGTTCGCGCGCGAGGTGGGGCGCCGCGGTCCTCGGGCTGGCGATGGCCGGCGTGCTCCTCCAGCTGCTCGGCTTCACGGCGGGTGGATGGGCGATGGGCGGGCTCCATCAGGTGCAAAGTGTGCTGGCGCTTCTGGTCGCGGGCGCTTTTCTGCTGATCGCTTGGCGCTACCGGACGGC